>NZ_JARZHI010000005.1:0-382545 GCF_029946465.1 Polyangium sorediatum
CCTCCGCGCGCGGAGCAGCGGCATCGTCGCGCGCCCGGACACGCCCGCGGGCGTGCTCGGCCCGGCCTCCGCCGCGCGGGCGAACAGGGCGTGGAGCGCCGCGTCGCTCTCGGCCGCGCGCCGCGCGCCGGCGAGCACCTCGGCCACGAGGCGTTTGTCGATCTTGGGCTCACGTCCGCGGACGAGCGTGTTCTCGCCCCGCT
The DNA here is from genome assembly GCF_029946465.1 of Polyangium sorediatum. Taxonomy (NCBI): domain Bacteria; kingdom Pseudomonadati; phylum Myxococcota; order Polyangiales; family Polyangiaceae; genus Polyangium; species Polyangium sorediatum. The sequence continues at coordinate 204 of NZ_JARZHI010000005.1, forward strand.
CCACCTCGCGCAGCGTGGCGATCGCCAGCGCGAGCGGCACCGCGCAGAACGCGCGCACCTCCGCGCCCTCGCGGCCGGGCCAGCAAAGCGTGTACTCGACCGCGGCGTCGAGGTGCCCCCGCGCAATCGCGCACACCTCCGACACGGCCGCGAGGCCGCCCGCGCGCGCCTCGGGCGAGAGCAGGACGTCCCGACGAACCCCGTGCCGGGCGAGCACGTCCTCCGGCAAGAAACACGCGCCGCGATCGAGATCCTCGGCGACGTCTTTCAGCACGTTCACCATCTGCAGGCCGAGCCCGAACCGCGTCGCGCGGCTCCGGGCCGCCTTGCGGACCTCCTCGCTCGCCCCGGGCACCGTGCGCTCGAAAAGCGAGGTGAGCAGCTCGCCCACCGTGCCGGCCACGAAATAACAATATCGTTCGAGGTCGCGCACGTCGCGGATGCGCGTCTTCCCTTCGGCGTCCGCGCGCCCCGCGTACTCGCGCATCCCCAGGCTCATCTCCAGCACCCACGGCCGGATCGCCTCCTGATCGGCGGCGGGCAGGCCACGGAACACGCGAAACACCGCGCCCGCGCCCTTGCAGAGCGCGCGATCCGCCTCGGCCATGCCGAGGGCCTCGTCCGCGAATCGAGCCTCGAATTCGGACAAGGACCCCGCCTCGCCTCGCATGAGCGCGTCGAACGCGTCGAAGAGCGATACGCGGGTCTCGGGCGGGATCGGATTCGCGTCCTCGATGCTGTCGACGACCCTGCACAGGAGATATGCGGCGCAGAGGGATTCGGAGAGCGCCTCGGGCAACGACAGGATCGAGAGCGCGAACGTCCGCGAGACGCGCGGCAGCGTCTGCACGCAGAAATCGCGATCGGCGACCCTCTGCGCGGCGAGCGCCTCCAGCGCGGCGGCCATGGCCCCGCTCCCGTCCTCGGACGAACCAATCCACCGCCCCGCCGCGCCCGCGTCGCGGAGCCCAGAAACGTCATGCCTCGCCATTCCGTGCCGCTCCCTGTAATGCCGGCGCCTCGTGGTCTCGGCTGTCAACGAAGTAATCGAAGAATCAGTCTCAAGTGTTTGTGTACTGCATTGCCGTCTTCACGGTTCGGTCCGATCGTCCGACTTTGCAGAGAGGCCGTACATGGCGCATGGAGGGCAATCGTGTCAAGGGGACGTGGCCTACGTTCGCGCGCTTTTTTTTGCTCAGGCGGTACGAGCGCGAAGTCTTTTTCGCATCGGCCTGCCTTTCCGGCGCGGCCGATACGCGCTCGCCCGACCATTGCATGCGTGGACGGACATGAGCACGAGGAGCGCCTTGTCGTGGGCTGCGCTCGTCGCCTCGCTCGCTGCCTGTGAGCGCGACGCGCCCACCATTTCTAGCGATCCCCGCGGCGCGCGCCTGCAAACCGCGGGGCTCGTCCCGGTCCAGACGGAGGAGGAGTTTCCCGCGCTCGGCTGCTACGAGCGCGCGCGGGATCGCACGCTGCTCGCGCAGAACGATGCGTATCTCCTGTGCATCGGCGCCACATCGGACGCGCCGATCGCCTGCTACGAGCGGGCCTCGGCCGGGCTCCTGCTCTCCGCGCAGGCGATAGAACTCTGCCGTTGCGCCGAGTCACTCGCGCCGATCGCGTGTTATGAACGCGCCACGCAAGAGACCACGCTCACGCAGCCCGCCATCCTCGCGCTTTGCAGCGCGACCGCGATGCAGCGGCTCTACCCGAATTGCACCCCCGTCCGCTGACGGCTCACATGCCGCAGCGCTCGGCGTGCGCGATCGTCGTCATCGCGCCCGCGCCGCCGGCGCCGACGCGCGTGTATTGCACGACGATAGGCACATCCGACTCGATCACGCTCGCGAAATCCGTTCCGATCGGCAGCGGCTCCGGGCCTTCGAGGTCCTGCCAGCGGACACGCCGGCTCCGTTCGGGCAGCAGCGTCAGGCGGTAGGGCCCGGCCGGCACGCGGTGCTCGAAGTACACCATGATCTCCACGTGCGCCTCGTGCATGGAGGCATTGAGCAGCCAGAGCACGTCGTTCGCGCCGTCGCTCTCCGCGCCGCCCGCCCGCCTCGCCACATGCCCCTCCGCGACCGACCACCGTTTGCACCCCGCCGGCTTGCTCATCCAGGTCCCCCTCGTCCGGGCGCTCCCGCCCGAGAAAGGCCGCGTGCAGCGCCCGTGCCCGCGCCCCCGCGTTCCCTTCCTCCGAGCTTGCCTGTATGCTGCGTCGAAATGTTCGTCCGCGTCGGGCTCCTCGTCCTCTCGTTCGTCCTCGGCGTTGGTTGTCGGGACGAAAGCGCGTCCCCGACGAAGGACCCGGAGGCCACGCCGTCCGTCTCCCCTCCCGCGAGCGTGGCCATCGCGCCGCCGAGCGCCGCGCCGTCGCCCGCCGCGCCGACGCTCCCCGTGCTTCCGCCCCGCAAAGTGGCGAGCAAGACGCTCGTGGACGGGAGCCTCCTCGGGGAGTTTTCCTTCGAGCGCGCCGCGGGCGACGAGGGCATGGCCTGGCTCGCCGCCGAGGATGCTTGCGTTGCCGCGGGCAAACACCTCTGCACGGCCACGCAATGGCAGGCCGCTTGCGAGGCCGATCCGGCCGTCGCCGCGGTCGAGACCTGGACCCTCACGCCCGAGCGCGACGCGGGGTTTTTCGTGCGCGGTGGCGGGGCGGGGTGCGGCCGAAAGACCGTCGCCCCCGGAGCCCAGGCGAGCCCCTTCCGCGCCGGCGCCTGCTGCACGCCCGCGCTCGCCGCGGCGGGCCGCGATATCCAGCCGGCCATGCTCCGGGCCATGGCGAAAAACGTCCTCGACCTCGAACGGACGTTGAATGCGCGTCGCGCCTCCGCGCTCGCGGGTTTCTTCGACGAGCGCGTGCGCGTCTTCCTCAAGGAGAAATCACGCGCCGAGGCTGTCGGCGTCTTCGAGCACGAGTTTGGCAAATACGAAGATTACGCGACGGTGCACGAACTGTGCGATTTCTCCGCGGACGATACGACATACACCGCCGATTGCCGCAAGATCACGCGGTTCGGCGGCAAGATCGGCCTCGTGCTCACGCGGTACCTCTTCGTGGGCGGCTCGGGCAAACTGCGCTCGATCACCGATCCTGCCGTGTACCGCGCATTCGCCGAGCCGTAGCCGGTTTCTCAACCCTCCGGCCAGCGCACGTCCGGAAACCGCTTTTCCGAGAGGTCGATCACCGACACGATTTCCACCGCCGCGCCGCTCGCGTCGAGCCCCCAGTACGTCGGGACCACCTGATCCCCGCCGAGCCCGAACGCGACGATGTTTCCGACGGTCCCTTTCCATTCCGCATGACCGAGGCTCCCGCCTTGCGCGCCGCGCGTCGCCCGGAGCGCCTGGATGAGCTCGCCGCTGTTTCGCTCGGCGCGGCCGTCAGGGATGGAGTCCTCATGGACGACGCCGTTGCGCACGGACCTTCGTACCTGGGCCGGCGGCGTGTATTCGGCGAACACGCTCGCATCCATGAAGCAGCCCGTCGCGGCGTCGGACGGATACCCCGTGCGCGCGCCGGGGCGGGACGGCCTGGGAGTCTCTCCCGCGACCGCCGCCGTCTCCCATCGCGTCGGGCGGCCTGGGCCGAAGACGACACGCGCGAGGAGCAGCTCATGGGCGCGGCCTCGCTCGTCGTCCTGGAGGAGCAGCTCGACGGGGTAACGCCCCGGCGGGACGGCGCGCGAAAGCACCTGGTTGGCCGAGAGGTTCGCGAGCGGATCCCCCGCCATGAGTTTTCCCGTCGGCACCACGAGCATTCCGATGCCCAGGCGACGTGTGGGCACGGGGACGAACTCGTCGGTCTCCTCGTCACGCTCGCGCAGCGGCGTGCCCGTGAAAAGGTCGTGGAAATCGATTTGCGACGGCGCAGGGACGCTCGCCTTCGGGCGCTCCTGCGACGCCAAGGGATTGCCCGGAGGCGTGGGCGCCGCGGTCACGACCGGCGAAGTTTCCCGAGGCGCAGGCGGCGCAGGCGTGGACGAGGCGCTGCACCCGGTAAGCGGGATCAGCATCAATCCCGTGGCCAGCGATAACGTCGATGGACCTAAGTGTCGAGGGGGGCGCACGGCGGGCGAGGGTAGCTCGAAACGTCGTGACATCAACCAGCGGCGCGCGCGGCCTGCACGAACCTCCGCACGCGCTCTGGATCGACGGGCTCCTCGATGCGCCCGTTCTCTTTGATGCTCGACCCCACGATCACGCCGTCGGCCGCGCCGAGGAAAGCGGTCACGTTCTCCTCGGTCGCGCCGCTGCCGATGAGCACCGGCGAATCCCCGGCGAGCGCCTTGGCCTCCCGCACCTTCGCGAGATCCGGCGCGTCCCCGGTCATCTTCCCCGACACAATGAGCGCGTCGGCCCCGGAAAACCGCGTCCATTCGATGTGCGTTGCGAGATCGATGCCGGGGAACCTGACCGAATGTTTCTTGTCGACGTCGGCAAACAGCTTGATGTGCTCAGCGCCGAGCTCCTTGCGCCGCCGCAAAAGCTCCGCCGCGCACCCCTCGTCCCACGAGCCCGCCTCCCACACGCCCGCGCCCGCGAGCATGCATACCCGGACGAACTTCGCGCCCGCGGCAATCGCGATTCCGAGCAGCGCGACGCCGCCGTTGTGCACGAGGTTGATGCCGAGCGGCAAGGGCACGGCTTGCCCCACGGCCCGCGCCACGACGGCGTGCGCCGCAATGCTCTCGGGCGCGACGTGGGATCCGGCCCGGAAGGGGACGTCCCACATGTTCTCCACGATGATCCCGTCCACGCCGCCGTCGGCGAGCGCGCGTGCGTCGCGGATCGCGCTCTCCAGGATGACCTCCATCCCGTAGCCCGCATACCCCGGCGCGCCGGGCAGCGGCCAGCAATGCACCATGCCGAGGACGGGCTTTTTCGTGCCGAAGAGGTCCCCGAGATCCCGGAGCTTGAGCGCGTCGAGGCGCGCCTTCCACGGAGGCGTCATGTCTCTCTCCCGATCGATGGTTTTTCGTCCGTGAACAATGTCTGCAAAACTGCAAGCTCGCCGTCGTGCGTGGAGAGCACTTGCAAGAGCTCCTCCCGCCCCGGCAGCGATGCCGCCGCGCCGAGCCGGCTCACGACGTGCGCGCCCGCGGCGTTGCCCATCCTGCCCGCATGTTCGAGGGTGGCGCCGCGGCGCCACGCGTAAAGGAATGCCGCGACGAACCCATCGCCGGCGCCCGTCGTGTCGCGCACGTCGGCGGGGAATGCAGGCAGGAACGTTCGTGCGGACCCTTCGGCCACGACGGCGCCGTTCGCCCCGAGCTTGCCCACGACGAGCGGCACGCCCGCCGCGAGGAGCGCTGTCGTGGCGGCCTCGTGGGAGGCATGATGATCCGGCGGGGCGAGCGCGCCGAGCTCGCTCGTATTGCCGAAGAGCACGGAGAACCGCGAGGCGAGCGCGAGGAGGTCCGCGGCGCGGGTTCGGACGAGCGGCAGGCAAACGTCGAGCGAAATGGGGATTTGGCGACGGCGTGCTTCTTCCATCAATGTGAGCGTCGTCGTCCCCTGCTCACCTTCGAGGAGCGCGTGCCCCGCCACGTGCAGGTGCACGACCTCCTCGAACACCGCCGCGAAATCGGGGCACGCGACCGCGGTGTTCGCGCCGCGGAAGCTCAAAAATGTCCGCTCGCCCCCGGGGGAAATGGCCACGATGCAGTGCCCGGTGGCCTGCGTGGGGTGTGTCTCGACGAACGAAAGATCCACGCCGGCTTGCTTCGCCGCCTGGAGCGCGACGTCGGCCCCCGGATCCCGCCCGACCGCCGTGACGAGCCGGGCGCGCGCGCCGAGCTTGGCGAGCGCCGTCGCCACGTTCGCGCCCGAGCCGCCGCTGCTGTACCCGAGCGCCGTCATCGCCACGTCGTCGCCCTCGTCCGGGAAACGCGCGAGCGTGCTGCTGAGGTCTGCGTTGGCGTCGCCGACGACGAGAAAAACCATGGGGGCGGCGAGCCTAGCGCGGAACCCATCCCCCGACCATCCCGTTCAAAAGAGCGAGCATCCGCGTGGTTTTCGCGCGCCCCCTTCCCACGAACCCACCCTCCGATCCATCCTGCATGCGTCCCCCGGCATTCATCACCTGCCAAACCCAAAGAGGATTTCGACGCATGAAGCTCTGCGGCTTTCGCATCAGCAACTACCACAACAAGGTTCGCCTCGTCCTCCTGGAGAAGGGCATCCCCCACGAGGAGGATCCGAGCTGTTGGCCCTCCCAGGAACCCGCATTTCTCGCGCGTTCCCCCATGGGCCGGGCGCCCTTCCTGGAGACGCCCCACGGCGTCCTCTGCGAGTCGCAGGTGATCTGCGAGTACCTGGAGGAGGCGTACCCGGACAACCCCCTCTATCCACGCGATCCATTCGCCCGCGCCAAGGTCCGCGAGCTCATCCAGGTCTTCGAGCTCAACGTCGAGCTCGTCGCGCGCCGCACCTACCCCGCCGCGTTCATGGGCGGCACGCTCACCGACGACGCCAAGGCTGCGATCAAAGCCGATCTCGCCAAGGGCATCCGCGCCTTCTTGCAGCTCGCGACCTTCGATCCGTTCCTCGCCGGCGCCGAGCTCACCGTGGCTGACTGCGCGGCCGCCATGCACTTCCCGCTCATCTCGCTGGCCACCGCGCGTGTGTTCGGCGCGGACGTCTTCGCCGACGTTCCCCAGGTCGCGGCGTATGTCGAGCGGATCCACCAGCGCCCCCACTTCGCGCGGGTCCTCGCAGACAACCGCGATGCGTTCGAGCGGGCCATGGCGAACGCGCGCCGCGGCTGAGCCCTTCGCAGCGAACCGCCTTTCCAATCGACGACGGCGGGGGCGTTCGTGTTATAAGCCCCCCGCCATGCCCCTCGTGCCGCCGAAGAGCGCCCGCCCTCCGCGTGAAGCCCACCGCATCGACGAAGCCTCGCTCGCGCGCTGGCTCGTGGCAAACGTGGACGCTTGTCGTGGCGGCGGCTCGGTCACCGCGCTCCAGTTCCAGGGTGGCCAGTCGAACCCCACGTACTGGATCGGTTTTTCGGGCCCGGACGGCGATCAGGAGCTCGTCCTGCGCAAGAAGCCCCCGGGGGACCTCTTGCCGTCGGCGCACGCGGTCGAGCGTGAATACCGCGTCATGCGCGCGCTCGCCGGCTCGGACGTGCCCGTGCCCGAGGCCATCGCGCTCTGCGAGGATGCGGCCGTGATCGGCACGCCGTTTTTCGTCATGCGCCACGTCCCGGGCAGGATCTTCTGGGATCCGCAGCTCCCCGGGACGAGCGGCCCGGACGAACGCCGGGCGATCTACGACGACCTCGTCCGGGCCCTCGCCGCGCTCCACCGCGTGGACTACGCCGCCGTGGGCCTCGGCGATTACGGCAAGATCGGCGGATTCGTCCCGCGCCAGGTGCAGCGCTGGTCGCGCCAGTACGAGGCTTCGCGCACCGGCGACGTGCCTGCGATGGAGGCGCTCATGGCCTTCCTCGGCAAGAGCGCGCCGAAGCACGACGAGACCACGCTCGTCCACGGCGATTACCGCATCGACAACGTGATTTTTGCGGGCAGCGAGCCCCGGGCGCTCGCGATCATCGACTGGGAGCTCTCGACGCTCGGGCATCCGGTGAGTGATCTCGCGTATCTCTGCATGGGGTATCACCTCGCGCTCCCGGGGCGCGGCAGCCTCGTCGGCGCGGATTTCGGGGCACTTGGCATTCCGGACGAACCGGGGATCGTCGAGGCGTATTGCAAGCTCACGGGACGGGGCGCGATCGAGGACTGGCCTTATTTCATGGCGTTCGGAATTTTTCGGCTGGCGGCGATCGCGCAGGGCGTCTACAAGCGGAGCCTGCAAGGCAACGCGAGCTCCGAGAGCGCGGGCGCGTTCGGGGCCGCGGTCTTCGCGCTGGCCGATCTCGGATGCAACATCGCCGGGGTTCGCCCGGGCTGATCACCATGGGAGCACGGAGGAACATCATGCGGGGGTTTTTCGCGGCAATGCTCGGGCTCGGTCTCCTCGGATGCGGAGCCTCGACGGAGGCCACGCTGGACGGCCCGGAGGCGCCCACGCAGGCGTCGATGGAATGCGAAGGCCCGCAGCCGCCCGTCGTGCAGAACGTGCGCTGGCTCGGCCCCGCGTCGGCCCCGGGCAAGGCGCCGCTCGCGGGCGTGGGCGTCGAGGTGAACAAGGCGCTCGCCTTCGAACAAGGCGTCGAGATCACGGTGCGGGAGGTGAAATACACGCCCGTCGCTGCGGATCGGAACCTCGCCATGGCCCGTGTCACGGTGCGCAAAGGGAGCGAGACGAAAGACGTGAGCCTCGGGCGCGAATTGCCGGGCGGGAAGGTGTGTTATCAGCAGGCGACGGGGGTATGGCTGGGCCTCGTGGAGACGGTGCCGAACAAGGCCATGCTCCGCGTGGGGTTGCCCCCGGCCGAGCCCTGATCAGAGCCGCCCGTCGACGACGCTCCAGTTCACGTTCGCGAAGAAGTCTTCGAGGTATTTCGCGCGCTCGGTGGGCTTGAGGTACGCGCTCCACGCGTGCTCCCAGAGGTCGAGCACCACGATCGGGCGGTGACCGGCGGGGTGGCCGACGTCGTGACGGTCGATCCAGTAATTGTCGAATTGGCCACGCGTGGGGTCGAAATACGTGATGGCCCAGCCGACGCCCGGCATCTTGGCGACGCCGAGGAAATCCTTTTTCCAGTCGTCGAAGCTTCCGTACTGGCGCGCGATGGCCTCGGCGAACCGCGTGTCCTTGCCGTCCGTGGCCTTCGCCGCGAGGTTGTCGAAGTAATACTCGTGGAGCAGGATGCCGTTGATCTCCCAACCCGCGCGGCGCTTCAGCTCGTTGTATTCGAACGTGCTCGCCTTGTTCTCGGCGACCATCGACGCGAGCGTCTCGTTCAGCTTGTTCGAGCGCGTGACGTACCCATTGTAAAGCGTCAGGTGGACCGCCACCTGATCGTCGGTGATGCCTTGCAGGCCCTTGAGCGCCGAATAGTCCTTCGCCGTGTACTTCGCCGGGATGATGGCCATGGTTGCCTCCTCTTTCGCTTCTTCTCGTAGGTGCGAAAGCAATGCGGCGCAAGGAAGCCTCCAATGCGTCGGCAGACCTCCAACGCCTTGGCAGGCCTGCCGAGGCGCTGGAAGGTCGGTGCTGCGGATTGACGCGGATCCGTTCGGCGCTCTAGGCTCGGCCCGATCGGCGTATGTCCCTGCACGCCTCGGCTGACCGTGATCCCGGCGTAGGTTTTCAACCGCGGCCCGCCGCCCGGATCGCCGATCGTTACGAGCTCGTCCGTGAGCTCGGGCGCGGCGGGCACGGCGAAGTGTGGGAGGCGCGGGACACGCTCGCGGGGGAGATCGTGGCCGTGAAGCTCCTGCGCGCGGGGGCTGCCGCGGATCCGGCGCGCGCGCGGAGGGAAATCTCCACGCTGCGGCTCTTGCGGTTGCCCGGCGTGGTGCGCCTCTTCGACGAGGGGACGGAGGAGGGATGCACGTTCCTCGTGATGGAGCGCGTCGCAGGGTTGCCTTTCCCCGGAGCCGATCGCCCCGTCCCGTGGTCGGCGATTGCCAGCACCACGGTCGCCGTGCTGGAGACGCTCGCGCGGATCCATGCCGCGGCGATCGTTCACCGCGACCTCAAGCCCGACAACGTGCTCGTCGGCGCGGACGGGAGGCCCACGATTCTCGATTTCGGCCTCTCCTCGGGGCGTTTGTCGGACGAGGACGTCATGCCCGCCGGCTACATCGAGGGCACGTTCCCGTACCTCGCGCCCGAGCAGCTCCGCGGCGAGGCGGCCTCGCCGGAGACCGATCTGTATGCGCTCGGCGTGCTGCTTTACGAGGCGCTCGCGGGGCGACTGCCGCACCGCGCAGGGAGCCTCCAGGAGCTCATGGTCGCGCGTCTCACCGAGCGCCCGGAGCCACTCGCGCGGATCATTCCCGGCGTCCCCGAGGAGGTCTCCGCGCTCGTCGAGCGTATGCTCGCGATCGAGCCCGAGGATCGACCGCGCAGCGCGGCGGAGGCGCTCGGGAGCCTCGGAGGGCAAAAAGCCGCGCAAGGGACGGCCCTGCCTCGCCTCGGGGGCGACGGTCCCGTGCGCGCGCTCGTCGAAGCTGCCCGGACAAACCAATTCCTGCACCTCGCGGGAAAGCCGGGCACGGGTCGCACCCGCGCCCTCGCCGAGGCGGCCGAGGCGCTCTCCCGCGAGGGACGTGTGGTGCTCCGCGCCCCGCCTTCCCCCTGGCCTTACGAGAGCCTCACGCCCGTGATCGGGCCGCTCCCGCGCGAAGGTGCGCTCTGCGTCGTCGCATCGTGGGTGGACGAGCGATTGCGCTCCTTGCTCCGCGAGGGCGTGGTCCTCGCCGTCGACGACGTGGAGGCGCTCGATCGCTGGTCCCGCGAGGCGATCGAGCGCGCGCGCGGAAGGGGCGCGATCCTGGTCACGGGCCGAGGGCATTGGCGAGATTTCGAGGCGCTCCCGCTCCGGCCGCTGGACGAGGCCGACCTTCGCCCGCTGTTCGCCGGGCCGGAGCGGCTCTTTCACCTGCAAACCGACGCGGCGCGCGTGCTCGACGCGCGGACGGGGGGCGTGGCCGCGCGTGTCGTGAACGAGCTCGAAGCCTGGACACGCGCGGGGCTCGCGCGTTGGGATGGCGCCGTATTCGTGATCGATCGAGACGCGCTCGATCGACTCGAAGCCATGCCGCCCGCGCCCTCGCCTCCCTCGGCCGACAAACCCCCGGCGATTCCTCCCCACCTCGAAGAGCTCGTGGCCTCGATCGAGCTTGGGTTGCCCGAGTATCCTCCGCTGGAAGTCGCCATCGCAATGGGCAAACCGCCCTGGGCCGCGGAGGCGCTCGTCGCCGAGGTCAGGGGCCTCGGTGTAGGTCCGCATCAACGGGGAGAACGCCCTTTCGAGATGCACCTCGGCCTCGCGCCGCGCCTGCCGACGGCGCGCGTGCGGGCGATTCATCGCGCCCTCGCCGCGCGTCGCGCGCGTGGCACCGAGGGACGGCTCTTGCGCCTGCTCCGCGGGGCCGAGGGCGGCTCGATCGACGAGTGCCTCGAAATCACCTTCGAGGCCGAGGCCAGCGGGCGCCGGTCTGCCGAAGAGGGGCGGCTCGGCCACGCGGTGACGGCGATCCGCGAGGGGCTGCTCTTCGTCCGGCAAAGCCCCTTCGCCGAGGATCCCCGCGCCGTCGCGCGCGAGCATTCCTTGCTTTCCTCGTGGACCGAAATCGCGCTCTCCGAGGGGACGCCTGCCGCGCTCGATCGGATTCTTTATGAGCTCTGCCGCACGCGCCCGCGCAGCTTCGACGTGGCGCACCTCGAAGCGCTCGTGCGCGCGGCGCTCGCCCTCGCGGCGGGCGCCGATCGCGCCTTTGCCATGGCCGACGCCGTCGCTCCCTTCGCCGAGGTTCGCCTGGAGGCATGGCGGCAGCGCCTGCGTATTGCGAGCGCGCGGCGCGGGCCGGATTCGCCGGAGCGGCTCGCGGCCGTGCTCCGGGAGGTCGAGGCGTGGGCCGCTTCGTCCGGGGAGCACGCGGCGCGCGTGGTGCTCGACGCGGGGCTCGCGCGAAAGGCGTACCAGGACGGCCATTTCGAGGACGCGGCGCGGCTGCACCTCCGTGTCGCCGCGGCGGAGCCTTTCCTCGCCGCGCGGATCGCCGCCCTCGACCATGCGGCCTCGGCGCGCATGGAGACCTTTCGATTCGACGAGGCCGCGGCGTACGCGACGGAGGCGCGCGCGCTCGCGCAGAGGTGCCGGCATGCGCACCTCGAGGCGCGGGCGGAGTGGCTCTTGCGTGCGGTCGGCTATCGCGCGTGTCGGGTCGAGCGGCCCGATCGGGAGTTGATCGACGCCGTCGAGCGGCTCGGTGTCCCGGATCTCGAGGGGCTCGTTTGCATGAACGAGGCCGCGGTCGCTTTTCGCGGCGGCGATCAGGACCTCGCGCGGACGCTCGCCGGGCGGGCGGATCGCATCTGGACGGGGATGGGCAAACGCTGGGCGTCGCTCCTCGCGCGTTGCCTGGCCATTGCATGCGGCCGGCGCGTGGGGGAGGGGGAGGCGCTGGATCTCGCGGCGCAGGTCGCCGCGTGCCCGGTGCCGGGCCTCGGGATCCAGATGCTCGGCATGCTGGCCCTCGTTTTCCAAGACGTACGCGATCGTTATCGAGGGGCCCTGGCCGAGCTTTGCGAAGGGGTCCCGCCGGCCCATGGGTCGATGCGAATGGAGGTGCTCTCGGTGGACGAGGCCCGCGCGGCCATCGAGGGGGATCAGGCGTCGACGGGCGGCGCGTCGAGATAAGCGCAACTGGCGATTACATAGGTCGAGCCTTCCTTCCAGACCGCGCTGGAGAACGCCTGGAAGGTCCCCACGCTGTTCACCGCCCTGGGCAAGATCCGGCTGGGATCGACGACGACGACCCCGACGAGCCCTGCCTCGTCCTGCTGCACCTTTTCGAGCGGCATCTGGCTCGCGCCGGTCCGGCTCCCCGGGGGGGCATACCCCGGCAGGAGCGTCCAGTGTTCCTGGTTGGTCCGATAGCCGCTCGTCGCGGGGATGGCCGTGCCGAAGACATACCCATGGATTTGCCCGTAGGTCGCGGCGTCGTACGCCGCGATGGGCACCCCCGACTGGAAACGATAATCGATCTGGCCGGGGTCGTCTTCCCCCGTCGGCCACCCGCCTGCCGGCTCCCTCTCCGTTCCTCCGGCCACACCTCCCGCGAGCGGTTTCGCGGGCAAGCGCGTCGGCATGCCCTTGCCGATCGTATCATCGATCCTTCGCTTGCCGGAGAGGACCGGCGCCGGGGGGGGCTCCGCCGAGCCGATGGAGTCGTAACTCGCGCTGTACACCTTCACGTAATGGGCCCCCTCGCGCCAGAGCCCCGGCCATGTTGCATTCCACGCCGCGAGGGTCGTGACGGGCTCTCGCAGGGTGAGCGGCGTGCGAAGCACGATCCCCGTGGGAGGCAAGGGCAGGGCGCCTGCATAAAGCACCCAGTGCTGCTCCTGGTGCACGCGCTCCTCGCGAAGGCTCGGCGGGCATGCGAATACATACCCCACGACGTTGCCCTGGAGGACGACCTCGAGGGTGGTGTTGTTGGCAAACGGTCCGTTGAGCAAGGAATCCTCCGTCCGGGTGATGATCTGCCGAGATGAGCGTTCGATTGCCTGTTTACTCCGAGCCGCGGGCGGCGTCCATGGAGGGCCGCCGCCCGCCCTCGACGGTCACGGAGACACCTGCACGCACCAGGATTGGTTGCTGCTCTGGTACGGCGAGAGCTCGATGATCTCCGTGCCGGGGAAATGCTGCACCGTGATGTTCGTCAGGTCGTTGTTCCCCTCCAGCACGAGCCCGTGGCCGGAGGCGGCGGCGCCGTCGATCGTCGTGCGCCCTCCCGAGCAAACGCCCTGCGCATAGGGCGAATTTCCGACCATACGCACGCCCCATTTCATGGGCGGGAGGTTGCACCTGGTATGCATGGTCGTGCTTCCATTCGTGTCGCGCGGCACGGCGAAGCGCACCCATTGCCCGGGGAGCGCGTGCTTCATCGCCCACGTGAGCGTGCCGGGCACGTTCGGGTCACAGGTGAAATCGTTCAGCACCGTCACCTCGGGCCAGATGTATTGCGTGGCCTTCAGGAACTCGAGCACCCCGCGCCCGAGGATGCTCGCCCCCGGCGCCCCGCCCCCCGGACCACGCCAGCCGTCGAGGATCGAGCTGTAATAGCCACATCGCAAGGCCTGCGTCTCGGGGAAGAACCACGACCAGGCCGCCCACCCGAACTGCCTGTTCGGGCGCGTCGCATACAGCAGCACGGAATGCAGGAAATCGACCTCCTGATCATTCGTGCAACCGGTCGGCTCGCCCGACGCGAACTCCGTGATCACCACCGGGGACAGGCGCGCCTGCGTCGCCAAGTAGCCGAAGTACTGATCGAAGAGGGCCTCGAACCCGGCGAGGTTCTCGACGCCCGCGACGCTGTTCTCCTCCGCGAACCGGAAGGACGGCTTCGCCGCATAGGCGAGGTTCGTCGCGCCCGTGATCTGGTATTGCGGCTGCCACACGCGCCGCAGGTCGACCCCGTCGATCGCGGGCACGAGCACCACGTTTTGCGCGCCGAACTCCCGCACGCGCTCGTACAACACCCGCATCCCGGCGTACGTGAAGCTCTTCGTGACGCTCCCGCTCCCGTCCGCCTTGGGCAACGTGCAGCTTTTGGTCCCGTAGGACCCGTCCGGGTTCTTCGTGCCGTCGAGCCAGATCCGCCACACCTCGTCCTCGGACCAATCCGCCGTGTTCGTGCAAGGCACGTGCGGGGCGTCGAAGATCTCGAAGACCACGCGTGATCGATCGATGCCGTCATTCGGCTGCCCCGGTTTGTGCCCGAGCTCGTGCCCGAGCCGCCGCAGAAAGTTCCCGAGCCCGACATTGCCGTAGAGGTTTTGACCTTGCAGGTTCCGGCCAATGAAGACGTTTTGCGCCGTCCCGTCCTCGGCCGTCCACACGTGCGGCATGTGATTCCAGACGTCTTCCTTGATCCCGTCGGAGCCCCGCACGCTCGCGTCGGAGCGCACGTCGAGGATCACGTCCATCCCCTGCGCCTGGATCTTCTTCACGTTGTCCTTGAGGATCTGCCAGTAGATCTCCCACACCGCGGGGTTGTTGCAGGGCAGATCGGCGTTGGGATCCACGCTGAGGGCGTCCGCGAGGCGGTCGCCATAACAACGGTAATCCCAGGACACGGGCAGCCGGACGGTATCGAAGCCCCATTGCTTCATGTGGGCGTACTCGTCCGGGTGGATGCCCGGTGTCCAGCGCACGCCGCCAGGGATCTGCGGATCCGGGACGGGAATGTAGAGGCTCGGCTGGCTCGGCCCCTCGCCGTGCCACGTCGATTCGAGGCCGGGCCGCGAGACCCCGTGGAAGACCACGCGATTGCCATTTCCGTCGACGATCGCCGGCGTCCCGTCGGCGAGCTTCGCCACCCCGTAAGGGCCGACGCGGCTCGGCGCGCTGATGACCGCCGCAGGGGCCTCCGCCGTCTCCCCCTCCTCCACCTCGGCGCACCCCGGCCCGACGACAAGCGTCCCCGCCACGAGCAGCAACGCCGTCCCGCCCCACGTCGCACGCGCACGACCCATCGAAGAAGAATGATTCTTCATGACAAACGTATCTCCCTGGACGCGTCGCGCGATTTCCTTGGCGCCGACGCGCTTCGACAGGGCCCTATCGCAAGGGTCGGGCCAGCCCCGCCCGGCTGGCATTCCTGCGGCCCGCCCGCAGGTTTCCCCGGTTCCCGTGAGGCCCCCGCTTCCTCTGGCGTTCGCGGCGACGCGCCCGCGTTCCTGCCGACGCGCCGCCGTCGCCCGCGACGTTACGTCTCGTCCTTCTCGACGAGATCGTCGAAAGGCCCCGCTCCGTCCTGCCCGAGCGCGCGGACGAGCGCGTTCACCTTCTCGATTTCGCGCCGGAACGCCTTCTGGTGGTTCCGGTTCTGCACCACGCCTGCCTTGCCGAGCAGCCGAAAGGCCGCCTCCTTGCTGCCCTTGCGGCGCGCCGCCGTCCCGAGCACCACCCCGCGGAACGCCTCGGCCAGATCGAGATCCAGCACCTCCCCCGCGGCCTCGCGCCGCTCCGCCTCGTCGACGACCGCCTCCGCGGCCCGCCGGATCGACGCGAACGCCGAATCCTTGGCCCCGCCGCCTCCCTCGTATCCGAGCGCGCGCTCGACGTGCCGCGCCTCCAGCGTGATTTCGCTCGTCGCCCCCCCGTGCTCCACCAGGGCGAGCGCGTACGCTCGACGGATGATGTTGTCGAGTTGTCGTAGGTTGCCCGGCCAGCGCGCCGCGACGAGCGCCCGCTCCGCCAAAGGCGCGACGCGGGCCCGCCCCTCGGCCGCGCTCTCTGCGTGCCGTCGCTGGAGCATGTAATGCGCCCATTGCGGAATCTCGTCCGCGCGCTCGTCGAGCGGGAGGAGCTTCACCGGCAGCACATTGATTCGATAATAGAGATCCTCGCGAAATTTTCCCGCGAGGACCGCGGCGCCGAGGTCCGCGTTCGTCCCGACGAGGAACCGCACGTCCGCGCGCCGCTCGCCCGAGCCGTCGCCGAGCGCGCGATACCGGCGCTCCTCGAGCACCTGCAAGAGCCCCGCTTGGGCCTTCAGCGAGAGTTTGTCGATCTCGTCGATGAAGAGCGTCCCGCCGTCGGCGCGCGCCACGGCGCCTGGATTTTCGGTGACGGCGCCGCTGAAGGCGCCCTTCTTCCACCCGAAGAGCTCGCCCATTTGCAGCTCGTCGGGCACGGTCATCAGATCGAGCGCCTCGAAGCGCTTGCCTTTGCGGCGCGAGCGCGCGTGGCACCAGCGCGCGATGCGTGATTTCCCCGCGCCCGTCGGGCCGCCGAGCAGGATCGTCTCCTCCTGCTCGGCGAAGACTCGCGCCATCTGCACGAGCCCGGCCATTTTCGCCCCGAGCACGGGCAAAAGCTCGTCCGCAGGCGCGGCGGGCGGGGGCGCCATCGGCAGCGCGGCGAGGTGCGGCGCCGCGACGTCTGCGAGGAGCTGCAGCGCCCCGAGCATTTCGGGCCCCCAGAACGGCCGGCCGATCGCCGCCTGACAATCGGCTTCGAGGGAGATCATCCCAATCACCGAACCCGGCAACCGCAGCGGCACGACAGCCAGGTGGGTTGCCGCGCGTTCGAGCAGCCTCGCCGCGCTCTCGCGCCCGAAGGTCACGTCCGGCCCGGCGAGTTTCTCGCGCACCACGACGCCGCCCTCGCCGAGGTGTGGCTCCACCTTGCCGAGCGTCACGTCGATCGTCACCGCGCAGCCATACGTCGCGACCCATCGCCACGCCGAGGCCGAAGGCAGGTGCGCCGGCGTGCCCGCCTCGATGGGCCGCGCCGCGGCCGCGCCAACCTCCATCACCACGAGGCCTCGATACCCGTCGCCGGGGCGCAGGTGCACCATTCCCCGCAGAATGCGCCCACGGCCCGCGTGACGGCCCGCGCCGAGGGCCTCGGCCGCGCGGCCGAGCATGGGCGCGAGCGTCGCGCCCGCGGCCCCCTCGAACGTCCGGGCCGCGAGGAGCGAGGCACAGAGCGCGGCGAGAAGCTCTTGCATGTTAGTCGGCCGTCTTCGCGCAGCGCACGCCTGTGCTGACGTGGCCCGTGGCGCGGTCGAAGGCGTAACGTGTCGTCGCCTTGGCGGCGCTCGACGCGAAATCCCACGATCCGCCTCGGATCACGCCCTTCGCGCCCGTGGTGACGAGCGGATCCTTCCGCTCGTTTTTCGTGTAGGCGCCCGGATCAAAGCCGTCCGCGACCCATTCCCATACGTTGCCGGCCATGTCGAGCGCGCCGAAGGGACTGCCGTGATCGGGGAACGAGCCCACGGGCATCGTGCCTTTGGCGCGCCCCGGGCACTGGCCCGCCGCGCGTGCGAAATTGCCCAGCGTGCAGGTGATAGGCGCCTCGCCCCAGGGAAAAAGCCGCTCGTCCTTGCCACGCGCGGCGTACTCCCATTCGGCCTCCGTGGGCAATCGTTTGCCGAGGAACGCGCAGAGCTTCGCCGCCTGCCCGTGGTCGATGCAATTGATGGGATGACGCGCCCTCGCCGGATCGTGCTCGGTGCAGAACGGCGCGAACTTCGTCGACTCGGCCTCGTCCACGCCCGGCCCGTGCACGCCGCTCCGCGTGCACTTCCCCGCGGCCACGCAGCGTGTATAGTCCTCCGCCGTGACCTCGGTGCGGTCGAGGTAAAACGGCTTCGAGATCGTCACGGTGTGCGCCGGTTTTTCGGTCTTCCCTTCCTTCGTGTGCCCCATCGTGAAGCTGCCCGCGGGCACGAGGACCATGTCCGGCGTCGAGCTCGGCAGCTCCACGTGGCCGAACTCGGGGCCCACGCGGGCGAGCGACGGAATGGGCTCGACCTCGCCGCGATGCTTGATCACGACGGACGCGGCGAGGGCGGCCGCGACGAACGTGCACGCGCCGATCGCCGCGAACAACGTGCGCCGCGAGGAAGCCGGTTTGGCTGGGCGCATTTCGGCGATCTGCGGGGCGGTCGTCAGCGGATCGCGGATGTCGTCGCCGAGCGGGGGCGCGGTGACGCCGGGCGCGTCGGTCTCGATGGGCGCGGGGAGCGCCTCGCGCAGCGCGTCCCAGAAGAGGCGCGCCGAGGTGAATCGGCCGCGCGGCTCGATCGCGAGCGCCTTCTGGAAGACGGCCTCGACGGCGTGGCTCGTGCGTACGCCGTGGGTGCGGGGCGTGGGCCGGATCGAGACGTCGGTCGTGGCGATGTAGAGCTGCGTGACGTCATCGCCGACGAGCGCGCTTTTGCCCGTGCAGAGCTCGACGAGCACGAGCGCGAGGGCATACACGTCGGTCCAGGGCCCGGTCGCGCCGAACCTCCGATTGAACTGCTCGGGCGCGCCATAAAACGGCGTGAAGATGGACGGCGCGTGCCCGGTCTGCTCCATCGCGCGGGTGATCGAGGCATTGTCGGCGATGACCTTGGCGATGCCGAAATCGAGCACCTTCATCGTGGGCGCGCCGGCGGCGTTGTAGGGCGCGGCGCCCTCCACGGGGCTGTCGGGGGCTTGTCCCCCCACGGGGGGGGTGTGGGGGGCGCCGCCCCCCACGATAGACGCCAGGAAGAGGTTCGCGGGCTTGATGTCCCGATGCGCAATCCCTTCGTCGTGCGCCGCGGCGAGCGCGAGCGCGGCCGGTTCGAGGAGCGCGAAGGCGTCGGCGAGGGGCATGCCGCCCTGTTTGTCCTCGTTCCGGCGCGCGAGGAATGCTTCGAGTGTCTGTCCGTGCAGCCATTCGAGCACGAGATAGGGCGCCCATACGCCGCTCGGCGCGACGGCCGCGCCGACGTCGAGGGCCTGGACGACCGCCGGCGTGGCGCGCGAGAGCTTGCGGAGCAGGCGCCCTTCTTCGAGGAAGCTGTGCTGGAAACGCTCGCGTTCGTCCGGGGCGAGGGAAGCGGGGATCTTCAGGCACTTGACGGCGACCGGCTCGCCGAGCCCGAGGTGCAGGGCGCGGTACACGATGCCGAACCCGCCCTCGCCGACGACCGCCTCGACGCGGAACTTGCCGTCGATGGTTTGGCCCACCCAGGCGAAGGGATCGGCGAGAGCAGCAGACGCCATGCGCGCGCCGAGCATAACGCGAAGGCGAGCGGAGGGGGAAGGGGGATCGAGGGGCTTTTCGTGGCGGCGGGCGACGCGACGGGCTTGCCGCGGAATCGCCTCCTCTACCCTACCCGCGCGGGGGTCGTAGCTCGGCCATCGCGCCGCGCAGGAACGTGGTGACGTTCTCGGCGCTCCACGTATCACCGGGCAAAAGCCCCGGCGTCTTCGTCGTCAACGTTCCCTGGGCATCGACCTGCGCGCGGCGCCCCGCATCGAAGGCCTCGCCCTTCACGCGGGCGACCGCGATTTCCCCGGGCCACGCGCCCTGCAAGAACGTCATCACCTCGGCGACCATTTCCTCCACGCTCGGGATTTGCGCGACGACGGCTCGATCCGCGGTGAGCACGATCTCGGTGATCTCGTCGCCGGCCAGGTAAAACACGATCGATTTCGCCTGCGCCTCCGAGCGGGCGAGCACGGCAAGCTCGGGCGCGACGGCGACCGCCAGGGATTGCATCAGGTCTTCCTGGAAGTGATACGTGCCCGGTCGTTCCGCCGGCGTGAGCAAGCCGTGCTCGTTCAGCTTGGCCACGAGGCGGGGGATGTTCTCCTCGGTGAACACGCGAAAGATCGCCTCGTCGAGGCCCACGAGCTTCTTCGCGTTCAAAAAGCCGCAGAGGGCCGCGAGCTCCTCGAGGTCGAGTGTATGAGCTTTCATCGTTTGCCCTAATCCCACAGGCTGTTCCAGGTGTCGGAGGCCCAATCCTTGGCGCCCTCGTAGGCATTGGAGACCGTCTCCTTGGTGGCCTCCCAGGCGTTCGAGACCCCGTCGATCCCCCCGACGACCCCATCCATGATCACGTCGCCCGCGCCATCGGTGAACTTCTGCCCCCCGCTGCGATCCGGCAGTTGGTCGCGCCAGTACGAGATCCCGGAGCGCTGACCGGAGAGCGGGCTCGCCGTGTCGCGGCCTTCTTGCCCGAGGTAATCGTATCCCGGGCCCTGGTTGTGATAATTGTACAGATACCCTCCGGCGTCGTGCACGGCGCCGTGGTACCCGATCGCGGAGTCGTTGCCGTCGACCGCCGCATTGCCCGGTCCCACGAGCCCGCCGGTCGGATTGAGCAGCGCGCCGAACACGGGATCCATCCCCAGCGCATCGCCGGCGACCTGGCCATACCGGAGCTGGGAGGTGCTCCCCATGTGATCCCCGTGGAGCCAGTTGACCCCGGGAGGCGGATCGATGCCCTTCTCCGCGGCGATCCGCTCCTGCTCGGCGAGCGCGGCCTGATACCGCTGCCAATCTTGCTGGATCTGCTCCAGCGGCTTGCCACGCGCCTCCGCGATTTGCCGGAGCGCCTCCTGGACATCGGGGTGGTTCGGGTCGTGGCGATGCTCCCAGAGCGTCTCCATCGCCTCCTTCAATGCCTCGGAGTTGGCCCCTTGCCATTCCTTGCCGACGAGCGTGGACAAATATTCGTCAGTGAAGAGCGAGGCCACGGCGTCGCCGGGCGCGAGGGGCCCGATCAGGACGGTGGGAAACCCCATGGCGACGACGCCATCGTGCCGCGTGAGGTCGCCCTTGCGCGCCGCGGGTTTGCCGCCGATGAGCACGGTGGGCGCGCCTGTCTTGATGACGTCCGTCGGGCCCTGGCATTGGCACAGATCATCGATCCGCGCGGCCGCCTGTCCCCCAATGACGACGGTCGTACACCCCGGCGGGAGAATCGGCCCCCCGACGTGCGCCGGACAGGTGTGTGCATCCCCAACACGTGCGGCAAGCTGGGTCATGGATCGGCCGGGAGGATATCAGAGGAGGGGGCGCGGGCGCAGCAAAAAGGAAGTGAATGGTTTCGAGGGGTTGGGGGCGAGGGAGCCCTCCCGACCTCGGGCCCCTCGCTCCCCCGATCCCACCTGATCCTCTCCCCACAAATCCCCCTTCCCTTTTCATGTTCGTATCCCGTATCCTCCCCCACCATGTCCCACGATCCCCCGGATCCTACCCTCTACGTCCGCGCTCCCATCATGACCGCCGAGGCCGGCATTACCCTCTGCCGCGCCCTCTTCGCGGCTTGCCCGAAGGACGCCTCCCCGGCCGTCATGAAGTCCGCCGCCAAGGTCAATGCCGTGGCCGACAAGGCGCAAACGGCCCTCGCCATCCGCCAGAAGACCCTCGGCAAGGTCTCCGACGACGCCGCGCGCCTCATCGATCAAGCCGGTGACGCCTCCTGGGGCGCCTTGCGTACGCGCCTCCTCGCGTATGCCGACCTGCCGGTCGCCAAATACCAGGACGCCAAGCGCGCCGCCGAGCTCGTGACCATTCTTTTTGGACCCGACGGTCTCTCCTTCCTCAAGGAGGCCTATCCCGTGCAATGGTCCACCGCCGATACCATCCTCAAGCGGATCGACGAGGAGGGGCTCGAAAAGGACATCGATCGCATCGCCGGCAAGGTCTTCCTCGACAACGTCCGCGCCCAGCACGAGCAGTATGGCGCCATGGTGCAAGGCACCCTCCTCCGCGAGCAGGCCGAGGGCGTCAACCTCGCCGATCAGGTCCGCGCTATGGGCCGCGCCATCGTCGAATACGCCACCAAGGTCTGCGCCTCCGTCGACGAGGATGACGCATCCAGCATCGCCGCCGCCCGTTCCGCCCTCCGCCCCCTCGATGCGTATCGCGAAGCCGCCGCCCGCCGCGGCAGCAACGAAAAACCGCCCGCGGGAACCGAAACCATCCAGCCAGGCTGATCAAAACCACCCGCGCGAGGTCGATCGACCTCCGCGAACTGGTTCGAACCACCTCTTTGCCCCTTTCCCGACCGTAGATTTGTAAGGTAAACAGGATTCGGGGACCTCGGTCACCCGGGGACGGGTGGTTTCATCGACCTTGCCAAGGTCGAGGGACCTGTTCCCTACGCTTGCGAGCTGTTCGGGGAGGTCCATCCAGGAGGCCGATCCCCTTCCTGCCGTCCCTCCTCACGCGCGCGCGTCGCGCCCCCGCGTCGGTGCAGCGTGTTCGTGGCGCCTGCCACGGGGGCGGGACGGCGTCCAGACGGGGGAAAGCGAGGTGTTACTCTTGTCCAGCGGTTTTATCGATTTTCCGCAAGATGGCGAAGCTCAGCCATATGCTTTGGTGGAGCATTCAACCTTTTCATGAGATCGACGAGTCCCCGCTCGTCTTGCCACAGGGCCTTCGGCGGAGTGTATCGCGAGCCAAGAATGCGAGCATGAAACTCGTCCGGAAGTCGAACCTCGTGCTGCACGATGTAGTGAGCCAGGTCATCAGGCCAGTACCATGCACCATCTGTTCTGTAGGCCAGCGCTACCCGCTCGACGTTTCTACAGATCGCACATGCATCTGCGGAGGTCGCCAGCACGTATGGCGACGATTCAAGATACCGGACGACACGGTCGACATCCACGCCGCTTTTCCATTCGGGGTCGATCCAATCGAATACGCTCGGGCACTCCTCGCACCCGTCAGAGCCCTCGCGCCAGAATCCGAACCAACTGTGACGCCATTGTTGCATCATGATCACCTGCGCCCAATGGCTTGGACCTCACCCGTTTCACCCTTCGAGAACAAACAACCATCGAATGCGTCGTTGACGTTCCCATCCGTCACCAGAACATCAACCCAGGTTCCTGGCCAGCTATCATTTCGACCGACTCGGAACAAGCTCCGCTGGTGCCGGCAGATCTCGTTGAGGGGCAGCATCGAGCAGGAGAGGCGCAGAACGTTCGATGGCAATGGATGGTGTTCGGGTCGGGCTGGGAAAGAACTCCAGAATGGATGACCCGTAGGGGAGCTTGGAGTGGTCATCGAGCCACGTCTCGCACGCAGCGCTTTCGTCCGTCCACACAGCGTTTCTCATCGATAGGGAGAGACACGCGGCGAACGCCCTTCGTGCTTTCTTCCATTCAGGTGGCAGATATTCAGGCCATGACTCATCCGCGCCGGTGTACTCGAGGAGCGGGAGGTCGATGTGGACATGAGCAGGCTTGGGCGAGCGCGGGCGTGCAGCCCGGTGGGATGCGACGTAATCCTCCCACATCACCCCAATCTGGTAGGCCGCTCGCACACGTAGCTGGGCGGGTACCTGCGTCGCATTCGTGGAGGTTGGGCACCAGGGCTCCGCGACCTCGTAGTGCGTTTCAGCCAAGCTGATCAGCGCGCGCTTGTGCTTGATCCAGTCGTTGAACGTGTGCCAGTCACGCGTGGGGTCGCCTCTGTATTGGGGCCGCTTCAGCCTGCGTGCCCGTTCCGCAGTGGATTCTGCGATTTCGAGTGCATCCGCGTCGGGATCCGCGAAACTCGTCGCGGCGACGGGCGAGGCAAGGGCAATTATTGCGGTGGCCATCAAACAAGCGGCTGTCCGCTGCGCCGGCCGAGCGTGTCTGAAGAATCTGCTGCTCATCGAGTTCCCCCACGGAGGGCAAGTTGGCAAACAGGTACGACCCGGAATCAGACGGCGCGCTTGGGTGCGATCGGGTCCAGCGTGAAGCCCCGGCGCCACGCTATCGCTTCCGCGCAATGGCAAGCCCGAGCGCATCGAGCGCATCCCGCAGCCCGCTCGCAAGATCCGCGCGGGATCGCAGCCTGCCGAGATCGACGCCCGCTTCGACCATCGTGCGCGCCATGTGCGGCCGTACGCCCACGAGGATCGGCGTCGCGCCGAGCAATTCGACGCCCCGCGCGGCGCCCATCAAATGCTCGGCCGCTTCCGCCCCGACCGCGGGCAAACCCGTCACGTCGAGCAGCACGACGCGGGATTGGTTCTCCACGACCGCCTGGAGCAAGAGCGGCGTCAGGTGCGCCGCGCGCGCGGCGTCGAGCGCCCCGACGAGCGGCAACACGAGGATCCCCGGGTAGAGCGGGAGCACCCGCGCCGAGAGCTGCAAGATTTCCTCGGCCTGCGCGCGCACGAGTTTTTCGCGCGCCCCGAGGTATGCGTCCGCGAGCGTCGCCGCGCCCATGTAACTCACGCGGGCGCGTACACGCTCCCAGTGCAGGCGCGCCTCGAGATCGTCGGCAAACAAGGTCGCGAAGTCCTCGGTGACGACGTCGAAGCCCATCGCCATTCCGCGCAGGATGTCCACGATCCGAACCCCGAGCCCCGATCGTTGCTCGCCGATCACCGCGAGCAGGGTCGGGAACGCTTGTGCTGCCTCCGCCGCGAGGTCGTGGCCCATCGCCTCGAACGCACGCTTGAAGGCCCCGCGCCGCACCTCCGCCGGCAAGCTCCGATAAAACGGGACCTCCGCCGCCTCGACCCGCGCGCACGACTCCGTGACGTTGTCCTCGATCCGCTCCCAGAAGGCATTGATCACGCGCTGCATGCACCTGCTCCGCCTGCCATGTTGCACGAGGGGGGGCGAAGAAGGAAAGGTCGCGTTCGGAGTCCCGTTACGTCAGGCCGACACATCGACCGGGGTCACCCGCGAGGCGATGAGGGAGATCAGTCGGTCGTGATCGACTGGCTTCGTGAGGTGGTGGTCAAAGCCGGCCCGCCGCGCCTGTTTTCGATCCTCTTCCTGCCCGTACCCCGTAAGCGCGACGAGGATCGCCGCCCGTGTCTCGCGTTGCGCGCGCAGGCGGCGCGCGACCTCGTATCCGTCGAGCCCCGGCAGGCCGATGTCGAGCAGGACGACCTCCGGCTTGAATGCCGCGGCGATGTCGATCGTGCTCGGCCCGTCGTGCGCGACGCGGGTGTCGTGGCCGAGGTATCCGAGCATGAGGGCCAGGCTCTCCGCGGCGTCGTGGTTGTCGTCCACGATGAGGACGCGCCGGCGCTCGCTCCGCGACGAAAGCTCGCGCTCCTCGCTCGTCGGCGCGGCGAGCTCCTCCGCCGGCGCGGCGTGGCATATCGGCAGGCGCACGGTGAATTCGGCGCCCTGGCCCATGCCGCCGCTCGACGCGGAGACCTTGCCGCCGTGCATTTCCACGAGCGTGCGCACCAGCGTGAGGCCGATGCCGAGCCCGCCCTGCGCGCGGTCGAGGGTGCGGCTCGATTGCATGAAGAGGTCGAAGACATAAGGCAGGACGTCGGGCGCAATGCCGATTCCATTGTCCTCCACCCGGATCTCGACCGCGTCGCCCCCCACCTCGGCGGAGAGCTGGAGAAGGCCCCGGCTCTCGGTGTATTTCGCCGCGTTGTTGAGCAGGTTCGAGAGGACCTGCGAGAGCCGGCCGAGGTCCCCTTCGAGCACCACGGGGCCCGCCGGTAGCTTGATCGAGAGCGAATGCCCGGCCGCGTCGATGAGCGGGCGGCTCGTCTCCACCGCGCGGCTCACGATCGTGCCGAGGTCGATCCGCTCCTTGCGCAGGATCAGCTTGCCCTGCGTGATGCGACCGACGTCGAGCAGGTCGTCGACCATCCGCGCGAGCTGCTCGGATTGGCGGTCGATCATGGCGTGCAGCCGCTCGACGCGCGTGCTCTCCGAGCGCGTGCTGCGGAGCACGCCCACCGCATTGCGGATCGTCGCCAGGGGGTTTCGGAGCTCGTGCGAGAGCATGGCGAGGAACTCGTCCTTGCGTCGGTCCGCGGCGCGGAGCGTCTCCTCGGTCCGCTGTCGCTCGCTTTGCAGCGCGGCCTCCGCCCGCTTGAACGCCGTGATGTCGACGAACGCGCCAATGGAGCCGCGCAGCTCGCCATTCGGGCCGCGCAGCGGTACGGCGCTGCCGAAGACGGTGATGCGGTCCCCGTCGTCGAAGACGATCTCCTCCTCCCAATCGCGCGTCGGCTCCCCGCGCGCGGCGCGCTGGATGGGCAGCTCCTCGGGGAGGAGCTCGTGGCCGTCCCGGAAGATACGCACGTGTGGCACGGCGTCGCCTTCCGCCGCCGTCTTCGAGATGTTCGTTTGCTCGGGCGGCACGCGCATCATTTCATACGCGGTGCGGCTGCCGGTGATGAGGTGGCAATGCGGGTCGCGCGCGATCCAGATCGCGGCCGGTGTCGCATCCATCAGCGCCTCGAGCTCCTGGGCCCGCGCCCGCGCGCGCTCCTCGCTCTCGCGCAGCGCTTCCTCGATGCGCTTTCGCTCCGTGATGTCCGTCGCCACGGCGCAGACGGCGTAGGGTTTGCCGTGGCGATCCCGCAGGGGAAACTTGAGCGAGAGGAAGGTGTGGAGCTTGCCGTCGACGACCATTTCCTCCTCGCGCTCGAGCACGCGGTCGGTGCGGAGCACTTCGAGGTCGTTTTGGCGGAAGGCGTCGGCGATGGCGGGGAGGACGAGCTCGTGATCGGTTTTTCCGAGGATCTCGGCGAGGGGCAGGCCGAAGTTCGCCTGCACGCGCGGGTTCGCGAGGAGGAAACGCCCGCTCGTGTCCTTGACGAAGATGGAGGCCGCGGTGTTGTGGATCAGCGCCTCGAGCATCTCCTTGGTTTCGCGGATCTCTTGCTCGCTGCGCACGCGATCGGTGATGTCGCGCCACGTGGCCATGATTCCGTCGTCCAGCCGGATCACGCGGACGTCGTAGGCCCTCTGCAGGCGCGTGTCGGGGTCGTCGTTCTCGTCCTCGTAATGGAAGGCTTCCTTGAAGAGGGGCTCGCCCGTCTCGACGACCCGCGCATACTGCTCGATGCCCCGCGCGGCACGCGGGGCGGGGTAGAGATCGCGCAGCGTCCGGCCGATCTGCGCCTCGCCGGACATCCGGACGAGCGCGCAGGCGGCCGCGTTCACGTAATCGGTGCGAAAGTCGACGATGGCGCCGGACGCGTCGCGGACGGCCGAATAAATGCCCACCGCGTCGAGCGAGCTCTCGATGGCCGCCCGGAAGCGCTCTTCACTCGCGCGGAGCCGGGCTTCCTGGGTTTTTTCCGCCGTCACGTCGAGGGATACGCCGACCATGCGCGGCCGCCCGGCGCCGTCCGTGAGCACGCGGCCGCGCGAGCGGATCCACCGGAGGGAGCCATCGGGTCGGCGAATGCGGTATTCGGAGACGAAGTCGCTCCTCTCCGCCCATGCGGCCGCGAACCGCGCCTGCGTGGGCGCGAGATCCTCGGGGTGGAGGGCCTTGCGAAAGGTGTCGCCCGACACCAGGCGCCCGTCCGGGGCGGGGTGTTGCCCGAACATGCGGTACACTTCGTCGGACCAGTAGCCCTCGTGCGCGCCGAGATCCCAGGACCAATGCCCCGCGCCGGACGCTCGGAGCGCGAGGTCGAGGAGCGCCCGGCTCTCGTCGTGCGGTTGGCAAGACGATCCTAACCCCGTGTCCATCCTGTCCTCCCGTGTTCTCCACGGCGTCGGCGCCTTGTCTTCGTGCGCTGACATTACGTGACATATCGGCGGCATGTCAACCGGCCGATGCGACAGGTCTTACCTCTTCGTCGCTTCGGTTTCTTCGACGGGTCGGGGTTCTCCTGAAGTGGTGGCTACGGTTCTCCCGAACGCCTGTTTTTGGTTCTTCTCGGGCTGAAAATTCGTGTTTTCGTCCACGCACCACGGATCGGCGGCCCGCTGCATGCATCGGCTCGCGGCGATTCGCAGGAGGCGACGCTCATGAAAAAGGTTCGCTCTTCTCTCCTCGCCGGACTTTCCCTCTGCGCCGCGCTGGCGATTCCAGCGCTCGTCGCGGCGCCGATGGGCTGCAAGAAAGCCCCGACCTCCTCGCAGGAGCAAAGCGCGCCCGAGAAGCCCACGACGGAGCTCATGCAGCGCACGTGGGACGCGTGGAGCTCGCTCGATCCGCAGAACTCGGCCCCCTTTTACGCGAAAGACGAGGGGCTGGTGTTCTTCGATTTCGCGCCGCTCGAGCACCGAGGCTGGAAGGCCTACGAGAAGGGTGTGAAGGATCTTCTCGCGCAGTTCAGCAGCCTGAAAGCAAAGGTCCGCGACGACGCGCGGATCGAGGCCCATGGAAACACCGCATTGGCCGCGAGCGTCGTGCATTTCGACATCACGTTCAAGGACGGCATGACGGAGTCGTTCGACGCGCGCTGGTCCGTCGTGTGGGCGTGGCGCGACGGGCAATGGCTCATCGTGCACGAGCACGTCTCGGTGCCGATCCACGACGGGCCGGTCGAAGCCGAGAGGCCGCAGGAGGAGATGAACCAGGGCGGTTAATCAGTCCTCGGCGCGGCCGGCGCGAGACCGTTTGCGCTCGCCGGCGCGTTTTTTTTCGTCGAGGCGGCGCTCGACGGCGCCGCGGCTCGGGCGCGTGGGCTTGCGTGCCTTGGGCGCGACGAGCGCCGCCGCGACGAGCGCGCGGATCTTGTCGTGGGCGTCCGCCAGGTTTCTCCCCTGATCCCGCGTCTTCTGGCTCGTGACGCGCAACTTGCCCTCGGCGTCGAGGCGCGTCCGCGCTGCCACGAGCAGCCGCGCCCGCGCGCCCTCGTCGAGGCCGACGATCACGTCGAGATCGACGCGAACGTCGACCTTGGACTCGACCTTGTTGACGTTTTGTCCGCCGGGGCCGGAGGAGCGCGCCGTCGTCACGGTGAGGGCCGACGCCGGGACGTGAACGCGGTCGTTCACCACGATGGCGCCTTCGGGGGTGGCTCGGCTTTCTCTCGGATCCACGGCTCGTCTCCTACCAAAGCGGGGCCTCTATTGCCAGGCGATACCCCGGTCCGGTAGAGTCCGTGCCCCGTCGGATTCCCGGACGCGGGGACGGGACGGGACGAGGGCGGCGTGAGCGATCGGCAGGGCATCATCGTCGGGCTCGCTTCGGCACGCGGAGGCGTCGGGCGCGCGATGGCCGTGGCCAATGTCGGCGCGCTCCTGGCGCAAAAAGGCAAGCGCGTGCTCGTGGTGGATCTGGCCGTCGACGAGCCCGCGCTGGAGCGTTATTTCCAGGGGCGAGGCGAGGGGCGGCGAGGCGCGGGCGTCGTCGATTTCTTCGAGGGCGTGCGCGCCGCCGTGTCCCCGCTCGTGTCGGGGCGCGCGCGGGAAGCCCCGCCCGAGGCCGCCGTTCGCGCGTGGATCACGCAGCTCCTCGACGGCGGCGCGGGGATCCGCGTGGTGCCGCTGCGGCTCGGCGGCGCGCCCGCCGAGATGTTTTACTGGCCCGCGGAGGGGTCGCGATCGGCCGTGACGCGGGCGCGGGTGATCGAGGAGTGTCCGTGGCTGCTCGCGCCGCTCGCCCGCGCGCTGCGCGCCCGGTACGACGAGGTGCTCGTGAACGTGCCCTCGGGCCGGACGGAGGCGACGGCGCTGCTCGCCGCGCACCTCGTGGACAAACTCGTGCTGCTCGTGGACGACGCGTCGCTGGAAGAGGCGATCGAGCTCGGGAGGTTCGCCCACGCGCGGCGCGTGATCGTGGACGCGGGCCGGCCGCTCGCGCTCTTTCCGCTGCTCGTGCGCGTGGAGGAGGGCGCGAGCGGGCGCGCGTTCGTGCAGGAGGCGAAGGAGCAGCTCGAAGGGCTGATCTACGAGACGACGAACGTGATGGGCCGGGATCTCGGGCCCTACCTCGGGCTCGCGACGATCCCCTGGAACGAGCGCGCCGCGCGGGGCGCGATGATCGCGGCGGAGGTGGAGCCGGCCGCGGATCCGAAGAGCCTCGCCCACGCGTATCTGCGCTTCGTGCAATGCCTGCGGCGCCCGAGCCCGCTCGACGTGGGCGAGGCAGCGCGGCCGAGCTCGCGGGATCTCTGGGCCGCGATCGAGGCGCGGCGCGGGCGCGGCGGGCCGGATTCGTCGCCGCCGCCTTCGTCGCGGCTCGTCGTGGAGGATCGGGGCTCGTCGCCGCCGTCCGCGCATACGCCGCAGAGCGTGCGGCTCCTCGAGGGAGATCCGTTCGTCCGCGCGGCGGTGCTGCGAGCCGAGGGAAATTTTCGCGCGGCGCGCAAGGCATACCTGGAGATCGCGCGCGGCGAGATCCGCGACGAGGGCGGCGCACGGGACGCAGCGCGGGCGCTGCTCGCGCTCGGGGATCTCGCGATCGAGTCGGGCGAGACGGGCGGAGCCGATTACGGCGAGGTGATCCGGCGGTTTTTCCCGCGGCGATTCGAGGATCGCGAGTTCCTCACGTGCGTGCTCCTTTCGTCGTATCGACAAGGAAAGCTGCACGCGGGCCGCGAGGAGTGGACCGACGCGTGCAAGCACCTCGGGATGGCGCTCGAGCTCGCCGAGGAGATGCGCCTCACGGGCGAGCCGCCGTGGCTTTCGGCGGTGCTCGCCGACGCGGCACACGCGGCCGGCATTTGTTGTCAGGAGCTCGGCTGGGACGATACCGCGGCGAACCATTTTGCGATGGCCCGCGCCGCATGCGCAGGCGCAGAAGGGCCCGGCTATCGTGCGCTGGAGGCGGCGTCGCTTTGTGGGGCCGTGTTTTCGTTCGGGCGCATGGGCGCGCACGAACGAGCGCTCGACGCGGCGATGGAGCTTGCGCGTCGGGCGGAGGGGACCGCGGCGGCGCCGATGCCCGCGCTGGTCGCGCTCGGGGCCGCGAATGCGGCGGCGACGCTTTCGCTGGCGGGATACGGAACGCAGGCTGCGGCGGCGCTCGCGGCGCTGCGGGAGCGGCTCGCGGGGGTGACGGAGACGCCGTTGTTCGAGATCGCCGCGGCGGTCGCCTGCAATGAGGTGACGGCGCTCGACGCGCTCGGCCGGCACGAGGAGGCGGATGCGCGGATGGCCGAGGTGCGCGCGCGTTTTGCGGGGACGCTCCATTTGCCGATTCTCGAGGCGCTCTGCGCGGCCGAGTGCTCGTACGCGATCACGCGGGCCGAGCGGGGCCTTGCGCGGGAGGCGAGCGAGGCGCTTTTCGCCCTGCGGGCGCGGCTCGGCCGCGTATGGCTGCGGCTCGACGCGGGGCCGGGCCTGCTCGCGCTCGTGGCGGGCGTGTCGTATTCGCTCGCCCGCGTGCTCGAACGGGAAGGCCGGGTGGACGAGGCGCGCGCAGCGCTCGCGGAGGCGTCGCAACGCGCGCGCTGGGACGATCCACGGAGGCCGCGGATCCTGGGCCGCGCGGGGCTCGCGCTTCTGCGGGTCGCGGCGATGCTGCAAGGGTTTGGCGTGGCGGCGGGCGAGGCCTCGTTCGAGGTGGCCCGGAGAAACCTGCGGGAGGCCGCGGAGCACGGCGGGTCGGATCCGTTCCTGCTCGGCTGCGCGGGCATTCTCGCGTTGATCCGCGCGGACGAGGAAGAGGCGCGGGGCTTTTTGGAGAAGGCGTTCGCGCGGGGCGGGGAGGCGGCGATCGCGCGGGCGTGGGGCGCGGTGCGGGAGGCCATGAAGCCCCACGAAGGGTGGGTCCTCCGAGAGATCGGGGCGCGTATGGAGTCGATGCCGGCGGAGATGCGGGACGCGCTCCAGGCGCTCGATCCTACGGGGTTGGCATGGCTCCACGCCCTCGCGGGGGCCCCGGTGTCTGCGCGGAGAGAGGCCGCGCCGGCGAGCGTGGCGTTCGCGGAGGGCGCGCCCGGCGTGGCGCTTGGCCGGGCAAACACGCGGGCGATCCGGCCGCACATGGCGCCGGTTTGTCGACCTGATACCTCTCTCGCCACGGAGCCCCCGGTGCCGTGGATCTCGTGCCCGCTGCTGCTTTTGGAGCGGCAGGACGAGGGGGGGATGGCGAAGGCGGGCGACGTCGCGGATCGGCTGCGGGCCGAGGTGCCGGCGCTTTCGCCGAGCCTCGAGTTTCCGGCGCCGATCGCGGCCCTTTCGGGGGACCTCGCCTCCGAGCTTGCGGCGCTTTACAAGGGCACGCTGGCGCTCCGCGCGGCGTTGCGCACGACCCGATCACGCGCGGGGCGCGCGGAGGAGGCGGCAGAGCTCGTGGACGCGTGGCGGGGCGAGGACGGCGCGTCGGTCTTGCGTATCTTCGTGGATGATCCGGCCGAGGAGATTCTGCTCGCGCATGGGAGCGAGGCCTCGCTCGTGCGCCGCGGCTACGTGATTGCGAGGTCGACGATCGAGGATACGCCGTACGTCGCGCTCGCCGCGGTTCTCGCAGAGGGCCTCGGCGCGGCCTTCGACGTCGTGGTGCGGGCGGACGAGGCGCGCGCGTGGATGGCGGTGATCGAGGCGACGCCGCGAAAGCCGCGGCCTGGCTGCGTGCGCGTGCGAATCGAGGTCGATCGTGTCCTCGTGGCGCGAGGCGATCTCGCGGCCCTCCGGCGCGTCGTGGTGTGGGACGCGCAGGGGAGCGAGCACCCGTTCGTGGTGGAAGGGATCGCCCGGGTGGAGCTCTCGCCCCGCGATTGTCGTCCGCCCTCGCGCTCGCTCGACGAGACGCTCGGCGGGCCCGCGACGAAGCGGTGAGAAGGTCAGGACGGCCAGCGATAGGCCTTGAGCCGCCATTTCGTCTTGGGGAAGCTCGATTCCTTGACGGAATTCGACTGGTTGCCGCCGAGGAGCACGTAATGGGTGCTCGTCTCGCGGACCAGGAAGCCGACGTGATTGCCGGAGGTCGAGAGGGACGAGTTCGCGGCGCGGGCATTGTAGATGACGCAGACGGCGCCCTGGCGCGCGGTCGTGGACGCGCCCCATTTCACCCAGCTCGCCGCGGCGGCGGAGTTCGTGCCCTTGATGCCGGCCTTTTTGAGGACCCAGTTCACGAAGGAGGCGCACCAGGCGATCTCGTCCGACTGCGCGCGGAGCGTGGTCGTCGCGTGGTACTCGACGATGCGCGGATTGGCCGCCCGTCCCGAGGTTTCGCGGATGCCCTCCTCCTTGCGCGCGATGGCCATCCACGCGGCCCCGCCCGCGCCGGGGTTCACCGGGGCCGGCTCGGGCGCGGGCGTCGCAGGTTTGGGCGCGGCGGGCGTGGAGGGCGTGGGATCCGCGGTGCCGGCAGGTTGATACTGGAAGCTCGCGCCAATGGCCTTCGCGTCGGGATCGAGGACGGCGTCCCACGTCCGGGGTCCGACGATGCCGTCGTCCTTGAGGCCACGCTTGCGCTGGAAATGGCGCACGGCGGCATCGGTGCGCGGGCCGAACTGGCCGTCGGGGCTCATGGAATACGCCCAACGCTTGAGCTCGCGTTGCAGGACGCGGACCTCGTCGCGGAGATGCGGCGCCGCGTCGGGATATCCGGACGGCATTCGCAAGGTGGGGCGGAGCATGCGGCCAAGTGTAAGCGAGGCCGGAAGGGCTGCGAAGAGGGAAGATGCGCCTTTCAGGGCACGCGGGCGAACCAGCCGACGAGGGCTTCGAGGCGGCGACGGTCCTCGTCGTCGAAGGTGGCAGGGCGGTCGGAGTCGATGTCGAGCACAGCGAGGAGCGCGCCCGAGGCATCGAGGACCGGGACGACGATTTCGGAGCGAGAGCGGGCGTCGCAGGTGATGTGGCCGGGGAAGGCGTGGACATCGGGGACGACGACGGTGCGCAGGTCGCGGGCCGCCGCGCCGCAGACGCCCTTGCCGAAGGGGATTTCGAGGCAGCCGAGCGTGCCTTGATAAGGACCGACACGAAGGAGGTCGGGGGCGACGACGCGGTAGAAGCCGGTCCAGAGATGGCCGAAGCCGTGATGCAGGAGCGCGCTCATCGTGGCCATGGCGGCGATGGGATCCGCGAGGCCCGCGAGGATGGCTTCGAGCGTGCGTTCCAATTCGTCGTAGGCGCGGTCCTTGGGCAGGTCGCGCAGATCGAGGGTGGATTCGGCCATGGGACGCGAACGATACTACGACGCGCAGAGGGCGGTAGCGGTGAGCGTGAAAGAGTGGATCTTCCGCGCGACGTCGTTTATACGCGAAATGGTAGCCGCCGATCCGTACCGGCATGGGCGCGGAGGGGGCCGGCCGGCTCGCCATGGAGGCGCTTGTCATGTCGAAGAAGGTTTCCGCGATTCTCTCCGGGGCCGCGCGTGTCGCGACGCTCGGTCTCCTCGCCGCGGCGTCCACGGGTTGCATCGTGGTGAAGATCCCGCCGCCGAAGAAGGGCGACGCGTTCCAGCCCCCGACCTCCGCGGCGCTGCCCATCAAGCGCGGAGAGACGCACCGCTTCCGCATGGACTGCGGCGCCAAGGCGACGTTCCGCTCCGACATCGCCAACGCCGAGCGTCTGGTCATCGAGTTCAAAGGCGAGAACCTGAGCCCCGTCGATCAGTTGACGGCGGCGACGCTGCACCTGACCTGGAAAGGCGCGGGCGCGGCCCTCGACCTGCCGATCGGCGTCGGCGACAAGGGCGACCGCAGCACGGGCGGCAGCATCACGGTGACGGGCGACCCCGGGCGGCACGAGGCGACGTTGTCGATGGACGGCGCGCCCGACTGCGGTCCGGTCAACTTCCGCATCGGCTTCAATTGAGCCTCGCGCGGCACGAACTGCCGCGCGCTCCTTCTTCCCACCCCGAGACCAACGGACCCTGAAGGCACGACGCGCCGAGGCGCGAACGTGCCTTCGTCTGCGCTTCGCTCGTCACGAGGCACAAAAAACCGAAAGGTCCGGAGGACGTTCATCCTCCGGACCTTGTCGGGGCGAGTGGATTTGAACCACCGACCCCTTGACCCCCAGTCAAGTGCGCTAACCAGGCTGCGCTACGCCCCGGGCCGCTCTGCGTGGTGTTTGCCCCGCATCGCGAGGCGGCACCCTAGTCGAATCGTCGAGGATTGCAAGAGCCTCGTTCGTCGCTTTGTACGTCTCGCACGCGCTCGGGGGGGCGCCCTACGAACGCGCAGCCACGGCAGCCTGAAGCGCGGCCGAAAGGGCCCGGACGTCGGGCGCGGCAACGACGAGGCCAGGGTCGCGCCGCGCCCACACGGAGACGTCCCCCGCCGCGCACGCGACGACAGGCACGCCGAGCGCGCGCGCCTCGCGCACGACGGTGGGCGCAGCCTCTTCCGCCGAAGCATGCAGGAGCACGTCAGCCGCAGCGATCCACGCGAGCGCCTCGTCCCGCGGCACGAGGCCGACGAACCGCGCATGCGCAGGGCGGGCACGCGCGAGGGCCTCGAGCTCGGCGCGCAAGGGGCCGTCGCCGACGACGACGATCGACATCGACGCGGATGTCGCAGCCTCGATCGCGAGGTCGACACGCTTCGATGGGACGAGGCGGCCCGCGGCGACGACGAGTTTGTCCGCGGACGCGTGTGGATCGAGCGAGGCGCGGAGGACACGGGCGCGCGTCGTGACGTCGGGGAGGTCGAGGAGAACGGGCTCGACGCGGGAGGCGCGTTCGAGGCGCTCCGCGAGCGGCGTGGGCAGGGCGCGGGCGAGGGCGTCGAGGGAGGCGGCGGCAGCGAAGCGGAAGGAGGCGTCGCGATCGAGGAGGGCGCGCACGATGAAGAGGCGCGCCGCGGCGGGCATGGCGCAGAGCATGCGCACGTCGGCGCCGTGGCCGACGACCTCGATCGGCGCAGGCAAACCGAGGAGGAGCGGGACGGCCGAGGGGACGATCCAGTGCGCGATGGCGCGATCGACGGGGCCGATCGCGGAGGCACGCACGCGCGCGGCGATGGCGAAGGGGAGCGCATGGAGCAAGCGCGTGGGATCCCGGCGCACGCGCGCGAGCGCGCCGGGCCAGCCGAAGAGCGCGCCGCCGCCCGCGGGGTGCACGTGGAGCGAGGGCGCCGCGGGATCCCGCGCGGGTTCGTCGAAGGGCGATCCCCCGGGCGCGACGACGTGCACGTCGTGGCCTTGCCGCGCGAGCGCGCGGGCCTCGGCGCGGACGAAGTGTCCCGAGGGATCGGCGTCGCTCGCCGGATAGGAAGTACTGAGGATGAGGAGCTTCAAGGTCGAACAAAACGACGAAACGCCGGACTCCGCGGAGCGGCCGGCGTCATCGTCGGTGGCCCGAGGCGCGCGAACGCGCGCCGGGTGACCAGGAGGCGCGCGGACGCGCCGCCGGGCTATTGCATCACGTCCATCTTCGACCGCTTGCGGCGGCGGCGGGCAGCCTCGGACGCCTTCTTGCGGCGCTTGACCGAGGGCTTCATGTAGTGCCGGCGCCTCTTGAGCTCACGAAGGATGCCCTCCGCGGCCATCTTCCGCTTGAGGTGCTTGATTGCGCGCTCGATTCCCTTGTCGCCCACGGCGACCTCGAGCGGTTTGCACTGAATGGCGTCGGTAGGCATCTCTGAACGCGTCCTCTCGTTTCCATCGTGCGGGCCCTGTTCCCCCGGGCCGCGCGGGGCGTTGTCGTCCTTCGTTTCCTCGCGGGGCGCAGGTACACGTGTACGTGGACCCGGTTTGCGAGGGGGCGACAGTATGTCAGTGGGATTTTTGTCTGGCAAGGCCGTCCACGCGTGTTCGAGAGGCCGGTGGATCGTGCGCCAGGCAAAACCCGTGAGATTCTCCACGATTTCTCGGGGTCTGCCACCCGAAGAAAGCCGCTGCGTAGGCCGCTGTAGGGATTTTCCTCAACTCAGGAGGACTTGCTCCTGAGAAAAATTCTACGTATCCAGCGGACGTGCCGAACGCGTGCCCAGAGGCTGAAGCACGTTTCGCCGAGATGCTGGCGCGCGTCCGGGCCTCCGGTCTCAAGCTGACGCCACAACGCCTGGCCATCGCGCGTGAGCTTGCCGGTGACCCGGCGCACCCGACGGCCCAGGAGTTCTTCGAACGGCTGCACCCCGCGATGCCGACGATGAGCTTCGCGACCGTGTACAACACGCTCGACGCGCTTGCCGCGGCCGGGCTCTGCGTGTCCTTGAGCTTGTCGCCGGGCGCGGCGCGCTTCGACGCGAACATGGCGCCGCACAACCACGCGGTGTGTGATCGCTGCGGCCTCGTGCGCGACGTGCCGTCGTGCACGAACGGTGAGCCGCTTGCGGAGATCGCGCCTTGCGTGAACGCGGCCGCGCCGGGGTTTTCCCTGCGCGCCGTGGAGCGCATCTACCGCGGCGTGTGTGCGTCCTGCGCCGCGGACGTGCCCACGTCTGGCCGTTCACGCGCGGGCAAACCACGCTAGTTTCACCTCGCAGTTCCTTCCCATCGTTGGCAGCACGAAGGAGACGAGATCACCATGGCGAACCTCGCAGGAACCAGAACCCACCAGAACTTGAAGGACGCGTTTGCCGGCGAGTCGCAGGCGAATCGCCGCTATCTCTACTTCGCCAAGGTCGCGGACGTGGAAGGGCGCCCCGAGATCGCGGGCCTGTTCAAGGACACGGCCGACGGCGAGACGGGCCATGCGCACGGCCACCTCGACTACCTGAAGGCGGTCGGCGATCCGGCCACGGGCCTGCCGATCGGCAACACGGAGAAGAACCTCAAGGCCGCCGTCGCCGGCGAGACGCACGAGTACGAGACGATGTACCCGGGCATGGCGAAGACGGCCCGCGAGGAGGGCTTCGACGACATCGCCGAGTGGTTCGAGACGCTCGCGAAGGCCGAGAAGTCGCACGCTGGCCGCTTCGCGAAGGCCATCGATACGCTCGACTTCTGAGCGAGCGCGGCGCGCGGCGCGCGGGCGAGCGGCACACGTCGCTCTCCCGCGCGCCTGTCGCGTCCGAGGCGCGCCCTCCCTTTTGTTTGCCCGGACGAACCGGAGACGAGAGCCAGCCGTGAGCGTCATCCCCCGCAAGCCCAAGGCCCCGCCGGCGACGAGCCCGCACGATCCGCGCTACTACGACGCGCGGGATCTCGAGACGGAGCTGCGCCGCGCGTTCCAGATCTGCCACGAGTGCCGCATGTGCGTGAACTACTGCGGCTCGTTCCCGGAGCTGTTCAACCGGGTCGACAAGGCGATCGATTCGGGCCGCGCGGAGGGCGCGGAGCTCATCGACGACGCGGACATCAAGGCCGTCAGCGACGCCTGCTGGCAGTGCAAGCTCTGTTATATCAAGTGCCCGTACACGCCCGACGAGGGCTCGTCGGAGTTGCTCGATTTCCCGCGGCTCATGGCCCGCGAGCGAGCGAACCGCGCCGCGCGCGACGGCATCCCGCTCGTCGACAGGATTCTCGGCGAGCCGCAGGCGATCGGCGCCGTGGGCGGGGGCGTGATGGCGCCGATTTCGAACTTCGTGCTCGCGTCGAGCCTCGTGCGCAAGGTGCAGGAGAAGGTGACGGGCATCTCGGCGGAGTTCCCGCTGCCGCCGATGGCAGGGGAGACGTTCCGCGCGTGGCTCGCGGACCACGCACCGGCCGAGAACGCGGGGAAACACGGCGAGGTCGTGCTCTTCGCGACCTGCTACGGCGAGTACAACGTGCCGAGCGTGGTGCGCGCGGCGGTGCGCGTGCTCGAGCACAACGGCGTGCGCGTGCGGTACCCGGGCGTGGGCGAGGATCCGGGCGCGAGCCTGACCTGCTGCGGGATGCCGAACCTCGACGGCGGCGACGTGAAGGCCGCGACCGAGAAGATCCGCCACAACGTGGAGCTGCTCCTGCCGCACGTGCGCGCGGGTCGAACGATCGTCGTGCCGGGGCCGACGTGCGGCTACACGATGAAGAAGGAGTGGGCGGAGTACTTGCCGACGCCCGAGGCGAAGGAAGTCGCGGCGGCGACGGTCGATCTCATGGAGTTCTTGGTGAAGCTCGGCCGCGAGAAGAAGCTCGTGCGCGAGTTCCCGGAGAAGCTCGGCACGGTCGCCTATCACGCGGCCTGCCATCTGCGCGCGCAGAAGGTTGGTTTTCCTGGCGCGCGTGTGCTCGGCGTCGTGCCCGACACGGACGTGCGTGTGATCGAGCAGTGCTCGGCCGTCGACGGGACGTGGGGCATGAAGGCGGAGAACTACGAGACGGGGCGTCGTTACGCGCAAAAGCTCGTGCGCGGCGTGTCGGACGTGGCGCCGGACATGGTCGTGAGCGACTGTTCGCTGGCAGCGCTCCGCGTGGAGAAGGAGACGGGCAAGCACGTTCTCCACCCGATCGAGGCCCTCGCGCGCGCCTACGGGCTCTTGCCAGACGAGGGCTCCGAACCCACGACGAAGGCCGAACGAGCCTGATCCTGGAGGAAAGAAGAGCGATGCGACCGATCGATCGGAGCGAGATCCTGCCCATCGGCGACTACGAGCAGATCCGGGCGAGGTTCCGGGCGCGCGTCATCGAAGAGAAGCGGCCGCGCCGGGTGAAGCTCGGCGAGCAGATGTCCGCGGTGTTCGAGAACCGAGACTCGGTGCTCTTGCAGATCCAGGAGATGCTGCGCACCGAGCGCATCACGAACGAGAGCGGGATCGCGCACGAGATCGGGACGTACAACGAGCTGATCCCGGCCCCGGGCGAGCTCAGCCTGACGATGTTCGTGGAGATCCCGGACGCCGTGATCCGCGACCGCATGTTGATCGAGCTCAGGGGCCTCGAAGGCTGCGTGAGCGTGGAGGTCGACGGCGTGCGCGCGGCCGCGACGAGTGATCCGAAGAGCGTGATGCCGGACCGGACGACGGCCGTGCACTACTTCAAGATCAAGCTCTCCGAGGCGGCGATCGCGGCGATCCGTGGCAAGACGGCGAAGGTCGCAGTGCGCGTGGATCATCCGCGGTACATCGCGCGGACCGAACTCGGGCCGGCGTCGATCACGAAGCTCGCCGAGGATCTCGCGTGAAGCCATGATCGCCTTCGTGCGGCCGATCAAGTTCGAGGAGGTCGACGCGGCGGGGATCGTCTTCTTCGGGCACTATCTCGGCTTCGCCCACGAGGCGATGGAGCACTTTTTCGCGGGTCTCGAGAGGGGATATCCGCACCTCATCGTGAAGCGGCGCGTGGGTTTGCCCGCGGTGAAGGTGAACATGTCGTTCCGCGCGCCCGCGCGTTACGGCGACGTGCTCCGGATCGAGACGAGCACGGCGCATCTCGGCAACCGGAGCGCGACGCTCGTGTACCGGATGCTGCGCGAGGAGGGCTCCGTGCTCGTGGCGACGGTGGAGCACACGATCGTTACGACGAACCTCGACGTGATGGCGTCGTGCCCGATGCCGGACGACGTGCGGTCGATCCTCGCGGCGCACCTCTCGGTCGAGGCGACGTCGTCTTGAGCCTGGGCGGCCGGCGCGTCGAGCTGCGGCTGCTCAGGGATCGCGCGCATTACGACGTGCTCGTGCAGGGCGTGCTCGCGAAGGCGCGCGTGAGCGTGTGGATCGCGACGGCGAACGTGAAGGAGCTGCGCGTGGAGGCGCCCATGGGAACACGGGCGCGCGCGCGGGGCCGGTACGTGTCGCTGCTGGAGGTGCTCCGGGGGCTCGCGCGGAGCGGGGTGGAGCTGCGGTTGCTGCACGCGGGCGTGCCGTCACGCGCGTTCCGTGAGGAGCTCGCGCGGCACGACGAGCTTCGCGCGGGCGGGCTCGCGATGCGTCGTTGTCCACGCGTACACCTCAAGATGATCGCGGTCGACGGCGCGGCGCTTTACCTGGGATCGGCGAACCTGACGGGCGCCGGGCTCGGCGCGAAGGGCGAGGGGCGTCGCAACTTCGAGGCGGGGATCCTGACGGACGACGACGTGCTGCTCGACGAGATGCAGGAGACGTTCGATCGGATCTGGTCCGGGAGAGAGTGCAAAGGCTGCAGGTTGCGCGACGTCTGCCCGTCGCCGCTCGACGGTGCGGGAGGCGGCGCGAAGCCGAGCGCAAAGGCGCCGGCGAAGAAGGCCGCGGGGAGAGGTCGTTCGCGGTTGCCGCGCGGGCCGCGATCGAGCAAGGGCGGGGCATGACGATGTCTCAGGGTCCGGATCCGGCCGCGCTCGAACGGGTGGCGCAGGCCGCGCTCGCGCATGTGGCCGATGGAATGACGCTTGGCCTCGGCACGGGACGCGCCGCAGAAGCGTTCATCGAGCGCCTGGGCGAGCGTGTGCGTCGAGGGCTGCGCGTGCGGGGCGTGCCGACCTCGAAGCGCTCGGAAGAGCTCGCGAAGAAGCTCCAGATCGAGTGCGTTGGGCTCGACGAGATCCACGGCATCGACGTGGCGTTCGACGGCGCGGACGAGGTGACGCCGGAGCTTGGGCTGACGAAGGGCCTCGGCGGCGCGCTCTTGCGCGAGCGCGTGGTCGCATACGAGGCCGAACGGCTCGTGATTCTGGTGACGCCGGAGAAGCTCGTGAAGAAGCTCGGATCGAGGACAGCGATCCCGATCGAGGTGGTGCCGTTCGCGGTGGCGACGGCGTCGAGGCACCTCAAGAACCTCGGCGGCGAGCCCGTCGTGCGCAAGAAGGCGGACGGGTTTCCCTTCGTGACGGACAACATGAACTGGATCGTCGACACGCGTTTCGCGCCGCTCGACGATCCGGCGCGCACGCACGCCGAGGCGCGGGGGATCCCCGGCGTCGTGGACACGGGGCTCTTCCTCGAGATGGCGGACGTGGTGCTGGTGGGCGGCGCGGACGCGGTTACCGAGATGCGTTGAGCGAGGCGATCTGCGCTTCGAGCAGATCGAGGCGCAGGTCGCCCGGCGCCCCCGGCGAGACGCGCGCGGCGAGGCTCGCCGGCGCATCGCCCTGGGCGAGCGCTTTGATCTCGTCGGCGACGCGGCGATAGGCCTCGCGGAAGGGGATGCCGGAGGCGGCGAGCTCGACGGCTCGGTCGGTCGCGAAGCACTCGGGCGTGATCGCGGCGAGCATTCGTTCGTGGTCAAAACGAAGGCCCTCGACGAGGCGCGGCAGGAGGCGGACCGTGGCGAGCGTCTCGTCGAGGCCGCGCAACACGGGCGACTTCGTGAGCTGCAGATCGCGGTGATACCCGGACGGGAGCGCGACGAGGGTCTGCACCTCGGTGAGCGCACCCTGCACGATCGAGCAGGCGGCGCGCATGAGCTCGACGACGTCGGGGTTGCGCTTCTGCGGCATGATCGACGAGCCCGTGGTGAACGCGTCGGGGAGGCGCACGAAGCCGAACTCGCTCGTCGTGAAGAGGGAGAGGTCCCAGGCGAGCCTGCGAACGATCGCCATGACCTGCCACGCGGCGGCGAGGAGCGTGGCCTCGACGATGCCCCGCGAGGTCTGCGAGCCGAGCGGGTTCCACGCGACATCGGAGAAGCCGAGCTCGCGCGCGACGCCCTCGCGATCGAGCGGGAGGTTCACGCCGTAGCCAGCGGCGGCGCCGAGCGGGGAGCGATCGGTGAGCGCACGCGCGGCGCGAACGATGGTGACCGCGTCGAGCAGGCCCTCGGCGAAGGAGCCCGCCCACAGGCCGACCGAGCTCGGCACGGCGCGCTGGAGGTGCGTGTAGCCGGGGAGCGGCGTCTTCTCCTCGCGACGCGCGAGCGCGACGAGCGCGGAGGCGGCGGCGAGCACGAGGGCTTCGAGCTCGTCCATCGCGTCGCGCTCATAGAGGCGCATCGCCACGAGGACCTGATCGTTGCGGCTGCGGCCCGTGTGCACCTTCTTGCCGGTGTCGCCGAGCATGGAGACGAGCGCGGATTCGATCGCGGTGTGGCCGTCCTCGTCGGCCTCGGTGAGGACGAGCTCGCCGGCGTCGTTTCTGCGGACGAGCTCGGCGAGCGCGCGCTCCATGGCGTCGAGCTCGCCTTCCGAGAGGACGTTGATGCGACGGAGCCCGCGCACGTGCGCGCGTGTCGCCACGAGGTCGTAGGCGAGCAGGCGTTGATCGAGCTTCCAGTCGTCGCGGGAGGTGTAACGGAGCATGGCGGCGTCGGTGGCGCCGCCCTTGTCCCAGAGTCGTCCGCTCATTGTCCTTCCAGGGTCTCGTCCACGAGCGCGCGGAGCTCGGCGAGCTTCTTGGCGCGCTCGGGATCAACAGTCTTCTTCGGCGTGGTGGCGCGCATCGATCGTTCGAGTTCGGAGAGCGTCTCCTCGGCGGTGGGCGCGCGCTTGCCGCGGCCGAAGCTGAAGAGGCGCGATATCCAGCCCTCGGCCTGATCGAGGACGAACGCGTCGCTGCGGATGCCATCCGGATCTTCGCGCAACCTGCGCACGACGGCCGCGTTCGCGCGGGCCCAGGTCTCGGACTCCGCGAAGCGCTCGCGCGGGACGGGATCGAGGTGGCGCGCGGCGATTCTGCCGTCCGTGCCGAAGAGCTTGCAGAACATCGCGAGTGCGAGCGTGAGTTCGTTCGTGGTGAGGCGCGTCGCGGAGTGGATCTTCGCGCCGCCGCAGCCTTTCACCACGACGTGGGATCCGTTCGCGAGCAGGACGCCGAAGCCGAGCAGCACGCCCGCGAGATCCGTGACGGGCTCGCGCTCGGTCGCGGAGAGCCCGTCGTACGCGTCGGCCTCGGTCATGAACATGCAGGCCACGGAGCGGACGAGGGCCGTCGTGAGGACCACGGGATCACGCACTTCGCCCGTGCCCACGGCCACGACGTACGAGCCGTCGGGGCGGCGACCGACACGATCGAGGCGCGCCTCGATCTTACCGCCGGGGCCACAAGCGCCGCTGCCGCAACCCGTGCTCATCGTCTCGCCTTCGGGCGTGACGAACGTGAGCTCGACCGTGAGATCCGAGAGGCCCGCGAGGGCCTGCACGCGCGCGAGGAGCTTCGCCACTGCGTTCGGCGATCCGTCGAACGGATCGGGGAAGGAGTCGGCGTTGGGGAGCACGAGGCCACGCACGGGCTCGGCGCCTTGTTCGATCAGGGCCGCGGCGCGATGGAGGATCCAGCGGACTCTCGGTTCAGCGGGGAGATCCATGCGATCAGTCTAGTGCGGGAGCGGCGCGGCGTCGAAAACGTCGGGGCGTCTTTCCCTTGATTCGTGGACCGCCAAGCCTCATGGAGGGGGCGGACGGATCGAATGACCGAACTCCAGACACTCCCGCACCAGTCCTCGCCGATTTCCTCGCGCAAGGCCGACCACATCGATTTGTGCGCCACGGGCGACGTGGGGTTCCGCGCGAAGACGACGCTGTTCGAGGGCGTCGAGCTCGTGCACGACGCGCTGCCCGAGCTCGTGGTCGACGACATCGACATGTCGGTCGAGTTGCTCGGCAAGAAGCTCCGCGTGCCGCTCGTGATCGCGGCGATGACGGGAGGCACCGAGCGCGCGCGGGGCATCAACCGGGAGCTCGCGCGGATCGCCGAGGAGCGCGGGTACGGCTTCGGCCTGGGCAGCCAGCGTGCGATCCTGAAGGGCGAGCCTCGCGAGACGTACATGGTGCGCGATGTGGCGCCGACGACGCTCGTGCTCGGCAACATCGGCGGCGTGCAGGCCAAGAGCCTCGAGACCGCGAAGGTCCTGGAGCTCGTCGAGGCGGTGGGCGCCGACGCGCTCTGCGTGCACCTGAACCCGGCGCAGGAGACCGTGCAGCCGGGCGGGGATCGAGATTTCGTGGGCGTGGTCGGGGCGCTCGAGCGGCTCGTCGCGGAGCTCCCCGTGCCGGTCGTGGCGAAGGAGACGGGCTGCGGGATCGGGCCGCGCACCGCGAAGAAGCTCGCGAAGGCGGGCGTGCGGCACGTGGACGTGTCGGGCGCGGGCGGCACGAGCT
The DNA here is from genome assembly GCF_029946465.1 of Polyangium sorediatum. Lineage (NCBI taxonomy): Bacteria > Pseudomonadati > Myxococcota > Polyangiales > Polyangiaceae > Polyangium > Polyangium sorediatum. Next base: position 44,515 of record NZ_JARZHI010000005.1, read on the forward strand.
GGGTCGCGGTGGAGACGGCGCGCGCCGCGGGGCAGGAGCGCTCGCTCGGCGTGACGTTGCGGGAGTGGGGCGTGCCGACGGCGGCCTCGGTGCTGATCACCCGCGAGGCGCGGCCGCGGTTCAAGAGCATCATCGCGACCGGCGGCGTGGCGAGCGGCATCGACGTGGCGAAGGCCCTCGCGCTCGGCGCGCACGCGGCAGGCATCGCTCGTCCGGTGTTGCAGGCGCTCCATTCGGGGGGCCGGGATGGTGCGCTCGCCTTCCTCGACCAGGTGGAGTCCGAGCTGCGGGCTGTCATGTTGCTCGTGGGCGCGCGGGACGTACGAGCCCTTCGGCGGGTGCCGACCCTTCTTTCCCCGGATCTCGAGCGTTGGGCGGCCCTCGCCTCCAGCGCTCGGAAGAAATGAGCTTGGCCCGGCCATATTGAAGGGGCCTTCCTGCCGGCGAGCCGGGCGTGCTACCGTCCGGGTCGCTGGAGATCCCAGGGAGACGATGAGCGACAACGAAGGGCGATCCAAAGCGCCCAGCGAACAGCCTCCGGAAGACCTGAAAAGGGAGCGGGATTTGTTCATCCAGCAGTTCTTCCGCAAAGGCGCTCAGTTGACCGAAGAGGTCCTGAAGGAGAACGAGCGTCTCCGTGATCGGCTCTCGGAGCTCGAGAGCGAGAACGGCAAGCTCCGCGCGCACCTCGCCAGCGATACGGCGATGCGGGATCTCGTGCGGAAGATCGAGGCGCTCGAGGGAGAGAAGAACGCGCTGCTCCAGCGCTCGGTGGCGATGGAGGCGGTGAGCGATCGCTACACCTCGCGCCATCAGGAGGTGGAGTCGGAGCTCGCGAGCCTCGCGAACCTCTACGTCGCGACCTCGCAGATCCACTCCTCGACGAACGTTCGCCACGTGCTCCGCAACATCAAGGAGCTTTTGGCGCAGCTCCTCGGCGCTGCTCGGTTCGGTGTCTACATCGCCTCGGACGACAAGAAAGAGCTCGTGGCGGTGGCGACGGAAGGCCAGAGCTTCGCCGACATCGCGACCCTACCGGTGGACGGGGGCCCGATCGGGCGGGCTTTTTCCACCGGCAAGCTGTACTACGACGCCGAGAATGACGTCTCGAAGGGCACGGTCGAGCGCCCCGCGGCGGTGGTACCGCTGCTCATCGATGGCCAGCCCATCGGCGTCATCGCCATCTTCGGGACGCTTTCCCAAAAGACGGCCTTCGACGACCAGGACGGTGAGCTGTTCCGGCTCCTGGGCGCGCAGGCCGCCCTCGCGCTCGTCAGCGCGCGGCTGTTCACCGATGCAGGTCGCAAGGTGCCTGGTGTACAGGCGTTCCTCGACCTGGAGGACTGATCGATGGCCGAGTACTCCTGCCTGATTGTCGAAGATTCGCCCATGATGCGGCAGCTCTTGGTCTTCGCGCTCGCGCGGCTCAAGAACCTGCGCGTCACGGAGGCGGACGACGGCGTCGACGGCCTGCGCAAGCTCGCGTCGACGAAGTACGACGTCATCATCACCGACATCAACATGCCGATCATGGACGGGCTGAAGCTCGTCAAGCGTGTCCGGTCGGATCCGGTACACAAGGACACGCCGATCATCATCATCACGACCGAGGGCTCGCAGGAAGACCGGCAACGCGCGCTGCAGCTCGGCGCGAACGCGTACATCACCAAGCCCATCCAGGCGCCTCAGGTGATCGCCAAGGTCAAAGAGCTCCTCGGCATCGAGTGAACCGGCCGCCCCCGGCCCTCCACGTCAAGATCTGCGGTTTTACGCGGGTCGACGACGTGGAGGCTGCCGTCTCCGCGGGCGCCGACATGATTGGCCTCAACTTCGTTTCTGGATCGCCGCGTCGCATCGACGTGCCGCTCGCGCGTGCGCTCGTGGCCGCGGCGCGTGGGTGCGTGGAGATCGTCGGCGTCGTGGCCGATCTCGATCCGGCGCGCGCCCTCGAGTTCGTCGCGGAGGTCGGGCTCGATCGCGTGCAGCTTCATGGCGACGAGCCGCCCGAGGCGATCGACGCGCTCGGGCCGCGTGCGTTCAAGGCGCTGCGCATCGGAGGCGCGGAGGACGTCGCGATCGCGGCGCGATACGGCGGGGATCTCTTGCTCGTCGACGCGCGTGTCCCGGGGCAGCAGGGGGGCACGGGCGTGCGTGTTGATCCCGCGCTCGTCGTCGAGCTCGCGCGCACGCGGCGCCTCCTGCTCGCGGGCGGGCTCGGGCCCGACAACGTCGCCGAGGCGGTGCGCGTCGTGCGGCCGTGGGGCGTCGACGTCGCGAGCGGCGTCGAGTCCGCGCCGGGGATCAAGGACGAGCGCAAGATGCGCGTGTTCGTGAGCGAAGCTCGGCGCGCGGCGCAGGAAGCCGCGCGAACGGCGGACGGCGCAGACGAAGCGTGAGGAGGTCTTGGTGATGATGATGCGGAGAATTTCGAGGGGGCTCGTGGCAGTTCTCGTCGCGGCGCCCTGCGCGCTCGCGGCGACGAGCGCGTCGGCGGGGACGATCAGCGTGGGTCCGGGGAAGGACTACGCGATGCCTTGTCAGGCGATCGCAGCGGCGGAGGACGGCGACTGGATCCACATCGACGCGGCCGGGGACTACACCGGCGATGTTTGCTCCTGGTCGAAGAACGGGCTCTTGATCCGCGGCGTGGGTGGGGTCGCGAAGATCGACGCGGGAGGGAAAAACGCGGGCGGCAAGGCGACCTGGGTCATCGCGGGGAACGACACGGTGATCGAGTACATCGAGTTCACCGGCGCCGCGGTCCCGGACAAGAACGGCGCGGGCATCCGTCAGGAAGGCACGAACCTCACGGTCCGCAACAGTTACTTCCACGACAACGAGAACGGCATCCTCGCGGGCGACAACCCGAACAGCACGATCCTGATCGAGTTCAGCGAGTTCGCGAACAACGGCGCGGGCGACGGCCAGTCGCACAACCTCTACATCAACCACGTCAAGAAGTTCGTCTTCCAGCACAACTACTCGCACGGCTCGAAGATCGGCCACCTCCTGAAGAGCCGCGCGCTCGAGAACCACGTGCTCTACAACCGCCTCACGCAGGAGGACGGGACGGGCAGCTACGAGATCGACATTCCGAGCAGCGGCCTGACGTTCCTCATCGGCAACCTCGTCCAGCAGGGGCCGAACACCGACAACAGCTCGCTCGTCGCGTATGGCCTCGAGTCGAACGGGGCGAACCCGATCACCGAGCTCTTCGTCGTGAACAACACGTTCGTCAACGAGCGCCCGAACGGCGGCACGTTCCTCAACATCGGCGGGAACGCCGCCCCGGCGGTCGTCCGGAACAACATCTTCGTCGGGCCCGGGACGCTCACGAACCAGGGCAACGCGAACCTCGGGAAGAACTTCCAGGGCGATCCGATGTTCGTCGACCAGGCCGGGTTCAACTACCGGCTGAAGGACGGTTCGCCCTGCGTGGACGCGGGCGAGGCGCCGGGGATGGGCGGCGGGATCGATTTGACCCCCAAGATTAGTTACGTGCACCCGTACGACGGCGCGATACGCACGACGGTCGGCACGATCGACATCGGCGCCTACGAGCTCGGCGGTGAGGGAGGCGCGGGCGGGAGCGGAGGCGGCGGCGGAAGCGGAGGCGGCGGCGGAAGCGGCGGCGCCGGGGGAAGCGGAGGCGACGGCGGAAGCGGAGGCGCGGGCGGAAGTGATGGCGGCGGCACGGGCGGCGGCGAGGACGAGGGTTGCGGCTGCCGGGTCGTCGGCGGCGCGGGCGAGTCCTCAGGCTGGGTCGCTTGCCTCGTGATCGGCGCGGCCGTCGCGGCACGCAGGGGCTCTCGGCGCGTAGAAATCTCGCGTCGCTGATCGCGGTCTCGAACACCACCCTCCACGTCCTCTCCGGTTCACGCGCGCTCGCGGGTTCACAAGGGCCTCGGAGCGACGTCCATCGTTGCGACCTCGGCGGTTCGTCCTAGGATGCCGCTCCCCCGACCGGAGACTCGTATGCGCACGTTTTCCCTCGCCTTCGCCTCCGTGGCGATGTCCCTCCTCGCTGGGTGTGGCTCGGCCAAACCCGAGCCCATCACCAACACCGCGGGCCCCGTGCCCACCGTCGCTCCGCCCGTCGACAAGGGGCCTCCGCCCGTCGAGGTCTCGCTGGAGAGCGTCGGCCTCGACGGGGCCGCGCTCGACAAGTCCGTCAATGCTTGCACGGACTTCTACCAGTTCGCTTGCGGCGGCTGGCTCAAGTCGACGGAGATCCCCTCCGACGAGGCGAACTGGGTGCGGAGCTTCAGCGAGATCGACAAGCGCAACGAGCTCGCGCTGAAGTCGATCCTCGAGGACGCGGGCAAGGCGAAGAACCCCGATCCGACGACGAAGAAGATCGGCGACTACTACGCCGCGTGCATGGATGAGGCGTCCGTGGACGCCGCGGGCATCACGCCGATCAAGCCGCTCGTGGATCGCGCGCGGAAGGTCGCCTCGGCGAAGGACGTGACCACGCTCGTCAGCGACCTGCACGGAAAGGGCATCTTCCCGCTGTTCTGGATCTCGGGCGAGCAGGATCCCGGGGACGCGACGCGCGTCATCGCCACGCTCGATCAAGGCGGGCTCGGCCTGCCGGATCGCGACTACTACACGAAGGACGACGACGACTCGAAGAAACTCCGCGCCGACTACGTGGCCCACGTCGAGCGCATGTTGAAGCTCGCCGGGCTCGCCGAGGCCGACGCGAAGAAGGCCGCGGCGAACGTGCTCGCGCTCGAGACCGACATCGCCAAGGTCTCGAAGACGCGCGTGGAGCGCCGCGATCCGAAGGGCATCTACAACATGGTGAGCCGCGCGGATCTCGCCAAGAAGGCGCCGGCGTTCCCCTGGGATGCGTACTTCAAGGCGCTCGGGATCTCGGACGTGAAGCAGGCGAACCTGACGTCGATCCCGTTCTTCGAGGGCATCGACAAGCTGCTCGGGTCGGTGAAGGCCGACGTCTGGCAGAGCTACCTGACGTGGATGATCGTGCGCGCGTCGGCCGACGAGCTGTCGAAGCCGTTCGTCGACGAGGCGTTCGCCTTCCGCGCCCGCCTCTTCGGCCTGAAGGAGCAGAAGCCGCGCTGGAAGCGCTGCGTCGACGCCACGGATCACGCGCTCGGCGAGCTCGTCGCGCAGCCCTTCGTGGCGAGCCACTTCGCGGGCGACTCGAAGCGCGCCGCCGAGCAGATGGTGCAGGAGATCAGCAAGGCCTTCGGCGTGCGCGTGCGCTCGCTCGACTGGATGGACGACAAGACGAAGGAGCGCGCGCTCGCCAAGCTCTCCTCCATGGCCTACCTCATCGGGTACCCGGCGAAGTGGCGCAGCTACGACTTCGAGGTCGACCGCAAGAGCTACGGGAAGAACGCGATGGCCGCGGGCACGTTCGAGCAGAAGCGCAGGCTCGCCAAGATCGGCAAGCCCGTCGATCGCGAGGAGTGGCAGATGAGCCCTCCGATGGTGAACGCGTACTACGACCCGCAGAAGAACCACATGGTTTTCCCGGCCGGGATCCTGCAGCCGCCGTTCTACGACGTGAAGGCGGCGATCCAGGTGAACCTCGGCGGCATGGGCATGGTCGTGGGCCACGAGCTCACGCACGGCTTCGACGACGAGGGATCGCAGTACGCGGGCAACGGCAACCTCGAGAACTGGTGGGAGCCGTCCGTCGGGGAGCTCTTCAAGAAGAAGACGACGTGCGTCGAGGAGCAGTACTCGAAGTACGAGCCGCTGCCCGGCGTGAAGCTCAACGGCAAGCTCACGCTCGGCGAGAACATCGCGGATCTCGGCGGCCTCCGGCTCGCGTTCATGGCCTACCGCGAGATGCGCAAGGGCGCGGCGAACATGACCGTCGCCGGCGGCTTCACCGAGGATCAGCAGTTCTTCCTGGCGCACGCGCAGGCCTGGTGCGCCAAGAGCCGCGACGAGTACGCGCGGCTCCACGCGAAGACGAACACGCACTCGGCGCCCCGCTTCCGTGTGAACGGTCCGCTCGTGAACACGCCCGAGTTCGCCCAGGCGTTCTCGTGCGCCGAGGGCACGCCGATGCACCCGGCCAAGGTTTGTTCCGTCTGGTGACGTCCTCGCCACGGGGGGCGCTCGACGCGCGTTTCAGGAAGGACCTGCTCGCCCGGTAACACACGGGCGAGCAGGCTTGTCGCGTGCTTGTCGCAGGTTACTTCGGACCGTTCGGAGGGCGCTTCGTCGCAGAGACGCTCGTGCCCGCGCTCGAAGAGCTCGATCGGGCGCGGCAGGACGTCCTTCCGACGCCGGCGTTCCAGGCGGAGCTCCACGAGCTCTTGCGGAGCTACGTCGGGCGGCCGACGCCCCTGACGGAGGCGAAGCGGCTCGCGCGGCGGATCGATCCCGATGGTGACGCGATCGCGGAGCTCCTGCTCAAGCGCGAGGACCTCTGTCACACGGGGGCGCACAAGATCAACAACGCGCTCGGTCAGCTCTTGCTCGCGAAGGCGATGGGCAAGACGCGGATCATCGCGGAGACGGGAGCCGGGCAGCACGGCGTGGCGACGGCGACGGCGGCGGCGCTGCTCGGCCTTCCGTGCGAGGTCTACCAGGGCGCGCTCGACATGGAGCGGCAGGCGCCGAACGTCGCGCGCATGCGGCTGCTCGGGGCGCGCGTGGTGCCGGTGGAGTCGGGATCGCGGACGCTGAAGGACGCGATGAACGAGGCGCTGCGCGACTGGGTGACGAACGTGCGGACGACGTACTACTGCGTCGGCAGCGCGGCAGGGCCGCATCCGTATCCGACGCTCGTCGCGTCGCTGCAAAGGATCATCGGCGACGAGGCGCGCGCGTCGTGCCTCGATCGCTGGGCGCTGCCGGACGCCGTCGTCGCGTGCGTGGGCGGCGGCTCGAACGCGATCGGGATCTTCAAGGCGTTCGAGGGCGATACGAGCGTGTCGCTCTACGGCGTCGAGGCCGCGGGGCTCGGGCTCGATACGGACAAACACGCGGCGACGCTCTCGCGCGGGCGCGTCGGCGTGCTCCACGGAGCGAAGACGTATGTGCTCTGCGACGACGCGGGGCAGGTGATCGAGGCGCACTCGGTGAGCGCGGGGCTCGACTATCCGGGCGTGGGGCCGGAGCACGCGCGGCTCCGCGATACGGGGCGCGCGACGTACGTCTCCGCGACGGACACGGAGGCGCTGGATGCGGCGCGCGAGGTGGCGCGCGCGGAGGGCATCGTGGTCGCGCTGGAGACGGCGCACGCGTTCGCCGCGCTCGGGGCGATCGCGCGGCGCGAGGCCGAGGCGCGGGGACGGCCCGCGCGGATGCTCGTGTGCCTCTCGGGTCGCGGCGACAAGGACCTGGACACGATCACGGCCTACGGCGGAGGGAAGTGATGCACCGGATCGATCAGCGCTTCGTCGAGCTCCGGCGCGCGGGCCGGAAGGCGCTTTGCGTGTACCTCTGCATCGGAGATCCGTCGCTCGAAGCGTCGGGGTTCCTCGCGCTCGAAGCGATCGACGCGGGCGCCGACCTCCTCGAGCTCGGTGTGCCGTTCAGTGATCCGACGGCCGACGGCCCGACGCTCGCGCGCGCGGCGCAACGAGCGATCGCGGCGGGCGCGACGCTCGAACGCGTGCTCGACGTCGCGTCGCGCGTGCGCGCTCGCTCGGAGGTGCCGCTCGTGTTGTTCACGTACTACAACCCTGTGCTCGTCGTGGGGGAGGCAAAGGTCGCGCGGCTCGCGCGAGCGGCCGGCGTGGACGCGCTGCTCGTCGTGGATCTGCCTCCCGAGGAGGCGGCGCCGCTCCGGGACGCGTGTGCGGCCGAGGGGCTCGGTGTGGTGCCGCTCGTCTCGCCGACGAGCCACGCGGCGCGAATCGAGGCGATCCGGCGCGCTTCGACGCCGCTCGACGGCGCGCCGCGTGCGTTCGTGTATTCGATCTCGATGACCGGCGTGACGGGGGCGAGCCCGTCGGATCTCGCTACGGCTGCACGTGACGCCGAGGGGATGCGCCGCGCGTTTGATCGACCTGTGCTCGTGGGCTTCGGCATCGACAGCGGCGCGAGCGCGAAGCTTGCGGCGGGCGAGGTGTCCGGCGGCGCGGATGGCGTCGTCGTCGGCACCGCACTCGCGCGGCGCATCGAGCAGGCCGCGAGCGGCGACGAGCAACGGCGCGCCGTCCGCACCTTCGTCGGCGAGCTACGACGCGCGCTCGACTTGCCTGACTAGCCTGTCCCGTGCTTCAGGAGGACGCGGTTTCGGCCCGTCCGCTTCGCCTGGTAGAGCGCCTCGTCGGCGGCGGCGATGAGCTGCTCGGGCGTCTCCACCGGCAGATCCGGGCTCGCGGCGACGCCGACGCTGATCGTGATCGGGATGCGCGTCCCCTCGTGCTCGAACGACGCGGTCTCGACCGCCGAGCGCAGCCGCTCGCCGAGGATGCCCGCGTTGCCCAGCGACACGCCACGACAGATCACGCCGAACTCCTCGCCGCCGTAACGCGCGAAGACGTCCTCGGTCCGCACCGTGTTCATCGTCAGCTTCGAGATCTTCGTGAGCACGTAGTCGCCGGCGAGGTGGCCGTACGTGTCGTTCACGCGCTTGAAGTGGTCGACGTCGAACATCACGAGCGAGAGCGGCGCGCGGTGCCGCTTCGCGTAGGCGATCTCGGTCTCCAGGCGGCTCAGGAAGTAGCGCTTGTTGAACGCCTTCGTCAGCCCGTCCCGCAGCGCCGCGTCGATCATCTGCTGCTGGAAGCTGACGTCGAGGTGGTCGTGGTAGGTGAACTTGAGGATCGTGGTCGATCCCAGGCGGATCTTGTCGCCGTCGCGCAGGATGCGCTGGCTGATGTTCTCGCCGTTCACCGAGGTGCCGTTCGAGCTGTTGAGATCTTCCAGCACCACATCGTTGCCGGCGCGGACGAGCCGCGCGTGGCGACGCGAGATGCCGTCGTCGTTCAGACGCACCGTGGCGTTTGCCCCGCGGCCCAGGACGGTCTCCGGAAACTCGACCTCGAACATCTCGCCGACGTTCGATCCGACGAGCACGATGAGATAGGCGCGATCACGCTGCGATCGAGCCCTGAGCTCGTCCTGGAGCTCCTTCACGTGGGCGACCCGCGTGGCTTCGATATCGTCGTCAGGCGGCCCGCTGTTCATGCTGCCAAACTACATCATAGCGCTGCACGCCGTCGCTTGGGAACGGTGAACCGTGCAGGCCTGGGTGGTTTCTCGGAGTTCCAAGGGATCGAAAGAAAGCCAGCCGACCGGAGGGGGGCTCGTTTGCCACGCCCGCACTAGGCCGCCTTCCCGAGGGGGACGGCGATTTGCTCGACCTCGACGCCGGCGATGCTGGTTTCGAGGAGCGTGACGTCGGCGTGCGAAAAGCCTTGCCCTGCGCCCTCGCCGCCCGGGGCTTCGCCGACGCTGCCCACGTTCACGATCCGCACGCCCTGGACCATGCGATCAAAAGGCACGTGCGAGCCGCCGCAGACGATCACGTCGGCCGGATCGTCGCCGAGCAGGGCCGCCATCTCCTCGTCCGTCATGTCGTGGCAGAACGGCTCGAACGGATCGACCGGGGATCCGTGGACGAGCAAGAGCTCGCTGCCGTCTTCGAGGTTCATTCGATGGGTCGTCGGCAGCCTGCCCAGCCGCGCGAGGATGAGCTGGCCGAGCTCGGTGCGCACCGCGGAGAGGCGATCGAGCCGCGAGCGCTCGTGGGGGCTCTTCGGGACGACCTTGCTGATGTCGAGCGTCGCGAGCGCGCGATCGCCGGTGCCCTGGACCAAGATGGCCTGGATCTGCGTGAGCCGACGCCACGTCTCGAGCGGATCGGGGCCGGGAAAGCAGAGGTCCCCGGCGACGAGGATCTTCGAATAGCCGCGGCGCTCGGCCACCGCGAGTACGGCGGAGAGCGCATCCGCGCGTCCATGAATGTCGGACAGGCAGAGGAGACGCACGCCGCGGAGCATAGGAGGTGGGCGGAGCCTCGCCAAGGCGCATCGAGGCCGAGGGTCGGGAGATCCGTGAACACGTCCGCCCCGCCTGCTCGGCGCGGGCCCGAGGAAGGAAAAAACGCAGATCCGCGGGTGTGCCGCGCGTCGCTCCCAAGCGTTTGACGCGCGTCGCTGCTACGTTGCGGCCTTCCGATGCTCCGCCGCTCCCGGCTCCTCGCCCTCGCGCAGCGGATCGATCGTCGCCGCGCCGAGATCTACGCCGCGCGCCTCGCCGAGCGGATCGAGCCCGGCACGGTCGGGTTTGCGCTCGCCGTGCTGCTCGCGAGCGCCTATCCGGCCCTCGCCCCCGCGCTCGAAGTGTCGCCCGAGATCGTCGAGACGATCGCCGCCGAGGGGCACCAGGCCGCGCGGGATCGCGCAGGGCTCGCCGCGCGGCTCCGGGCGCGGCTCGGGGACGGCGACGACGGCGATCGGGTGGCGCGGGAGCTGCGGCGGTTCGCGCGGGAAGAGCGGATCCGCGTGGCGCTGCGCGAGCTCTTGCCACCTTCGCTCGGGGGCGCCGACGTCGACGTGACGTCGCAGGAGATCGCGGCGCTCGCGGAGGTGACGATCGACGCGGCCGTGAAGGACGCGATCACGCAGCTCGCGTCGCGGTTTGGTCCTCCGCGGCGCGAGAGCGGGGCGCCCGCGCGGTTCGTGGTGCTCGGCATGGGCAAGCTCGGTGGGGGCGAGCTCAACGTCGGATCCGACGTCGATCTCGTGTTTTTTTACGACACGGACGAGGGCGGATGCGCGCAAGGCGGCGGCGAGACCTTGCCGCTGCACGACTTCTGGACGCGCGTCGCGCGTCGCGTGACGGCGACGCTGGAGGACGTGACCGCGGACGGCTTCGTGTGGCGCGTGGATCTCCGCCTGCGGCCCGAGGGGCGAGGCGGGCCGCTCGTCAACTCGCTCGCCGCGGCCGAGCGGTACTACGAGTCGTTCGGGCGGACGTGGGAGCGCGCGGCGCTCGTGCGCGCGCGGCCCATCGCAGGGGATCTCGATTTCGGCGACGAGGTGCTCGCCGCGCTCGAGCCCTTCGTGTGGCGGAGGCGCGTCGATCCGACGATCGCCGTCGAGATGACGAAGCTCGTGCAGCGCGCGCGGACCGAGCTCTCCCGGGAGCCGGGGCGGGATCTGAAGCTCGGATCGGGCGGCATCCGCGAGGCAGAGTTTTTCGTGCAGACGCTCCTCCTCGTATGGGGCGGGCGCGAGGCGCGCCTCCGCGCGCGGGGCACGTTCGACGGCCTCCGGCGCCTGCGCGCGGCCGGGTTCGTGACGGATCGCGAGGCGCGCGAGATCGCCGAAGCGTACCTCGCGCTCCGCCGCGCCGAGCACGCCGTGCAGCTCGCCACGGGCCAGCAGACGCACGTGTGGCCCGCCGATGCCGAGTCTGCGGGCAGGCTCGCGCGGGTGCTCGGCTTCGCGTCGGCCGAGGCGTTCGAGGCCGACCTCGCGAAGCACCTCGGCCGCGTGGAGGCGCGCTTCCGTTCGCTCGTGCCCGACGGCGCGCTCGCGCCCTCGCGCTGGGCCGAGGCCCTCGCCGCGCTCGACGACGGCGACGCCGCGGCGTTCGAGGCTGCGTTCCGCCGCGTCGCCGAGCTCTCGTTGCCCGTCGCGACGCCCGAAGCGCCGGACGCGCTCGAAGCGGTGGAGCGGTGGGGCGACGTCGCGCGGGATCTCTTTGATCTCTCGCGCCGCCCGGACGCGGCGCTCGGCGCGCGCAGCCGCGAGGCGTATCCGCGGCTCGGCGAGGCGGTCCTCGACGCCGTGGCCGACGCGGCCAATCCCGAGCAGGCCGCGCGCACGCTGCGCAGGCTCTTCGCGCGGCTCCGTCATCCCGGCGTGTACCTGCGTTTCCTCGGCGACGAGCCGCGCCTCGTGCGCAGGCTCGTCGAGGCCATCGGCGGCAGCGCGTTCCTCGCCGAGGCGCTCGTGCAGCACCCCGAGCTCGGCGATCGCATCCTGTTCGCGCGTGGCGTCCCGACGCCTGCGTCCGCGCGCGCGGAGCTCGACCAGGCCAAGCGCGAGGCCGCGGCGGTGGACGAGGATCCCGACGAGCAGCTCGTCGGCGCGCTCCGCCAGGCGAAGGCGCGTGTCGTGATCGACGTGGGCCTCGCAGATCTCGCGAGTGAGCTCGGCCCGCGCGAGGTCGGGTACGTGCTCTCGGCGCTCGCGGATGCGTCGCTCGAAGCGGCGACGCGGCACGCGCTCGGCACGCCCGACGGCGAGCCCGTGCGTGGCCTCTCCGTGCTCGCCGTCGGCACGCTCGGCGGGCGCGAGATCGGCTACGGCTCGGACCTCGACGTCCTCTTCCTCTTCGACCCGGAGAAGGCCCCTCCTGGCGCGGATCCCGACGCGTTTTTCGCCCGCTCGGCGCGCCGCGTGATCCGCTTGATCTCGATCCTGCACCCGGCCGGGCCCGGCTACGAGCTCGACACGCGCCTCCGGCCCTCGGGCAACCAGGGCTTGCTCGTCACGTCGATCGACGCCTTCGCGCGCTACCACGCGAAGGGGCCGGACACGCCGCACGTCGAGGCCGCGGCCTGGGAGCGCCTCGCGCTCTTGCGCGCGCGCGCCGTCGCGGGGGACGTCGAGCTCGGGGCGCGGGCGATCGAGATCGCGCACGCGGCGGCCTACGCGATGCCGGGTGATCCCGCGCGTGTCGCCGAGGAACTCCGCCGGCTCCGGGGTCGCATGGAGCAAGAGCTCTCGCTGGAGCGGCGCGGCCGGTACGACCTCAAGCTCGGGCGCGGCGGGCTCTTCGAGATCGAGCTTTGCGTGCAGTTCTTGCAGATGCTCAGCGGCGTGGATCCGGGCGTTCGCACGACGGAGACGGCGCTCGCGATCGAGGCGCTCGCGGCGTCGGGCAAGCTCACGCCGGAGCAGGCCGAGGCGCTGCGGGATGGATATGCGTTCCTGCGCAAGCTCGGCGGCCGCATCCGTATCGTGCACGCCGACGCGTCGCACCTGCTCGAAGAGAGCGCGCCGGGTCTCTGGCCTCTGGCGCGGCGGATGGGCATTCGTGATCGCCCGGGCGCGCAGGCCGCCGGGGAGCTGCTCGCGCGGTACCGAGAGGTGACGGGCCGCGTGCGCGAGGTCTACGAGGTCGTGCTGCGCGGGAGCTAGCGCGGCAGCCGAGGAGCGGCTCCGCATCGCTCCGCTCGCTTCCGCGGCGGTCGGGTCGCCGCTCCGGTTTGTTCCCATCGCCTCCGCGGCGGTCGGGGGGCCGCTCCGTACATTACGGAGCGCCTCCGCGGCAGTCGGGACGCCGCTCCGTTATTTACGGAGCGCCTCCGCGGCGGCCGGGGGGCCGCTCTGCTTCGTGCGGATCGCCTCCCCGGAGGTCGCTCGGGGGCCGATCCGTATCGTTCGGGCTTGCGGACGAGATACTCTCCCGTCGATGGGTCTCGTCTACCTCTTCTCCCTGGTCGTGGGCTTGGGCATCTTGCTCGTGCAGATCGCCTCGGGGGGCAAGGGCGACGCCGATGGCGGTGACGGGCACGACGCGGGCGAAGGCGGGGGCAAGGATCTCGCGAAGGACGTCTCCGGCAAGGCGCTCGCCACGACGTCCGCGGGCACCGGCGCGAGCGACCTCGTGGCCTTTTTCCTCTCGCTCCGGTTCTGGGTGTTCACGTTGCTCGGCTTCGGCATGTCGGGCTCGCTGCTGCACTTCTTCGCGCTCGCGGGGCCCGTCGTGATCTTCGTGCTCGCGGCCGGCTCCGGCCTCTCGTCGGGCCTCTTCGCGCAGCTCGCGTTTCGTTTTGTGGCCCAAGGTTCGGCGTCGACGTCGGCGGACGTCAACCACGCCGGCGGCTCGGTCGGGCGTGTGCTCGTGCCCGTCGGCAAGGACAAGGTCGGCAAGATTCGTATCGTCTTGAAGGGTCAGAGCGTCGACCTGCTCGCCCGCAGCGACGGCGAGGACATCGCGCGCGGCGACCACGTCCTCGTGGAGGACGTGGAAGGGGACGTGGCGCGCGTGTCGCGGCGCCCCTCCGAGCTCGCGTAGCCGGAGGCTGAAATCGCGTGATCGCGTGTCCGATCACGCACCGGGCGTGCCGGCTTGCCTGCTACGCTCGCCGCATGGGGTATCATCATCTCGGCAGTGTCCTCTTCGCGTCCATCGACGCGCAGCGGCGCACGCGCCCTTCGACCGACGTGGCCTCGGGTGTGGGGACGCCCGACCTCGATCAAGCCGTCTTCGTGCTGCTCGCCGCGGGCGGCATCATCCTGCTCTTCGGGATCTTCGTGGCGATCCTGCGGCAGTTCTTGTTCATCTGCCGGCCGAACGAGATCCTGGTCTTCAGCGGCCGCAAGCACGTCCTGCCCGACGGCACCGTGAGCGGCTACAAGATCCTGCACGGCGGCCGCGGCTTCCGCGTGCCCTTCCTCGAGAGCGTGGCCCGCATGGACATGCGGCTCTTCCCCGTCGAGGTCCAGGTGCACAACGCGTACTCGAAGGGCGGCATCCCGCTCAGCGTGCACGCGATCGCGAACGTGAAGATCGCGAGCAACGACACCGCCGTGCGGAACGCCGTCGAGCGTTTCCTCGGCACCACGCCCACGCAGATCGCCATCGCCGCGCAGCAGACGCTCGAAGGCGTGCTCCGCGAGGTCATCTCCCAGCTCACGCCCGAGGAGGTGAACGAGGATCGGCTGAAGTTCGCCGAGACGCTCGTGGAGAACGCGCGCGACGACTTCGACAAGCTGGGGCTCGAGCTCGACGTGCTCAAGGTCCAGCACGTCTCCGATGATCAGCACTACCTCGCGAACCTCGGCCGCGGCCGGATCGCGACGATGCTGCGCGACGCGGCGAACGCCGAGAACGCGGCGAACCAGGCCGTGGCCGAGGCGCAGGCGGCGGCGCGGCAGGGGGCCGAGACGGCGGCGAAGCGCGCCGAGACGGTGATCGTGCAGAGCCGCAACAACTACCGCGCCGAAGGCGCGAAGCTCGAAGCAGAGGCCAAGCAGATCGAGAACGAGGCCGAGATCGCGGCCGAGACCGAGCGCGCCGTGGCCGAGCAGGAGCTGCAGGCGCTACGCGCCGAGCTCGAAAAGCTCCGCCTCAACTGCGACGTCATCCTGCCGGCCGAGGCGAACCGCAAGGCGCAGGAGCTCAAGGCGCGCGGCGAGGCGGCGCCCACGGTGGAGAACGGCAAGGCGACAGCCGAGGCGCTCCGCCTCGTGGCGCAGGAGTGGGCGGCCGCGGGGCAGCTCGCGAAGGACGCGTACGTGCTCCAGCAGCTCCGGCAGCTCGTCACGGCCGCGGCGGCGCGCGTGGCGCAGACGCAGATCGGTGAGGTCAACGTGGTGGCGGGCAACGACGTCGAGGCCTTCAGCGCGCTCGTCGCGGCGTACCCGGCCGCGGTGACGCGGGTCCTTCAGGAGACGGGGCGCGCGATGGGCATCGACATCCAGCAGATCCTCGGATCGCACGGGAGGGCTTCGTGATCCCGATCATCATGGTCCTCGGCCTCACCGCGCTCGTCGTGGTGGGCTTCGTCGTCTACACGCTGAAGAACCTGCTGCTCGTGAGCTCGCCGAACGAGGTGCTCATCCTCTCGGGCGGGTCGCATCAGGTGGGCTCGCGCGCGGTCGGTTATCGCTCCGTGCGTGGCGGCCGCGCCGTGCGCATCCCGCTGCTCGAGCGCGTCGACCGCATGGATCTCAACAACATCCCGGTCGACATCTCCGTGAAGGGCGCCTACTCGAAGGGCGGCATCCCGCTCAACGTGCAAGGCGTCGCGCACGTAAAACTCCCCGGCGAGGAGCCGCGGCTCTCGAACGCGGTCGAGCGCTTCCTCGGCAAGTCGCGCGACGAGATCGCGGCGATCGCGCGCGAGACGCTGGAAGGCAACGTCCGCGGCGTGCTCGCGCAGCTCACGCCCGAGCAGGTGAACCAGGACAAGACCGCGTTCGCCGACAAGCTGCTCGAAGAGGCAGAGCACGACATGCAGCGCATGGGCCTCGTGCTCGACACGCTGAAGATCCAGAACGTCGCCGACGACGCAAACTACCTGAACTCGATCGGCCGCATGCGCGGCGCGAGCGTCCGCATGGATGCGAGCATCGTCGAGGCCAGGACGCAGGCCGAGTCGGCCGAGCAGAAGGCCGAGAACTGGGCGAAGAGCGAGGTCGCCAAGATCGACGCGGACCTCGCGATCGCGCGGCAGGAGACGCAGAAGCGCGTCAAGGACGCGTTGAGCCGTCGCGAGGCCATGATCCAGGAGGCGAAGGGCCAAGTCCTCGCGCAGATCGCGCAGGTCAAGGCGGAGATCAACCGCCAGAAGGCCCGCGCGCTCCAGGTCGAGCGGCAGCTCCAGGCCGACGTGATCCAGCCGCACGACGCCGAGCGGCGGAACCTCGAAGAGCAAGCGCGCGGCGAAGCAGCGAAGATCATCGAGCTCGGCAAGGCCGAGGCCGAGGCGTTGCACCGCATCGTCGACGAGATCCGCAAGGCCGGGCCAGGCGCGCTGGAGATCCTCGCACTCCAGCAGATGATGCCGCTCCTGCCGCACATCGCAGGCGCCCGCACGCCGACGAAGATCGGCACGCTCTCGGTGCTCCCGTCAGGCGACGACGCCTCGCTCGCACGCAAGGCGATCGCCGTGACCGAGCAGATCCGCGCGGCCACAGGGCTCGATCTCACGGACGTCGCGCGCCGTCTCGGCACGAGCGCGCCTGCACCCGCGCTCGCAGCCCCGTCCGCGCAGCCGCCCCAGCAGGTCCCCTCGCGAAGCACGCCTCCGCCCCGCCCGCCGCGCGCCTGATCCCCCCCGCAGCCGTTGCGCCGGGGCGCTGCCCCGGACCCCGCGGGGGGCTGTCCGCCCCCTCGACCCCGGACCAGGCACGGCCTGGACCGGTGATGGAAGAACTGCGCGATGCGCAGTTCTTCCAACGGGTCGGTGGCAAGACCATCGAGGTGGGTTCCAAGCTGGCAACGGGTACGTTGCTGGTTGAACCCGCAACGCTGCGGTCTCTGCTGACAAGGTCGTCGCTGGTCTTGACCCTGGCTGTTCGATGAACTGCGCATCGCGCAGTTCATCGACCTGGGTCCAGCGCCTCGCTGGTCCGGGTCCCGGGGCGGACAGCCCCGGGTGGGGCCTGGGGCAAAGCCCCAGCGCAACGCCTCCACGAAGAGACCCTTCCGCGTTGCTGCGCGTTCCGAAACCATGCAACCTGCGGCGCATGCAGGCAGTGGAGCCCGGTCGTGTCGTCTCGAAGGTTCGATCGCTCGACGAGCTCGTCGGCGCGCATCCCGAGTCGCTCCGCCGCATCTATGCGGCCGGGAGCGCCCTCGATCCCTCGTCCATCGGGGAAGGCCGCGGCCGCGTCCTCGCGCTCGTCGCGGCGCCCGGCGCGTTCCTCGCGGTCCGGAGCCTCGTTCGCCTTCTCGCGACGGATCTCTTGCCGTGGGAGGGCAAGGCCATCGAGAGCGAGATCGGGTGGAACCTCCTCAAGGGGGGCCGCCGCGTCGCGCCGTTCCGCGTCGAGCGCGCCGAGTCGTCGCTCGATGGCGGGCCGACGCTCGTGTTCCGGTACGACGATCCTGCGCAGGGGCACGCGTGGCCCGTGCGAGCGCTCCGCGACGAGCTGCGCTCCATCACGCCCGGTCTCGGCATCGGCCCGGTGATCTTCGATCAGGGCGGCGCGCCGCGCGTGATCGCGTGGTGGGGGCTCTCGTTCTCCCGGTAGCTAGAAGTCCCAGTCGAAGCCCAAGCGTCCGCCGCCTTTGATCACGGTGACCGTCCCGCGCACGTCGTTCGCCGGGTAAAGCTCGGCGGAGAGGTGCAGGCCGGCCCACGGCATGATGCGGCGGATGCGCAACGTCGAGACGCCGATCGACACGCCCACGCGGCCGCCGGCGCTCGGCCTTAGATCCGACTGCGTGAGGAACGCGACGGGGGCGAGCTCCAGGTCGAACTGCCACGTCTCGCGCACGTGGCGCACGATGAGCGGCACGGCGCCGATGAACTCGAGCGGGATGTTCGTCGCCTCTTCGCTCTGCTCGATGATGGCCCAGCCGCCGAACTCCAGGCCGAAGAGCATCGACCATTGGTGGGAGAAGCCGCGGCCGAGGAGCAGCCGCCCGCCGGCGCCTGCGCCGGGGAGGAACGTGCCTTCCGTTCGTCGCAGCAGAAAGATCCCGTCGGTTTCGAGGTTCAGCGTGAAGCGATAGGCGTCCGTCTGCACGCCGCGGAACGCGGGGCTCGGCGTGATCCAGAACGGGCACTCGGCGGGCGCGCGCTGGAGCGCCTCGGTGAGCAGCGCGTGCACCCGCGTGGCTGCGAGCAGATCCGAGAGCCCGCTGAGCTTCCCGCCGTTCTTCCGATACGCCTCGGTGATCGACCCGCCGAGGGACTCCACCGTGCGCGCCTGCCTCGCGAGCGCGGCGAGCCGCACCTTCTCCGGCGTGCCGCAGACGCTCTCCAGCGCGTCCGGCATCATCGTCTCGAACTCGTACCGATCGATCTTCCAGCCCGCGTTGGCCTTCGACTCGACGATCTTCACGAGGTCGTGGAGGAGCGCGGACTCCGCGCGGGAAGGCGGCTCGGCCGCGGCGTTTCCCGCGTGGAGAAGCGAGACGAAGAGGGAAAACGCCGCGGCGATGCGGGCAGGCAGGGCCGGCACCACTAGAAGCAGGTGCCCTGGCCGCAGTTCGAGCCGAGGCAGACGAGGAGCTGCACGGCTTGCGGGCTGTTCACGCACTGGAAGAAGCACGGGCCCGGGCTTGATCCGCCGGCCACGCACGTGAGGAAGCACTGCACGTTGTTCTGGCAGGTGGGGTTGTTGATGCAGTTCTGGAGCTGGTTGCAGCAGCTCTGGGCCACGCAGTTGCCGCACACGCTGCCGTCCGACGGGCAGGCTGGCGCGCCGCAGACGCCGTTCGTGCACTGCCCGGAGCAGCACGCGGCGCCGTTCATGCACATGCTGCCGTCGGGCTGGCACTGCGGCGGGCCGCAAACGCCGTCCGAGCAGAGGCCCGAGCAGCAATCGCTCGGCACGTTGCAGGGAACGCCGTCCATCTGGCAGACGGGTTTGCCGCAGACGCCGTTCGTGCAGACGCCCGTGCAGCAGTCGCCGGCCGTCATGCAGGCGTTGCCGTCGGGCTGGCACTTGGGCGGGCCGCAGACGCCGTCCGAGCAGAGGCCCGTGCAGCACTCGCCGGCGCCCGCGCACATCTGGCCGTCGGCCTTGCAGACCGGCGGACCGCAGACGCCGTTCGAGCACTGGTTCGTGCAGCACTCGCCGGCGATCATGCAGGGCACGCCGTTCGGCTTGCAGGCCGGCGGACCACAGACGCCGCTCGAACATTGCCCGGAGCAGCACTCGGCGCCGGTCTGGCAGAGCTTGCCGTCGGGCGCGCAGACGAGCGGGCCGCAGGTCCCGTTCGCGTTGCAGACCTGCGAGCAGCACGAATCCCCCGACATGCAGGGCAGGCCATCCTCCGTGCACTCGCCGCATTTCAGCCCGCAGACCGAGTCCACGGCGTTCACGCAGAGCCCGTCCCAGATCCCGTTGCAGCAGAACGGGTCGAGCTGGCAGATCGACGCGGCGCAAGGCCCGCAGCCGGGATCGAGCGCGGTTCCGACTACGCAGACGTCGTGCGTGCAGGGCTTGCCGAGGCAAACGCCGTTCGAGCAGAGGCCGGAGCAGCACTCGTCGGGCGAGCTGCACATGAGGCCGTTGCCCGTGCACTGCCCGATGCCGCAGACCCCGTTGCTGCACGAGCCGTTGCAGCAATCGAAGCTCGACATGCAGCCCCCGCCGTCGGGCACGCACTGGTTGAACCCGCACACGCCGCCGTTGCAGGCGGCGCTGCAACACTGGACGTTGTCGAAGCAGGACGAGCCGTCGGGCAGGCACGTGTCGCTGCAGAGGCCCTCGAAGCAGCCGCCGCTGCAGCACTGGCTGCCTTCGCTGCAGCTCGCGTTGTTCGGCAAACACGGGCCGAACCCGCAGACGCCGTTTTGACAGATGCCGTTGCAGCATTCGAGCCCCGAGACGCAGCCGAAGCCGTCGGGGGAACACGTGGTGAAGCCGCAGCGCTCGTTCGCGCAGATGCCGGCGCAGCACTCGCTCGGGTCCGTGCAAGGCGCCTGGTCGGGCAGGCAGGTCGACGGGCCGCAAACGCCGTTCTGGCAGGTGCCGCTGCAACAGGGGCTCCCGTCCTGGCAGGGGACCCCGTCTTCGAGGCAGGGAATGCCTCCGCCCTGGCCGCCCTGGCCGCCCTGGCCGTCCTCGCCTTGTCCTGGCCCGAGCAGCTCCGCCCGCCCCCCGCATCCGAGGGCCACGAGCGACAGCACGAACCAAAGCATCCTTATGGAATAAGTGCCCCGCGACATCGCCCGAGAGCGTATCACAGGCGCTGTCCTGGACGCCCAATTCGCCGCTGGATCGCGCCGTTCACGGAGTGCTTGCATCGAGCGCGCGTGAGCGACCCGACGATCGAGCGCGCGGGCGGAGCGACGCGGGCATGCGTGGACCAGGCTGGACGTGCGGGGAACGTGCTTGGCGGCCGCGCAGTTCGTCGGGCAGAAAGAGCCTCCCTTGGATCGGATCTGCTACACTTCCGAGGTGTCGCTGAAGATCGACCAGGACCACGGCCGTTTTCGCCAGATCGTCCGCGGGAGGATCCGGCAGAACCTGCGCAAGTACATCTCGCAAGGCGAGCTCGTCGGGCGCAAGGGCAAGGATCTCGTATCGATCCCGATCCCGCATATCGACATCCCGCGGTTCCGGTACGGGGACAAGCAGCGGGGGGGCGTGGGGCAGGGGGATGGCAATCCCGGCGACCCGATCCACGGCGGGGACGAGAAGCAGCCCGGGCAAGGGCAAGCTGGCAGCGACGCGGGGGATCACATCCTCGAGGTCGACGTCACGCTCGACGAGCTGGCGGCCATCCTGGGCGAAGAGCTCGAACTGCCGGACATCCAGGACAAGGGCAAGAACAAGATCTCGAATGCGCACGATCGGTATTCGGGGATCCGGCGCGTCGGCCCCGAGTCCTTGCGCCATTTCAAGCGCACGTACCGCGAGGCGCTGAAGCGCATGATCGCGAGCGGCACATTCCAGCACGACAAACCCGTCGTGGTGCCCGTCCCGGACGACAAACGATATCGATCGTGGAAGACGGTCACCGAGCCCGTCGCGAACGCGGTCATCATTTACATGATGGACGTCTCGGGCTCGATGGGCGACGAGCAGAAGGAGATCGTTCGTATCGAGTCGTTCTGGATCGACGCGTGGCTGACGAAGC
Organism: Polyangium sorediatum; assembly: GCF_029946465.1. Classification (NCBI taxonomy): domain Bacteria; kingdom Pseudomonadati; phylum Myxococcota; order Polyangiales; family Polyangiaceae; genus Polyangium; species Polyangium sorediatum. The sequence goes on from NZ_JARZHI010000005.1 coordinate 65,740, forward strand.
AATACAAAGGGCTCGAATCGCGGTTCATCATTCACGACGCGGTCGCGCGCGAGGTCGATCGGGATACGTTTTTCCACACGCGCGAGTCGGGCGGCACGATGATCTCGAGCGCGTACAAGCTCTGCTCGCAGATCATCGACGCCGATTATCCGCCGGACGAGTGGAACATCTATCCGTTCCATTTCTCGGACGGGGACAACTGGTCGATGGATGACACGCTCGCGTGCGTGGACGTCCTGAAGAACAAGGTTTTGCCGCGCGCGAACATGTTCGCGTACGGCCAGGTGGAGAGCCCGTACGGCTCGGGCCAGTTCATCAAGGATCTGCGCGAGCATTTCGGGCGGGATGAGCGCGTCGTCACGAGCGAGATCCGGGACAAGGACGGGATCGTGGGGAGCATCAAGGATTTCCTGGGCAAGGGGAAGTGAGAGGGGGCGTAGAGGCGAGATGAGCAAGTTTGCGCTGAACACCGCGCTCCCCCGCTACCTGCGGGCCGAGCAGGAGCGCGTCGAGGCCGTTGCGCGCGAGTATGGCCTCGACTTCTTCCCCGTGATCTTCGAGATCCTGACGTACGACCAGATGAACGAGATCGCCGCGTACGGCGGTTTCCCGAGCCGGTATCCGCACTGGCGGTACGGCATGGAGTACGAGCAGCTCTCGAAGAGCTACGAATATGGCCTCTCGAAGATCTACGAGATGGTCATCAACAACAACCCCTCGTACGCCTATTTGCTCGAAGGGAACTCGCTCACGGATCAGAAGCTCGTGATGGCCCACGTGTATGCACACGTGGACTTCTTCAAGAACAACTTCTGCTTCCGCTCGACCGACCTTGATCAAAAGGGAAACATCATCGATCCGGTGCGCAAGACGAGCCCCTACGATCCTGATCGGCGCTGGATCGACAAGATGGCGAACCACGGTTCGCGCGTCGCGCGGCACATCGAGCGGCACGGCATCAACAAGGTCGAGGATTTCATCGATCGATGCCTCTCGCTGGAGAACCTCATCGACCCGTGGCAGCCGTTTTCGGGCCGCGGCACGACGAAGAAGGGCGACGAGGAGGAGGACGAGAAGCCGATCGAGGTGCCGCGGCTCCGGGCGAAGGAATACATGGAATCCTTCATCAACCCGGAGGAGTACATCGAGGCCAAGAAGAAGCAGCTCGCGAAGGACAAACCCGAGCGCAAGGTCCCCGAGCGGCCGGAGCGGGACGTGCTCGGCTTTTTGCTCGATCACGCGCCTCTGGAGCGCTGGGAGCGCGACGTTCTGGAGGTCATCCGCGACGAGGCCCTTTATTTCGTGCCGCAGCGCCAGACCAAGATCATGAACGAGGGGTGGGCGGCGTACTGGCATTCGAAGATCCTCACGGAGAAGATCCTCGATGCCTCGGAGATCATCGATTACGCCGACAACAACGCGGGCGTGATGGCCACGGCGCCGGGCCGGCTGAACCCGTACAAGGTCGGGGTCGAGCTTTTCCGGTACATCGAGGACCGCTGGAACAAGGGGCGCTTCGGCCGCGAGTGGGAGGAGTGCAACGACCTCGACGCGAAGCGGAGTTGGGACATGCGCCTCGGCCTCGGCCGCCAGAAGATCTTCCAGGTCCGCGCGCTCTACAATGACGTCACGTTCATCGACGAGTTCTTGACCCCCGATTTCGTGCTGGAGCAGAAGCTCTACACGTTCGGTTTTTCGGGGCGAAACGATCGGTTCGAGATCGAGAGCCGTCAGTTCCGCGACGTGAAGGAGAAGCTCCTCTTTTCGCTCACGAACTTCGGCGATCCCTACATCCGCGTGATCGACGCGAACCACCAGAACCGCGGCGAGCTGCTCCTCGAGCACCAGCACGGCGGCGTGGACCTCCGGGCCGATTACGCGCGCGAGACGCTCGTCTCGCTCGTCCGCTGCTGGAAACGACCCGTGTCCGTGGCGACGCGGCTCGACAACAAGCCCGTGCTCCTGCGTTACGACGGCAAAGAGCATTCGATGACCCCGTACAAGTTGTGATGAAGATCCGAAGATGCCGCGGCGGCGTGATCACGCTCGTGATCCTCGCCGCCTGCGGCCCCGCCACGCCGCCCCCTCTGCCGCCTCCCGAGCCGTTGCCGCCTGTCGCTTTGGGAAGCGCTTCCGGAGTCGCTTCCGCACCCACGTCCGCACCCACGCCCGCGCCTGCACCCACGCCCGCGCCCGCGGCGCCGCCTCCGGGCTCCGGCGTCCCGCTCGACGCGCCCATTTCCAGCGAGGAGGCCCCGCAGCCGCCGCCGGCGAAGCTCGCGCGCGGGACGGGGACGCCCGCGGACAAGGCGCTCGCCGAGGGCGACGAGGCGCACGCGCGGGGGGATTTTTCAGCGGCGGAGAAGGCGTACAAGAAGGCGAAGACGCTCGCGCCGAAGGATCCCGCGCCGATCGTCGGCCTCGTCCGCACGCGCCTCTCCGCCGAGGACGCGCCCGTCGATTACGGCGCCGCGCCCACGCACCCCGGATTGATCCAGGCGGTGAAGGACCTCGAAGGCATCCTTCAAAAAGAGCCCTCCTACGCGCCCGCGCACCTCGAGCTCGGCCGCGCGCACCTCGTCCTCGGCCGCGCGGAGGCCGCGCTCGCCGCCTTGCGCAAGGCCACCGAGCTCGCGCCGAACGACGCCGAGGCGCACTCCGCGCTCGGGGTCGGGCTCGTCGCCACGGGGCAACTCGACCCGGCGGTCCGCGAGCTCGAACGCGCCGCCGAAATCGAGCCCGGCGTGGCCGAACGACAGACGAACCTCGGCACCGCGCTGCTCGCGCTCGGCCGTCGGGAGCAGGCTGTCCGCGCGTACGAGCGCGCGGCGCGCCTCGCGCCGAACGACGCCCGCGTGCAGAACGACCTCGGCACCGCGCTGCTCACCCTGAACGACACGGATCGCGCGATCCGGTGCCTGGAGACGGCCGTCGCGCGGGATCCGCGTCGCGCCACGTACCGTTCGAACCTCGGGTATGCGACGGCGCAGAAGGGCGACCTCGAACGCGCGAAGGTCATCTACCGCGAGGCGCTCGCGCTCGATCCGGCGCTCGTGAGCGCGTGGGTGAACCTCGGCAATGCCCTCGCCAAGCAGCGCAAGCTCGCGGAGGCGCGCGAGGCGTACGAAAAAGCCCAGGCCCTCGATCCCGAGGATCCGCGCGTCAAGGCCGTGCTCCTCGAGCTCTCGGCGATCGAAAAAGGCAGCGGCGCCGGTTCGCCGGACAAACGCTGACGGGGGGGTTTGGGGGCACAGCTCCGCTTGCGGAGCTGTGCCCCCAACGTCGAAGGCTCAACCCTCGCAGGCTTTTTTCGTCACGGCGTGGCGGTATTCGAACATCTTTTCGAGCTTCCGTCGCGCGAACGCGCCGCCGAACAGGGCGCCGAGCGGGCCGAGCGGCAGCGCGTACTCGATATGGTCGATGAGGAACGTCCCGCCTTCTCCGTCCGGCTCCATCGTGTGCGTGTGAACCCACCGGGCGAACGGTCCTTCGATCACCGTATCCTGGAACATCCGCCCGGGTTCGAATGCCGTGTGAACGGCCACGAGGCGCTGCTTCACTGGCCCGATGTACGTCTCGATCACGGTCCGCGCGCCCTTCTCCAGGCCTCCGCTCCGTTCGAGGACGCGGGCATGTTCCCACGGCGGCAGGAGGAGGTTCAGCGCGTCCGGGCGCTCGTGGAAGGCGAAGACCACCTCGGGCGGGGCTTGGATCCGGGTACGTTTCTCGAAGACGGGCACGATGCTGGCCTATAAGCTGGATTTGGCCGGTGGCAAAGGCTTGACCCGCGGGGGGTTTGGCGCTTGGATGGCCCGCGTCCTGGAAGACCGAGCATGAGCATCGACGCCGACGACATCGTGGCCGTGGGCGGCAGCTTGGAGCCGCGTGTGCTCGTCGAGGCGTACCGGCGCGGGGTTTTTCCCTGGCCGATCGACGGGCTTGAGGTCCTGCCCTGGTTTTGCCCGAAAGAACGGGCGGTCCTCGATTTCTCCTTCCTCCACCTCTCGCGCAGCCTCCGCCGCGAGCTCCGGAAGACCCCGCTCCGCTGCACGGTGAACCGAGGATTCGACGCGGTCATCGAGCGTTGCGCCGAGGTCCCGCGGCCTGGGCAGGATGGCACGTGGATCACGGAGGAGCTCATGGACGCCTACAAGGAGATGCACCGGCTCGGCTTCGCGCACAGCGTCGAGGTATGGGACGCGGAGGACGTGCTCGTGGGGGGCATTTATGGCGTCTGCGTCGAGGGGTATTTCTCCGCGGAGAGCATGTTTCACCTCACGCCGAATGCGTCGAAGATCGCGCTTTTGTATCTCGTGGATCACCTCCGCGAGGCGGGCTGCGATTGGATCGACATCCAGGTGATGACGCCGCACATGAAGGCGCTCGGCGCCATCGTCCTCACCCGCAAGCAGTTCCTCGATCGGCTCGCCCGGACGCGGGCGCAGGGGCTTCGTCCGTTCGGGTCGTGAGCGCGCTTGCTAAAACTCCACCCTTGACAAGTGGCCGCTCCGCGAATATTTCGTACACGAAACATCCGTGGCGGCCTCCCTCCCTCCCGACACCAAGCCCGAGGTGGATGCGATCGTCGAGACGATCATCTACCTCTATACCGAGTCGCGCCGCCTGACGAAGGGCCTGGCGGCGCAGTTTGGGCTCACAGGCCCGCAGCTCACCGTCATCAAGCTCTTGCAGGAGCTCGGCGATCTGTCCTTGTCGTCCCTGTCCGAGCGCATCCGCGCGCAGAACAGCACGGTGACGGGGATCATCGACCGCATGGAGCGCGAGGGGCTCGTCAAGCGCGAGCGCTCGACCACGGATCGGCGCGTCGTTTACATCCGGCTGAGCGAAAAGGGCCAGAAGCTCGCGCGTGAGATTCAGGTCGAGCCCATGGAGATCTTCCGGAGCGCGCTCACGGATCTGTCGCAGAGCGATCTCGAACATTTGCTCCGGGTCCTGACCAAGCTGCAAAAGCGCGTCGTCTCGCACGTCGAGGGCCGCGTATCCGAGGCGCAAGGCGCTCCCCGCGCGGGAGAGGAGGAGGACAAGCCATGAAATCGTTCACAGGCGAGACCAAGAAGCCCGGCGTGCGTGATCCCGACATCTGTGTCGTCACCTGCGCCGTCACGGGCGTCCTCGCCAATCGCAGGCAAAACCCGGGCATCCCGTACACGCCGGCGGAGATCGCCGACGAATGCAAGCGGGCCTATGACGCGGGCGCCTCGGTCGTGCACATCCACGCCCGCAACGACGACGGCGGCCCGACGTTCTCCCCGGCCGTCTTCGCACGCATCAAGGAGGAAGTCCGGGCTCGCTGTCCGATCATCCTCAATTTCTCGACGGGCACGATCCTCGACGACGTGACCGATCAATGCACGTACGTCCGCGAGAGCAAGCCCGAGATCGCTGCCCTCAACATGGGCACGATGAACTACGCGAAGTACTCGCCCAAGCGCAAGCAATTCGATTTCGACATGGTGTTTCCGAACACCTATTCGAAGATCATCAAGCTCTTGGAGGTGATGAACGAGGTCGGCGTGAAGCCCGAGCTCGAGTGCTTCGACACGGGGCACACGAACGGGATCGCGCCGCTGCTCGACATGGGCGTGCTCCGGCCGCCGCTCCAGTTCTCGTTCATCATGAACGTGCTCGGCGGCATTCCGGGGCACGTCGAGTCGCTCCAGCTCCAGACGAAGATCATGCCTGCCGGATCGGAGTGGGAGGTCATCGGGATCAGCCACGGCGCCTGGCGTATGATCGCCGCGGCGCTCGTGCTCGGCGGCAACATCCGCTGCGGGCTCGAAGATCATCTTTATCTGCCGAACGGCGAGATGGCGACCTCGAACGGCCCGCTCGTCGAGACCGCGGTGCGCCTCGTGCGCGACGTGGGCCGGCGGCCGGCGACGGTCGAGGAGGCCCGGGAGATCCTCTCGCTCGGAGCACCCCGATGATGACGCGCGCGTATGGATTCCTGGAGGTCGCGCCGAAGGAAAACGGCGCCCTCTGGATCTCCCTGAAGAACCCGCCCAAGAAAAACGCCATTGGCCCGGCCATGGTGAACGAGCTGCTCTGGGCGCTCGAAGACGCGGCGAACGACGATTCGGTGCGCTCGATCGTCCTGACCGGCGCGGGCGACGCGTTCTGCGCGGGCGGTGATTTCACGCAGATGAGCTCGTCCGGTCCCTCGGCGGAGTTGCCGCCGAAGGGGGATTATGCCGATCTCCTGCTCGCGCTCACGGGTTCGCCGAAGCCGCTCGTCGCGCGGGTGAACGGGGTCGCGATGGGCGGCGGCGTCGGGCTCGTGGCAGCTTGCCATTTCGCGGTCGCCGCGCGTGGGGTCAAGCTCGGCACGCCCGAGATCAACCGGGGCCTCTTCCCGATGATGATCATGGCCGTGCTCGCGCGCGTCGTGCCGCAGCGGCGCCTGCTCGAAATGATGCTCTTCGGCGACAAACTCGACGCCGACGAGGCAGCGGCGATCGGCCTCGTCGGAAAGGCCGTCGACGCGGACGGGCTCGACGCCGAGGTCGCGCGGATCACGGGGCAGATCGCGCAGAAGAGCCCGATCACCGTGAAGCTCGGGCTCGAAGCGTTCGCGGCGCAGGCCGATCTCTCGCTCGAACAAGCCTTGCCGTTTCTGCGCGAGCGGCTCGGCGCCGTGCTCTCGACGGACGACGCGCGGGAAGGCCTGATGGCGTTCCTGGAAAAACGCACCCCCAAATGGACGGGTAAATGACCCATGGACATGCGTGAGCTCTTGAAGGACCTCGAGGCCCGGCGCGCCGAGGTGCGCAAGATGGGCGGCGAGGACAAGGTCGCCAAGCAACATTCGCGCGGCAAGCTGACCGCCCGCGAGAGGCTCGCCGCGTTCTTCGACGACGGCGTCCATTTCGAGGTCGGCATGCACGGTACGCAGATGGGCCTCGCCGCGGGCGACGGCAAGGATCGGCCGGCCGCCGACGCCGTCGTCTGCGCCTTCGGCAAGGTCGACGGCCGCATGGTCTGCGCCGCCGCCTACGATTTCACGGTCAAAGGCGGCAGCATCGGGCATACCGGCGAGGAAAAGGTCACGCGCCTCCGCCAGATGGCCCTGCGCGGCCGCTGGCCCATCGTGTGGTTCATCGATTCGGCCGGCGCGCGTATCGACCCGGGAGCGAGCCACCCGGACTCGATTTCGCTCTTCGCGGGCAGCGGCCACCTCTTCCGCGAGCAGGTCATCATGAGCGGCGTCGTCCCGCAGGTCGCGGCCATGGTCGGCCCCGGCGCCGCGGGCACGGCCTACATCCCGGGCCTCGCCGATTTCGTGCCGATGGTGAAGGACATCGGCTCGATGGCCCTCGGCGGCCCGCCGCTCGTCAAGGCCATGACCGGCGAGGACATCTCCGAGCAGGAGCTCGGCGGCTCGAAGATCCATTCCACGAAGAGCGGCGTCGGCGACGGCGAATACAAAAACGACGCCGACTGCATCGCGGCCATCAAAAGATACCTCTCGTTCTTCCCGTCCCATTGCGAGGAAGAGCCGCCGCGCATCGCCGCCACGGATCCCACGGATCGGCGCGAGGAATCGCTGCTCGACCTGCTCCCCGAGAACCCGCGCAAGGCGTACGACATGTACAAGCTCATCGCGGCGATCGTGGACCACGGCGAGTATTTCGACATCAAGCCCCGCTTCGCGCGGCAGATCATCACCTGCCTCGCGCGTATCGGCGGCCAGAGCGTCGGCATCGTGGCGAACCAGCCCAATCACATGGGCGGCGTGCTCGACGTCGACTCCTCGGACAAGGCCGCGCGGTTCATGCAGATCTGCGACGCCTTCAACATCCCGCTCGTGTTCCTCCAGGACGTACCCGGCTTCATGATCGGGTCGAAGGTCGAGCACGAGGGCATCATCCGGCACGGCGCGAAGATGCTGCACGTGATGAGCGCCGCGACCGTCCCCAAGGTCACGGTCGTCGTGCGCAAGGCGTATGGCGCCGGTTATTACGTGATGTGCGGTCGCGCCTACGAGCCGGATCTCATTGTCGGATGGCCGACCGGCGAGATCAGCGTGATGGGCCCCGAGGGCATGCTCGGCATCGCCGCGCGCAAGCTCTTCGGCGACGCGCCGCCGCCGCCGGAGCTCAAGCAGCAGATGGTCGACATGCTCCAGAAGAACATCGACATCATGAAGGTCGCTGGCTGGGGCCTCATCGACGACGTCATCGATCCTCGGGACACGCGGCGCGCCGTCGCGTGGGGCCTCGAGCTCGCGCGGCACAAGCGCATCGAGCGGCCCTTCAAGAAGCGCGGCATCATCCCCGTCTGAACCCCCGCACCCCCTCGATCCTGCGCCGCGTTTCCGTCCTCGGACCGACAACCATGTCGTTCGGGTGCAAACGTTGCGGGCTTCTCGTCGGGGCGCTGCCGATGCATCACGGACACCACGCGCTTGGCGTCCCCGCAACAAATACTGTCGGTACGCGCCCGACCCATGCTAGGGTGAAACGTCGGCGCAGATCTTGGATAGAGGTCTTCGCTGCTGGTGGTCGCCGAAGCATCTCTCCGCCCGGATAACAGGGCTGGCCGTGAGGAAACGATGAACAACGAGCAGAAGCTTCTGGTCCAGAAGACCTTCGAGATGGTCGCTCCGATCGCGGACGTGGCCGCCGGACTGTTTTATGGTCGGCTCTTCGAGGTCGATCCGTCACTCAAGCCCCTCTTCCGGGGCGACATGAAGGACCAGGGCAAGAAGCTCATGTCCACGCTGAAGGTCGCGGTTCAGGCGCTCGATCGTCTCGATGCGCTGATCCCGACCGTCCAGGCGCTCGGTCGCCGCCACCTCGCGTACGGTGTTCGCGACGATCACTACGACACGGTCGGCGCGGCGCTCCTGTGGACGCTGGAAAAGGGCCTCGGCGAGGCGTTCACGCCCGAGGTCAAGGAAGCGTGGGCCACGGTCTACGGCATCCTCGCGAAGGTCATGAAAGACGCGGCGAACGAGGTCGCGCCGCTCTCGCTCCGCACGCCGCTCTCGCGTCGCGGCAGCGCGCACCGCCTGCCTGCGGTCAAGCGTCCCTCGTACCGCCCGCCGATGGGCCGCCCGTCCATGCCGCCCGGCTCGCGCATGCCGGCCTCGATTCAGGCGCTCTACGGCGGCGCGAGCTCGCAGTCGGCGCCCTCCTCGAAGAGCGGCGCGTCGCCGAGCACCCGCCTGCCCCGCATCTCGAACCCGCCCACGATCTCCTGAGTTCGCGCGCGTCTCGTCTCCGCGCCCATGCCGCCTTTGCCTTGCGCGGCGTGGGCCTCGCCGTCGGCCTTCTCGCCCTCATGAACCTCGCGGGCGAGGCCGTGCGGCCTCCCTTCGATTCCACACACACCTGGCTCGGCGACGCGGATCTTCCGCGGCCGATCTTCCGCGCCCTGGAGCTTGTCTCGGCCGTCACGCTCCTCTGGCATGCGGCGCGGCCGATCCGCCCGGCGTGGGCGCGCCTTGGCGGGGCGATCGTCCTCGGGATCGGGGCCCTGCTCGCCGCGCTCGACGTCGCCACGTTTTACGGCGTCCTCGCGCGCGGCGCGATCCACGGCCCGGCGTTTGTCCCGGCTTCCCTGGTCGTCCTGGTTTGTCTCGGCGCGCTCGCAGCGAACGTCGCGACGGATCGCACAGAGCGTCCTCGATGGACGCTCGGGCGCGCGGCCGTGTGTGCGGCCGTGACGGCGGCGAGCTTCGTGGCCATGCCGCTCCTGCTCATGGTCACCCTAGGGCCGACGCGGTACGAGCGTCGTGCGGATTGCGCGATCGTGCTCGGAGCGCGTGTGTGGGACGACGGCACGCCTTCGCTCGCGCTCTCGGATCGTGTGGACGAGGCGATTTGGCTGCACCAGCAGGGCCTCGTGCGGGCGATCGTGATGAGCGGCGCCATCGACGAGCACAATGGGATTTCGGAGCCCGCGGTGATGCGCGCGCGTGCTGTCGCGGCGGGCGTGCCGGAGGCCTCCGTGATCCTCGACGAAGAGGGCGTCACGTCCTCGTGGACGGCGCGGAACGGGGCGCTCTTGATGCGCCGCCACGGGTTTTCGCGGGCGATCGCGGTGACGCATTATTATCACGAGCCGCGCGTGAAGATGCTCTTCGAGCGCGCGGGCGTGGCGGTGTACACGGTGCCCGCGCGCATGAGCCGGCGCCTCTTGAAAGAGCCGTGGTTCATCGTCCGCGAGGTCCTCGCGTACTGGCATTCGTTTCTCTTTCAGTGAGCCGCTCGCCCTCGCGCGAAAGGACCCGCGTGACGCCGCGCGCGCCGGTATGGTACGACGAGCGGCAACAGCCCACGGGGATCGGGGGATGGTCTCGCGGGGCTCGCGAGGGGCGTCATCGACACGGCAAAACTCACCCCCGGCACGGTCCTCGGGCAGAAGTACCAGATCATCAAGCGCCTCGGCGCCGGTGGGATGGGGGAGGTCCTGCTCGCGAGTGATCTCGCCCTCGACCGGTTCGTCGCGATCAAGATCCTGCGCCCCGAGCTCTCCACGCTCCTCGAGACCGACGCGCGCTTCCGCCGCGAAGCGCGCCTGCTCGCCCGCCTGAGCCACCCGAACGTCGTCGTCGTCCACGCCTTCGGCAGCGCCTCGGCCGAGCTCCACTACATCGTCATGGAGTACGTGCGCGGCGAGTCGCTCGACGAGCGCCTGCGCCGCGTGGGACGCCTCGAACCCTCGCTCGTCGGCCACGTGATGGCCCAGGTCGGCAGCGCCGTCGCCGAGGCCCACCGCAGCGGGATCGTCCATCGGGATCTCAAGCCTGGCAACGTCCTGCTCACGACCCTCGCGGGGGACGCGTGTTTCGTGAAGGTCGTCGACTTCGGCGTGGCCAAGGCGTTTGGCCTCGAGGGTGGCCCGGAGCTCGCGGTCGACGGCCAGGTGAGCGGCACGCCCGCGTACATGGCACCCGAGCAGATCGAGGCGAACGACATCGACGGGCGCGCCGACATCTATGCGCTCGGCATCATGGCCTGCGAGCTGCTCACGGGCGCGCGGCCCTTCGACGAGTCCGGCGGCCTCGCCCGCCTCTTCGCCGTCCGCCTCGAAGGCACCCTGACCTTGCCTTCGCGCCTCCGCCCCGACCTCGGCCTCTCCGCGGGCATCGACGCCGTCATCGGCCGTGCGCTCCGGAATCACCCCGGCGAGCGTTACCAGACCGTCGAGCACTTCACGCACGAGCTGCTCCGCGAGCTCCGAGCCTTCGGCGCGGGCGCGGCGACCCTCGCCGATCGCGCCCCGAGCGCGCCGTCGCCTGCGCCGATCGAGCTCTCCGAGACGATCGTCGTCGGCGCCGACGGGACCCTCGGGCCCCTGCCGGGCGTGACCTCGCTCCTCTCTGACGCGTCGCGGCCCTTCCCCACGGCCGTCGGCTCGGGCGCGTGGGCGCCTCGCGAGGCCAAGGACGCGCGCTCGGTCCGCAGCGCCACGGTCCTCTACGTCGACCTCTCGCTCGGCGCGCTCGACGCCTCGGTCGATCTGGAAGAGCACCTCGATTGCCTCGCCGTCGTCGGCGCGCGCCTCGAACAGGTCCTCGCGCGTCACGGCGGCGAGCCCATCGGCCCTTTTACCGATCGCGCGCTTTGCCTCTTCGGGCCCGAGGGCGCCGCCGAGAACGACGCCGAGCGCGCCCTCGACGCTGCCCTCTCGCTGCGCGCGGCCCTCGGCGCGCTCTCCTCCGACCCCACGTTCCCGCCCTCGTTTCGTCTCGGCGTGCGCCTCGGCATCGACGCCGGCCGCGTCGTCTCCACGCAGCCGCGTGGCAGCGGCGTACCCTTCGTCTCGGGCGCGCCGGTCTTCGAAGCGCGTAGCCTCGCGCGCGCCGCATCATCCGGCGAGATTGTCGCGACGCACGCCGTCTTGCGCCGCGTCCGTGGCCTCTACGAAACCACGAGCGCGGGCGCCGAGGTCCCCGGCCGTCGCGTCGTGTCGAAGAAATCAACCGCGTACCTCGGCACGAACGAGATCCATGGCGTCCGCATCTCGCTCATCGGGCGCGACGAAGAGCTCTCCGTCTTGCGCGCCGTCCTCGCGCGGGCCCACATGGAGCGACAGCCCGAGGTCCTCGTCGTCACGGGGCCTGCGGGCGTCGGCAAGAGCCGGCTCTGCATGGCCCTCGTCGAGGAGCTCGAAGAGCGCGAGGGCGAGACGTACTACTTCGAGATGGGCCGCTCGACCCCGGCGGGGCAAGGCGTCCCGTACGAGCCGTTTCTCCAGGCCATCCGCCACCGCGCGCGTGTCGTCGACGACGACGGCCCCGAGCAGGTCCGCGCCAAGCTCGACCATTACCTCCGCCGCTACTGCGCCGTCGATCCCACGACGCTCGGCGAGGCCGAGATCGAGCTCGGCCGCAGGCTCGGCGAGCTCCTCGGCGTGGGCGGCGGCGGCGACGCGAGCGCCGAGCGGGACGCCGTCGCCGGCGACGAGGCCCAGAAAAAAGTCCTCTTCGACGCCGTCGCCGAGGCCTACCGCAGGCTCGCGACGCGCACGCCGCTGCTCTTCTTGCTCGAAGATTTCGAGTGGGCCACGGCCACCACGAAGGCGCTCCTCGGCCACGTCATCGAGCGCCTCGCGGGCGTGCCCGCGCTCTTCGTCCTCGTGAGCCGCGCCGAGGGCACCGCCGCGCCGGATCTCTCGTTTTTGCGGGATGCCTCGGGTGTCGTCACGATCCCCGTCGAGCCGCTCGAACACGAGGCGTGCGAGGCCCTCCTCCGGCACGTCCTCCGCGCGCTCATCGACGTGCCTGCGGGGCTCGTGCGGCAGATCGCGGCGCTCGCGGGCGGCGTGCCGCTGATCGTCGAGGAGACCGTGCACCAGCTCGTCGACGAGGGCGTGCTCGTCGTCGGCGAGGGCACGTGGCGGCTCTCCTCGTCGCGGGCGGCGAGCGTGCGCCTGCCCGAGACGCTCGAACAGCTCCTCCTCGGCCGCCTCGATCGGCTCGAACCGCGGCTCAGCGAGGCCGTCGAGGCCGCGGCCGTCGCGGGCCGGAGGTTCTGGCCCTCGCTGCTCGGCGAGCTGCTCGAAGGGCGCTTCGAGCCGCGCTCGCTCGCCGATCTCGTGCGCCGCGGCATCTTCGCACAGCGCCGCGACGCGATGCTGGCCGGCGAGCTCGATTATGCCTTCACGCAGGCGGCCTTGCAGGAGGTCGCGCAGCGGCGCGTGCCCAAGGCGCGGCGCCGCGCGCTCCACCGGGCCGCGGCGCTCTGGCTCGAACGCGCCACGGGCGGCTCCCCCGGCCCGCACGACGACCTCATCGGCCACCATTTTCGCGAGGCCGGCGAGCTCGCCCTCGCCCTGCCGTACAAGCGCCGCGCCGCCGAGCGCGCCATGCGCACCCACGCGATCGAGGAGGCCGTGCGGATGCTCGAAGCGTCCCGCGAGATCCTCCTCGAAATGCCCGCCTCGGCCATGGACGCGCCCGCGCGGCTCGGCGAGCTGCTCTCCCTCGCGGGTTGCCTCGCGCACGAGCTCGTGCTCGCGGGCAGCCTCGCGCGCGCCATCGAGGTCGCCGACGACGCGCTCGCCCGCGCCGGAGGCCTCGGCGACCACGCCGACGAAAAGGCCCGCGTCGCCATCGAAAAGGGCTGGGCGCTCCAGCACCTCAGCCGGTATGCCGACGCGCGGGAATCGTTTGTCCTCGCCGAACAATGGCTCGGCGAGGACGAGAGCTTGCTCGCGCTCCGCGCGCTCACGGGCGCGATGGGGGCGAGCGTTCACCTCGGCGATCATCGCGCCTCTGCCGACCACCTCCGCCGCGTGCTCGAATCCCACGAAAAAGGCGACGCCGCCGCGCGCACGCAGGAATGGGAGCGCGCCCTCTCCTCGGCCTACCGCGTCCTCGGCAACGGATATCTGCACACGGGCCGGTATGACGAGGGCGAACCGACCTACCAGCGGGCCATCGATCGCGCCATCGCGGCGAACGCGCCCGTCGAGGCCGTCGACGCCTACAATGGGCTCGCGGCGCTCCATTACTTCCGCGGCCGCCTCGATCTGGCCGAGTCCACCTGGCGGGAGGCGCTCGAACAAACCGAGCGCTGGGACCTCGTCCAGCACCGCTCGATCATCCTGAGCAACGTCGGCGAGCTCGAGCTCGCGCGCGGCGACGCCCGCGCGGCCATTCGCACGCTCTCGCGGGCCGAGGTGCTGCACGAGCGCCTCGGCTCCTTGCGCGGCCTCGCCGAGGCGCACCGCGCGCTCGCCGAATGCCACCTCGTCACGGGCGAGCTCGACGCGGCGAAGGGGCACGCCGAGCGCTGCATCGAGCTCGCCGACCGCGTCAGCTCGCCTTACATGCGGGGAACGGCGCGCCGCACGATGGCGCGAGTGCTCCACGCGCGCGCGAAGGGCGACGAAGCCGCGCGCGCCGAGGCGAGCCGTTTCCTCGACGAGAGCATTTCCATCTTCGAATCGGCGAACATGAACAAGCTCGCCGAGGAGACGCGGGCGCTCGCCGCATCGTTATCGGGTTGATCGCGAGGGGAGGCGGGCGCGCGTCGTCGACGGCGCCCGCCGGGGTGGGCTCAGAGCTCGGAGGGGTCGCTGAGGATGGGGATCACCGGAGGGTCGACGGAAATATCGCCCTTGTTGTCCCCGTAATCGAACGCTCCGTTCACGTTCTGCACGATGATGGCGCCCGAGGTGTTCTTCTCGAACGTGTTGTTCGTCAAGACGCAGGTCGACGCGGACCCGTCGAAGAGCGCGCCCACGCGCGCGTTGCCCGCGAACGTGTTGAGGTCGACGTGCGCGCTCGCGCCGGCGTACACGCCGAGCCCGTCGCCGATCTTGACGGGGACCCCGTTCACCTTGATATCCCCCGCGATCGTCCCGTTGATGCTCTGGTTCTGCACGATGATCGCGCGGGCCCCGGACGTCACGCCAATCCCGAGGAAATGGTTCGCCTCGATCCGGTTCTGCTCGATCCGGATGCCCACGCTCTGGTCGTCGTTCGGCGCGGTGCCGGCCTTCGATTGCACCCAGATCCCCGCGCCGCGCGTGGTGTCGTCGGCATTGCCGATTACATCGTTTTGCACGATGATCCCGCGCACGCGCTCGCCCGAGAACACGATCCCGGCCCGGTCGTTGCCCTCGATCATGTTCGTGCTCTCGGGAAACTCGCCGCCGATCTCCACGTAGGATTCGCCCATCACGCCGTCGCCGAGCACCCGGATGCCATCCGCCACCCCTCCGGGGGCGCGGCTCTTCGTGTGTTTCACCTGGTTCTGCACGATGATGGCGCGCGAGCCGAGGATCGAGATGCCCGCCGAGACATTCTCGCGGATCTCGTTTCCGACGAGCGACACCTCGTCGCGCGCGTTTTGCACCCAGATCCCCGCGAGGGCGCCGCTCTGCACGATGATGCTGCGCTCGACCTGCGCCGACGCCGCATTGACGTGTACACCCGCGCCCTCGGATTGCACGATGATCGTCCGCTGGACGATGATGCTGGCGTTGTCCGACGCCATCACCCCGTGGCCGTCCTCGTTCACCGCGACCGCGCCCTCGATGCGTGAGGCCTGGATCGCGGCGCTGCCATTCTTCCGCACCCAGATCCCCGCGCCTTCGGGCCTTTGCACGATGATCCCGCGCAGGGCCACGCCCTCGGCCTCCACCGTGATCGCGTACGGCGAGGGCGCTTGCACGATGATGCTCGCATTCTCCGGCTCGCCTTCCGTGTTCGCGCCGAGCACGTCCAACGTCTTCGTGATGCTCAGGTTCTCCGCGTACGTCCCGGCGTCGACGAGCACCGCGCCGCCCTGGGCCGAGGCGTCGATGCCCTGCTGGATCGACGCGAAGGGCCGCTCGCTCGAGCCGTCCCCGTCCCGCGCGCCGCAGGTCGCGGACACGTAGACCACGCTGCTCGCGTTTTTGGGCGCGTTCGCGTACGTCCCGCAGTCCGCCGTGGCGTTCGAACCCCCGCAGCCCGCGATCGGCAGCGCGGCGAGCAAGGCAGCCAGAGATGCGAAATGCAATCGATTCGTCATGGTCGTTCTCCCTTTCACGGCGTATCGAAGGTCTCGTGGGGCACGGGGGGACTGGCCTGGCCGCCGCCGGAGCCGCCCACGTCGACGAACGTGGTATCGCCCGTGGCCGTGGCGCAGTCCTCCTGGGAGCAGCCCACGGCCATCCCCACGACGCCGCACAAAAGCAAATCCGTACGCATCCACGCGTCACGCATGCGCCGAACCTCAACGAAGGAAATAAGCAGGCACCGGACTATAAATGCGAACGCCCCGTACCACAAGGCGGCTTCCCGATCCTCGGCACGTTTTCGCTCGAATTACACTTTCGTCGCAACCGCGGGCGCCGGGGCGGCCTGCGCCTCGCCGCGCGCCTCGCCCAGGATCGCCGCGCCCACCTTCGCCGCTTCTTTCGCCGGGCACCCGAGCCATCCCGCGAGCCTTCCCGCCGGCGGAAGGCCCCCCTCCGCCTCGATCGCCGCGAGCACCTTTTCGACCACGTCTGCCCGCACCGCGCGAGGCCCGAAGACCGGATATCCCAGGGCCGTATGGAGCGGCGCGTCCGCGGGGCGCGTGACCGGCACCGACACCACGCTCGGCCCCGGCGCTTGTGGCGCCTTCGCCCCTGCGAATGCCGAAACGAGCGCGCTGCGCCGCAAAAGTGCCCCGCCCTTGAGCATCGCCGGCACATAGAGCACCCGCGCGCCCACCACGATGCCCGCCGCCGCGAGTTTGTCTCGGTCCTCCAGCGCGAGCTCGGCGATCTGCGCCGCTGCGTCCTCGGCCCGCGCCGTCCCGAGCCCCTGTTCGAGCTGATAAAGGATCCCGCGCGCCGCGGCCCCGAGCCCGCGCGGCGCGTGCGCCCGCAGCGGCGCACAGAGCTCCTCCACGAGGTCTCGCGCGAACGCCACGAGCCGCCGCGTGATGCGCGTCTGCGCCCCCGCGCCGAGCTCCAGCACGGGCGCGAGCTTCACGTCCGGCAAAAGCAGGCTCGATCCCCGCACGAGCCGCCCGAGCTCGCGCCCGTCCTCGAACGTGATGCGCCCCGACGCATCCACCTCGATCGACACGTGCCGCGCCGCGACGACCGCCTCCACCCAGCGCGCCTCGTCCGAGGACGCGCCGTCTGCCTCGCGTGCCTGCGGCGCCCGGAGCGCCGCGAGCTTTCCAAATGGATTCGCCTTGTCCATCGCGCGAAGCTCTGCCCGCGTCGGCGGCGCCTTGCGCGTATTGCCCGGCGACCGCGCCTTGCTCCCGCCGCCGCTCTTTTCGACGAACCGCTGCACCAGCCGCTCGTGCAGCGCGTCGCTCAGCCGATCCTCGATCGCCGCGGTCCGCTCCTGCCACGTCGCCGGATCCTTCACCCAGCGGCCTTGGTGCGACACGTACGTCCACGTCCGGATGGCCGAGATGCGCGCGATGAGCGTATCGATGTCCCCGGCCGGCTCATCGATCTCCCGCACGCGCTCATCCATCCACGCCTCGTCGAGCCACGCCCGTGGCCCCGCGAGGTGGGCAAAAATCTCCGCGAGCAGCGCGACGTGGGATTCGAAGAGCAGCTTGCGGTAATCGGGGATCCGACAGACCTCCCAAAGCAGCTCGACCGCCTCCCGCCCCTGCGCCCGCGCCCGGATCGCCGGGTCCTGGGCCATTCGCGCGAGCGCCGCCGCGTCCTCGGCGCTCTCCTGCAGCAAGAGTGAGCGCCGCCCCGGCGAGCGCCTGAGCGAGGCGAGCAGGCCGTCGATCGAGCTCGTATCGAGATCGGCGTTCCGCCAGACGAGCCGCCGCACCGCGGGGAACCGGTGCCCCTCCACGGCGTTCGCGAGGCCCTGCGGCAGCGTGAGGGGCGCGAGGGTGCCGAACGATCCATCACTCGTGTAGCGCCCGGCGCGCCCGGCGATTTGCCCGATCTCCGCGGCTTCGAGGTCCCGCACGTCGCGGCCGTCGAACTTGCGCAGCGCCGCGAACGCCACGTGTTTCACGTCGAGGTTCAGCCCCATCCCGATGGCGTCGGTCGCGACGATGTACTCGACCTCGCCCGACTGAAACATGGCCACCTGCGCATTACGTGTGCGCGGCGAGAGCGCCCCGAGCACCACGGCCGCGCCGCCGCGCGTGGCCCGCAGCCGCTCGGCCACCTCGTAGACCTCCTGCATGGAAAACGCGACGATCGCGCTCCTCTGCGGCAGCCGCGCGAGCTTCTCGGCCCCCGCGAACGCGAGCCGGCTGAGCCGCGGGAACGTTTGAATTCGCGCCGCGGGCAAAAGCTCGGCGATCAGGGGCTGCATCGACGCGGCCCCCATGAACCAGGTCTCCTTCGTGCCGCGGGCATCGAGCAGGCGCTCGGTGAACACGTGCCCGCGCTGCGGATGCGCGGCGATCTGGATCTCGTCGACCGCGACGAACTCGACGTCGAGGTTCCGCGGCATGGCCTCGACCGTGCAGACCCAATACTGCGCGCCGCGCGGGATGCGCTTCTCCTCGCCCGTCACGAGCGCGACACGCTGCTCGCCGAGGCGCGCGGTGATGCGATCGTACACCTCGCGCGCGAGGAGCCGGAGCGGCAGGCCGATCATCCCGGACTCATGCTCCAGCATGCGCTCGACGGCCCGGTGCGTTTTGCCGGTGTTCGTCGGGCCGAGCACGGCCGTGACCGCGGAGCCAATCATCGCGGGGCGAGCGTAGCGCGGACGGCGGAAGGCGCACGCGGGGAGCGGAGGCGGGAGTGGGAGCGGCAGGGGGAGCGGGAGCGGAAGCGGCAAGCGGCAAGCGGGACCTGTTTGGGGACCGCTCCCGCGGCTCCCGCCGACCCGGTTACCATCATGGGACGCCCGGTTCCCGGGCGCATCGTGAGCCCCCTGGCTGGTTTTCCGTTGCCCCCCAGCCGATGGTCCTGCGATTCAGTACACCGTGCAAGCAAGGACGAGACTCCGCTCGGCTATGCGGGGCGTCCTGGTGTGGGGCTTCGGTGGGGCATGGATGACGGGCGCGTGCGGGTCGCCTCTCGATCCGGGACCTCTCAAGTCGTGCCCGGCTCCAGCCGACACCCCGACCGACACGAAGGCCGAATGTGCGGCGACGATGCCCGATCCGTGCGTGCGTTACCGCATCCAGCTCGTCGGCGATCGGATGAACGCGGCGCTGCGCGCCAAGTACGTCGCCGCGTTTGGGGATGCTTGCTACGTGTCCGAGGCAAACACGTTCGATTGCTGGTACAAGACGTGGGAGAAAGCGTGTGAAGATGCCGCGCTGATTGGCGAGGTATCGGGAAATGCACCGTACGACAGGGGGTACAAGTGCCAGCCTGACGGCGTAGGGAACTACTGGCTCCAAATTGGCTCGGATGTGGCGAACAGGACCTGGATCTTCTTTGACAATGCGCCGCGACAAACGCCGCTCGTCGAGGTCGACGGGGTGCCGGTGGAGGTGAGCGGGCCGTATCGCGACTTGCCCGAGCCGCCCACGGTCGGACCGGGGCATAAGTTCAACAACTGTGACAGCGGCGTGCTCGGCGCCGATGGCAAGCCGCTCTTGCAGCACAGGTATATCCTCCAGGTCAACCGCAAAGCGCATGGCGGCGAGATCCACTCCGATCTCGCGGGCTTCAAGTGGACTTGCACCGTGTACAACGCGAACTGCGAGGAAGTGTCCGCAGAGTGCGAGGAGCCGCTCGTGCTCCACGATCCAGCCGCTGACCAGGCGCCCTTTGACCCGGGCGCGAGCGCAGAGGTGAACCACGTCGTGCCCAGGAAGGACCAGCGCAGTTGCGACTGGGGCACGAACTCGAACAAGAACGCCGCGGTCATATCTCAGAAGCTCAACCGGTATCTCTCGAACACCAACCCGCCGGTCGAGGAGGTAAAACGGGTCAACGCCGCGAAATCCTACACGCCGTGACGCGCACACGTTGACGCCCGGACAAACCTGGTCTAGGCGAGGCACATGGTCCTACGCAACCATCCCCGCGGACGCCTCGCCTTTGACCGCGACTCCATCGTGCGCGCCGCGCTGCGCGCCTACGTGGAAGCCCGCGTGGAAAGACTGGGGAGCGGTCTGTGGTTTCCCGTCTGCGACTACTCGACCTGGACGGGAGACGTGCATCGAGGAGCCCTGCGGACCGACAGCGGATGTGGCGACGAAGATATCGTGGCCTGGACCGAGGCGGGCGTCGTCGGTCTCGCGTACGAGCTCGGGTGGGGTCCGGTCGAGCGGTTCAAGCTGCCACGCGACGCGATAACCCACGGCCCTGAGGACGTGCGCGGGGCCGTGCCGGGCCTTCCCGCCGAGCTGGAGCCCGCGCTCGTGATAGCCACCAGCATGCTCAGCGATGGAAACCATTTGGAGAAGCTAGCGAGCATCGGCTTTTGGCTCTATGGCGATCGTGTCGGGGGCACGCTCTTCGACGACCCGAAAGGCCCGGGCGCCGAGCGACTCGTCCCCTGGGGCATGCTCCAAAACGGTCGCCTCCCCTTCTGCTTACTTGGGGAACTTGCCGCGAAAGCAGCAGAGCGCGCCCGAACGACCGACGCACCCATCCACGCGATCATCGACGCAGTGGTCGATCGGCGATTGCAGGGCCCCACGGAATTCACGACCGACGAGCTCGCGACGCTCCTCGCCAAGCCGCCCGATCCGAAGCAACTGCTCGCCATTCAACGGCGCCTGCAAGAGGTAGGCATCACCTGGCCCGGCTCGCCCGAGCTTCCCCCCGAGGAGCTGCCGCCGGGACCACGCCTCAACCCCTTCACGAAAACGCCCATGCCGGAGCCGAAGCGTTCCGACAAGTGACGGCGCAAGCTCCGCGGATCAACAACCCTCGACGCAAAGCGAAAGCGGCGGCGGAAACCGGAGCGGAAGCGGCAGCGGATGCGCCCGACATTCGGCCGCGTCAGTCCTCGACGACGCGGATGGGCAGCCACTGGAACCCGGTCACGCCTGCGTCCTTGAAGATGCGCCAGACCTTGGGGGTGACGACGAAGTACGGTTGCCACAAGACGGCCGTCTTCAGGTCACCGTTCCATCGAACGTACCCGAAATGCTCCCACATGCGGTTCACGTCCTTTGCCCCTTCGAGGTCCCGGGCGCGGTAGACGAAACGCTCGGGGCTCGTCGTGTCGATCTTGCCGCGCTTGCAGGTCTTGCACGCGCTCTCGAAGTCGATCCCGGTCGAGCGCGGCGACAATGGGGGCAGGGTGTGCGACGCCCACATCTGCTTCCAGATGAGCTCGATCAGCGCCTCGTTCGGCTGGTACGCGTGCACGCTCCGGAGGGAGAGCCCGGTGAGATGGGCGCGCGCGAGCGCCTCGGCGAGCGGCGGATCGACGATGATCTCGCTGTAGCTGGACACGGCGCGATACTGGCCGAGCCCCACCATGCTTGGACCTGCGCCGTCGAGCATGTAAGCACCGGTCTGCCGCATCCCCGCGCCGCACGCCGGGCAGGCATTGGAGAGATCGTACTCGGTGTAGAAGCGGGGGCCTCCGATGACGTGGTTGTCCGCAAGCGCCTGCATGACGATCAAGGGCGCGGCATCATATTCCTCGTCCGTGTATTCGTCCCAGCGGTGCTCTTGCCAGTCGAGCTTGTACGCGAGGAGGAGCTTTTGCAGGAGCGGCAGGCGGGAGTCCTCCGCGTCCAGGATGACTTTGACCAGGATCTGATTCATGGCCTTGTGGTCGTATACGGTGACGACGTCAGGCCCGCAGCCCGCCGGAGAGAGCACCGTCTGCTCTCCCCCTGGGATACGATGGCCATAAAAAAGAATGCGTGCCTTGGTCCTCATCGTTGTTCCTGTCCCCTCGGCGGTGCCCGACTTACTCCCCGAAATAATGAGCGATCGCCTTGAGCCAGTGGGGGTGCTCGACGGCGTAGGCTTTCTTGTATGCCTCCCACAACAACTTCCGCTTATCTCCTGGGATATGTGCCGTGAATTCCTTTAATGTGTTCGTCACCACGGTGTGCGCCTCGCTCGAAAGGATCACGGCTGGCCCATCCAGCGCATCGAGGCCGATCTCCATCATCTTCTTGACCTCGTAGATATGGTGTGCCTGCCAGGCCCGCTCATACCCCAGCGTGAACTTCTGCATCACCCGGAACGGCCCGATCACCCCCGCCTCCGCGAGCGCCTGCGTCAGCGCCTCTCCATACTCCTTCGCCAGGTACTCCGCCGCATCCTCCGACAGCTCACGCACGTCCTTGAGAACGAGCTTCTCCCCCGCCTTGCTCGCCTCGGCCGCCGCCTTCATGAACTTGTTCCCCAGCGCCATCGCGACCGGCGAGAACATCACCGCCGCGGCCGCCGCCTGAAGCCTCGGGTCGTTTGGCCCGTCGGCATTCATCCCGCCGACGATCCCGTATTCCTTGCCGTCGGCCCGATGGAGGTCCTCGTTCATTTGCAGGTTGAAGATCGCCCCCGCGATCACCACCTGCTCCAGGATCGCCCCCGCCCGCGTCTTCTTCGGCCGCGCCGGGCAACCTTCCTGCGTCTGCTCGCACGACGTGACGCTGAGCGGCTTCCGGTCCGCCGTGTCCACGAGCTGCGGGAGCGCGCCGCCTCGATCCACGAGCCCGTGCTCCTTGTCCTCCCACTTCGCCTCTCGCTGCGGGAGGATCGGCTCGCTCGATAAGACGCCTTCCCGCGGCAAGACCGGATCCTTCTGCTTGGCCGGGGCCGAAGCACGCGGCGGCGGCGGGCCCTCCTTTGGCTGCGGGACGTGATGCTTCTCGACGCGCTTCTCGACGCTGTCCTCGTCCCCGCCGCGCTCGCCAGGCGCTTTGCTCGCGCTCCCGTCGTCCGCTTTTTTCTCCTTCGGCGGCTCCTTCGCCGGCGCCGGCTTCGGTCGCGGCGGCGGCGGCGGGCATTTCAGCAAGTTGTACGGGATCGGTAGGACACGGACGCTCTCTGGCGGCGCATGGGGGTCGTAGATGAAGGTGGCGCGCCCCTCGACCTTCCGCGTGAACTCCACCCGGCTGCGCGTCGTCCACACCTGTGCCGACCCATTCTCATAGGCCCACACCGTCATGCCGGGCGGGACGTCCGGCGGCTTGACGCAGACCCGGAACTCCAGCGCATGCGCGGGCGAGGCGCAGAAGAGGAGAAGGGGCAGCGGCAGCAGGAACGAGGTGAAGACACCACGGCGCATGGAGTTCCCGCGCGGAGGGTATCGGCCCCTCCGGCCTGACGGCAAGCTTCGTCCTATGAATGCCGAGGAATGCACCGAGCCGCTGCGCCAGGGGATGTCTCCCCTCTCCGTCGCCTGAATTCTCCCATCTGCGGTGGACGAGCAGGTTTCGGCGCGCGCGGGTGTTCGAACGTTGGAAGGGTCGCGGGAGAGCGTGACGCGAGGGTGTTCGAACGTTCGATCAGGCACGCGTCACGGTGACGCGCGGGTGTTCGAACGTTGGGAGAGCCGCTGGAGACGGTGACGCGTGGGTGTTCGAGCGTTTCAACGGGCGCCGGTCACGGTGACGCGAGGGTGTTCGAAGCTTCGGAGACCCCCAGGAGAGCGTGACGCGAGGGTGTTCGAACGTTTGGAGACCCTCGCGTCACGATGACGCGCGGGGGTCGGGACGTTTGAAGACGCGAGGGCAACGGTGGATGCGGGAGACTTGCGTCCGGTCGCACGTTTTCGGTGTCCTGACGCGCATGCGTCACCGTGGGCCGCTGACCACGCCCCGCGCGCGGGCTTAGGTTCTTCCGCGCCGGAGGGTGCACATGCGGCCGGGGGACGTCATCGACGGTCGGTTCGTCATCGAGCGGATGGCCGGCTCGGGGGGAATGGGCTCGGTCTTCCAGGCGCACGACCGCCTCTCCAGCGGGCCGGTGGCCATCAAGGTGCTGCATGACCAGGAGCCTCGCGATATCGCGCGCTTCGAGAGGGAAGCGCGTGTCCTCGCGGGGCTCGATCATCCGGGCATCGTCCGGTATGTCACGCACGGCGTCACCAGCGCGGGCGAGCCCTTTCTCGCCATGGAATGGCTCGCCGGAGAGGACCTCGGCGCGAGGCTTTTGCGCGGCAGGCTGACGGTTTCGGAGAGCGTCTCCGCGATCCGCGCGGTCGCCGAGGCGCTCGCGACGGCGCATGCGCGCGGCGTCGTGCACCGCGATATCAAGCCGAGCAACGTTTTCCTCGTGGACGGCGCGCTCGAACACGTCAAATTGCTCGATTTCGGCCTCGCGCGTATGGGGCTCTCGCCCCGCTTCACCCGGACGGGCGTCGTCCTCGGGACCCCCAGCTACATGGCGCCCGAGCAGGCGCGTGGAGCCCCCTCGCTCGACGCGCGCGTCGATGTGTTTGCGCTCGGCGCCGTCCTCTTCGAATGCCTGGCCGGGCGGCCTGCATTCGCCGGGGAGCACGTGATGGCCATTCTGGCGAAGGTGTTGCTCGAAGAACCGCCCTTGTTGCGGGATCTCCGGCCCGAGGTGCCGGTGCGCCTCGAAGCGCTGGTCGCGTGCATGCTCGCGAAGGATCCGGCCGATCGGCTCGCCGATGCCGGCGAGGTCGCGGAGGCGCTCGCCCACCTCGACACCGGCAAGGCGTGGTCGTGGATGGCGGATGCGCCGCCCGCCGAAGCCCTGACGCGGAGCGAGCAGCGCTTGCTCGGCATCGTCGCCGTGGGCCCGCCGAGCGAGGAGGCCGCGGCCATGGGCGAGACGCTCGCCGCGAGCTACACGAGCGCGCGCCGAAAGGCGCTCGAATCGGCCGCAGCGCCCTTCGGCGCGCGGATCGAATGGCTGGCGGACGGCTCGATGCTCTTGGTCTTCATGAATGCCGCGAGCGCCTCGGATGCCGCGGCGCGGGCCGCGCGGTGCGCCCTTTCGCTTCGGCTGCGCGCGCCGGATACGCCGATTGCGGTCGCCACCGGCCTCGGCGAGCTCGAAGAAAAGCTGCCGGTCGGGCAGGTCCTCGATCGGGCCGCCGCGTTCTTGCGCACGGCGGGGCGCCGCGTGCTCGTCGACGAGGTGACGCAGGGGCTGCTCGACGTACGGTTTGTCGTGGTGCGCGGGCCGGACGGGTTCGAACTCCACCGCGAGGAGGCGATCAGCGAAGCTGCGCGTACGTTGCTCGGAAAGCCGAGCCCCTTCGTGGGGCGCGGACGCGAGGTGCGCGCGCTCCTCGACCTGCTCGACGAAGCCGTCGGCGAGCGTGTCGCGCGCGTGGCGCTCGTGACGGGGCCGCCCGGAATCGGCAAATCCCGCCTACGCCAGGAGTTCGTCCGCGCCGTCGGACAGCGCCAGGGAGCGGTCGACGTGTGGGTCGGGCGTGGTGATGCGATGAGCAAAGGCTCGGCGTTTTCCCTGGTCGGTTCGGCGTTGCGGTATGCGGCGGCGATCGCGGGGCACGAGCCGATCGAGGCGCGCAGGCGCAAGCTCACCGAGCGGATCGCGCGCCACGTGGCCGAGCCCGAGGTCCGTTCCGTGGCCGCATTTCTCGGCGAGATGACGGGCACGCCTTTCCCGGACGCCGAGAGCGCGAAGCTCCGCGCCGCGCGTCGCGACGCGCGGCTCATGGCCGATCAGATTCAGGCGGCCTGGAGGCAATTCATGGCCGCCGAATGTGGCGCGCACCCGGTCTTGCTCGTCCTCGAAGACCTGCATTGGGGTGATCTTCCCTCGGTGAAGCTCGTCGACGCGGCGCTCCGGGACCTCGCGGGCAGGCCGCTCGTCGTGGCTGCCTTCGGTCGACCCGAGGTGCATGACGTCTTTCCGAGGGTATGGGCCGAGCGGGGGGTGACCGAGATTCGCCTCGGAGAGCTGACGCCACGGGCCGCCGAGGAGCTCGCCCGGAGCGCGCTCGGCGACGCGGCCGATCCTCGGACGATCGCGCAGATCGTGAAGCGCGCCGCGGGGCATCCGTTTTTCCTCGAAGAGCTGATCCGCGCGGTCGCCGAGGACCGCGCCGAGCAATTGCCGGAGACCGTGCTGGCCATGGTCGAGGCGCGCCTCGCCGCGCTCCCGGCCGACGCGCGGCGCGTGCTGCGCGCGGCGAGCGTGTTCGGGGATGTTTTCTGGTGCGGCGGGGTGGAGCACCTCCTCGGCAGGGGCGCCGAGGCGCGGAGTGTGCACGATTGGCTCGACATGCTCGTCACGCGCGAAGTCCTGCAGCAGAGCGAGACGAGCCAATTTCCTGGAGAGGAGCAGTCTTCGTTTCGGCATTCGCTGCTGCGGGAGGGCGCTTATGCGATGCTGACGGAGTCCGACCGCGCCCTCGGGCATCGGCTCGCGGGGGAGTGGCTCGTGCAATGGGGGGAGGGCGACGCGTTGCGCTTGGCCGAGCATTTCGAGCGGGGGAGGAGTCCAGAGCGCGCGGCGGAATGGTATCTCGCGGCGGCGCGGCAGATGCTCCAGGCCAAGGATCTGCGCGGAGCGATTGCCTGCGCAGAGCGTGGCCTCGACTGCGGAGCCTCGGGTGAGCTGCGCGCATGGCTCCTGTTCGTCCGCTGCGAAGCATATGGGTGGAGAGGGGGCTGGGTTTCGGTCGGTATGGGCATGGAGGAGATCCTGCGCCTGACCACGCCGCGCACGCCGCTCTGGACCACGGCCATGGCGTGGAAGCTCGCGAGCGCGCATGCGCTCGAAGCGTCCAACGTGCGCAGGGACGACGTGCTTTCGCTCGTCGACCTGGAGCCGGACCCGGAGAGCTTGCGGCAAATCATGAATGCCCTCGGGCTCGCCTGGGAAACCTTGATTCAGCAGGGCGTGCGTGACCTCGCCCAGCTCTGCGCGGCGCGGATGGAGCAGCTCAGCAGCTCCATCGCGGCGCACGATCCTGCGGTTTGGGGCAGGCTCTACGAGGCTCGAAGCGTGATGCGTTACTTCGAGGGAGATCGATGGGGAACCCTGGAGGCTGCAAGAGCTGCCGTGGCGAGCTACGAGGAGGTCGGCGAGCGGCAGCATATGGCGTGGGCCCGCCTGTTTGTCGCCGTGGGCTACTTGTGCCTCGGGGCGTACGCGCGCGCGGTCCAGGAAGTGCGCGACGTGCTCCAGGGGGACGAGGAGGCAACCACCTATGCGGTATGGGGAAGGTGGGTTTGGGCCTGTGCGCTCGCGGAGCAGGGGGCCCTGGACGATGCTCGCGCGCTGCTCCGGAGCGTGCTGGACTCCGAGTACGCGCCCAGCAACCAGTATTTGCTGGGCATCGTCCGAGCGGCGCAGGCCTCCGTCCTTCTGCGCTCCGGGGATCTCGACGCGGCGGAGCGCGAAGCGCGCGCGGCGAGCGAGCTCCTCCCGGGCACCACTCCATGGCGCGTGCAGGCGATGATGAACCTCGCGAGGGTGCTCCTCCAGCAGGGGCGCGCGGACGAGGCGCTGGTCGCGATCCAGGAGGCGGCGGCGCTGCGCGACGCGAGCGGCTTGAGCGGACCCTTCGAGTTCTTCGTGTGCCTTACCCACGTTGAAGCGCTGCACGCGACGGGCGCTCACGCCCGCGCGCGGACCATGCTGTTCGAGACGCGCGACCTCTTGCTCTCGCGCGCCGCAACGATCGAGGACCCCGAGCTACGCCGGAGCTTCGTCGAGAACGTCCCCGAGAATGCGCGCATCCTCGCCTTGGCTGCCGCCTGGGAGCAGGCCGCCGCGTAGCATCGGAAGGCGCGCTCGAAGCAAATCGCGTAAGGTGCCGCCTCGTGACGGATACGCCACGTTTGCCACGGCGCGTCGAGCTCGCGCAATTCCTCCGCACGCGTCGCGCGCGCCTTCGCCCGGCGGACGTGGGTTTGCCGGAGGGCGCGCGGCGGCGTACGCCGGGGCTCCGTCGTGAAGAGGTCGCTCGTCTCGCGGACGTCGGCGTGAGTTGGTACACCTGGCTCGAACAGGGGCGGGACATCCACGTGTCGGAGCCGTTGCTGGAGCGGCTCGCGCTTGCCCTTCGCCTCTCGCCGACGGAGCGCGCGCACCTCTTTGACCTCGCGCACGGCAGGCCGGCCGCGCGTCCGGCGATTCCACCCGACGTGGTGAGCGGCACGCTCCAGCGGGTGCTCGATGGGTATCCCTTTCCGGCAATGGTCTTCACGAGCCGGTGGGACATTCTCGCCTGGAATGAGGCGGCGGTGATCCTCTTCGGAGACCTCGGCGCGCTCCCCGTCGAGCAGCGCAATGGGCTCTGGTCGATGTTCATGAACCCCGAGCGGCGCGCGCGCATGCCGGGCTGGGAAAAGGACGCGCGGCGCGCCGTGGCGAGCTTTCGCCTCGACGCCGCGCGCGCCGCCGATCGGACCGAATTCGACGCGCTCGCGGCGGAGCTCTCCCAGGTCAGCCCGGAGTTTTCGCGCTTCTGGGGCGAACACGACGTGGCCGAGGTCTCCGAAGGGTTGAAGGTGTTCGTCCTCCCGGACGTCGGCGTGATCGAATTCGAGCACGTCACGCTCCTGCACGCCGACCCCGACGGTCACGTGCTCCGCGTCTCGTTTTATTCGCCGCGCCCCGGCGAGAGCACCACGCGCGCGGAAAAGCTGTTCCGGCGCGTCACGTGGTGAACGTCACGCCGGTCCACGTTTCGCTTTGCGTCCACAGCCGCTCGGCGAGGTCCCGATCCATCGCCCACGGCCGCACGCCACGTCGCTCGGAGGAATCGGCGGGCACCGGCGCGGCGATGTCGACGTCCTCGCAATAGACGCCGCCCATGCCTTCGAGCCGTGGGCTCGTCGCGCACCAGACGCTCGTCGCGGCCCCCTGCTCCGCGCTCTTCAAGGTCGATACGGCGCTGAAATGGTCGACGGCCGTGCGGACCTCCTCGTCGGACATGTGTCGCATGAGCTCGGTGACGATGCCGCCCGGGTGGACCGAAAACGCGCGGACACGATGGGTCTCGCCGCGCGCGTCGAGCGCGAGCGCGAAGAGCGCGTTCGCCGTCTTCGATTGGCCGTAGGCGATCCATTTGTCATAAGGCCGCCGCTCGAAAAACGGATCCTCGAAGTCGACCCCGGAATACGCGTGCCCTCCCGAGGACAACGAGATGACGCGCGCGCCCCGGGCCTTTTGCAGCGCGGGCCAGAGCCGCAGCGTGAGCTGGAAGTGGCCGAGGTGGTTCGTGGCGAGCTGGGATTCGAACCCGCGCGTGTCCCTCGTGAGCGGCGTCGCCATGATCCCCGCGTTGTTCACGAGCCTGTGGACGGGGCGGCCGGACGCCGAGAATCGCGCGGCGAACGCGTCCACCGATGCCGGATCCCCGAGGTCGAGGGGCTCGACTTCCACGCGCTCCAAGCCCGCGAGCGCGGCGCGCGCTTTGTCGGGTGTTCGCGCCGGAACGATCACCGTCGCGCCCGCGGCCACGAGCGCGCGTGTGGTCTCGAGC
This sequence comes from Polyangium sorediatum, assembly GCF_029946465.1. NCBI lineage: Bacteria > Pseudomonadati > Myxococcota > Polyangiales > Polyangiaceae > Polyangium > Polyangium sorediatum. Next base: position 95,000 of record NZ_JARZHI010000005.1, read on the forward strand.
CCGATGCCCGCGTATCCGCCCGTGACCACGGCGATGGCTCCTTCGAGCCTCGTGTCGCCGATCACCTCGCGCGCCGTCGTCTGCGCGCCAAACCCAGAATCCAAGGGCCTTTGATTCGTCGTCATGGCCCAGGCATAACGCCTGGGCCGCCGCCCCAAAAGAGCGTGAATTCATCCTAGGACTCACACCACCAGGATGAGACCGACGAGGCGCGCGAGCTTCGATGTCACCGCACAACGAACGGATCCCGATCCGCCCCGCTCACGAACACCGAGAGCCCCGGCAGCGCGCCGGCGATTCGCTCCCGGATCCGCGGCAGCACGGCCCGCTCGCTGTTCGAATGCAGCGCGCACACGACCGTCATGCCGAGCTTCGCGGCCCGCAGCGCGTCGTGGTGCCGCATTTCGCCCGTCAGGTAAAGCTCCGCCCCCTGGGAGAGCGCGTCCTCGACCATGGCGCCCGCGGCGCCTGCGCTCGCCGCCACCGTGCGCACCTTCCCCGTCGTCGGCCCTGCCACGAGCAAGGCCTCGATTCCGAGGCCCCGCTTGATGCGCTCCAAAAGCTCGTCGCGCGGCACCTCCGCTTCGAGCTCGCCGATACGCCCGAGCCCGAGCGATTCGCCCTCCGGCGCCGGCCCGCTTTTCGCGCCCGCCGCGCGCATGGGCCGGCGCGCGGGCAGGCTGCGGCCGAGGCCGAGGAGGTCGGCCAGGAAATCGTTCGTCCCGCCCTCGGCCACGTCGAGCGCCGTGTGCGGCGAGTAAATGGCGATCCCGTCCCGGATCGCCTCGAAGATCGGCCCCGGCGAGACCACCCGCTTCATCGCCTCGAAGATCGGCGGGTGGTACGAATACACGAGCGTGACGCCCTTCTCCCGCGCCTCGGCCGCCACGCCGGCCGTGTAATCGATGCAGAGCAGCGCCGCGCGGACCTCCGCGGCCGGATCCCCGACGAGCAAGCCCACGTTGTCCCAGCCCTCGGCGAACCGGAGAGGGGCGATCGATTCCAGCACGGGGAGGACGTCGGAGAGGCGCATGAGGTCTGCTCTTATCACAAAGCCCGTCCCCGCCGCGCCGATTTGCGCTACCAGAGGGCCATGCCCGCGGCGCCTCCCGCTCGTATCGTCGTCTACGCCTCCGATCATGGCTTCGGTCATGCCGCCCGCATGCTCGCGCTCGCGTCGCGCCTCGCCGAGGACGGCGCCTCCGTCACGCTCTGCGCCGGCGCCGCGGCGCCCATGATCCGCGCCGCCTTGCCCTTGCTCCCGGCGCCCGTCGACGTCGTGGTCGCCTCGCTCGATCCCGGCCTCGCCCCGCGCGCGGGCGCCCTCGACTTCGACCTCGACCGCTCCCGCGAGGCCCTCGCCGCGTGGCGCGCGGATCTGCCGCGCCTCGTCGCGATCGAGGCCGAGCGCCTCGTGTCCCTCGGCGCCGCGCTCGTCGTCGCCGACGTCCCTGCCGCCGCGATCCTCGCGGCGGAGCGCGCGGGCGTGCCCGCCGTCGTTTGCTCGAACTTCACCTGGCTCGACATGTACGCCGGTCGATTCGGCAGCGAGCTCGACGAGATTCTCGCGGACGCCTATGCCCGCGCGCGCGTCGGGTATCGCCTTCGCCTCGGCGCAATGCCGCTCGCCGGCCTCTCGACCCTGCACGACATCGACGGCGTCCTCGCGCGCCGCCCGCGCCGGGATCGCGCGAGGGTTCGCCGCGAGCTCGGCGTCGCCGAAGGGGACCTTCTCCTCGGCCTCGGCCTCGGCGGCAGCCTCGACGCCGTCCTTTACGACGTCCTCTCCGCCGCCGCGCCTGCCTCGGGCGTTCGGCTCCTCGCGCCCTCCCACGCCGCCGATTCGCCGCAGCGCGGCCCGCTCGTCCATTTCCCTGCCATCACGCCCGACCCGCAGAGTTATTTCGGCGCTTGTGATCTCGTCCTCGCGAAGGCCGGGTATTCGACGCTCGCCGAGGCCGCGCTCGCCGGCGTGCCGCTCGCCGTCTTTCCGCTGCACGAGAGCCCCGAGTCGGTGCGCCTCGCCCTCGACGTCGAGGCGCTCGGCCTCGGCGTTCGGCTCGCGGACGAGGCGGACGCGCGCGTTGCGTTATCGCGCCCCGAGGTCCTCTTCGACGCCGCGCGTCGTGCGTGCCGCGGGCCCTTGCCCGACGCGGCCCCGGCCCTTGCCGCGCTGCTCCGTGCGCGTTTGCCCTGAGAATTCACCAAAAGGGGGTTTTCATCTCGGCGAGGCGTGTGTAAACTCCCGGCCATTCTTCGCGAAGCGGGAGGACTCTTCCATGGGATACGACATTGCGCAGGTGGCCCGGAACTACGAGCAGATGCAAGGCCGGGAGATTTCGTACTCCGAGATGAAGTGCAACCAGTTCGTCGTCGCGGTGCTGCGGGCTTCGGTGAACCCGAAGTTCCCTTACATGCTGGCGAACGACTTCGGCAGTTCGCCCTACTTCCAGAAGGTGACCGAGCCCCAGGCCGGTGATCTCGTCCACTGGCCGGGGCACATCGGTATCGTGCTCGACCCGGATCAGGGCACGTTCATCGGCTCGCAGACCTCGACGGGCGTGGCCGAGGCGAACTACAAGAAGGGCTACTGGAACGGCTCGTACGGCGGCAAGAAGCCGGACGCGTTCCTGCGGTATACCGGCTTCTGACCCTCGCATGACGCGCCCCCGACTCGACGCCGATCTCCACAAGATGGTAGGCGATGTCCGCGCGGGGCACCCCGTCTCCGATCGCGCCTTCGATCAGCTCTTCCCCGAGCCCATCCGGCGCGTCTCGTCGCGCTTCTGGACCCCCCTCGTCGTCGCGCGCAAGGTGAGCCGCCTTCTCGCCGAGGCAGGCGGCCCCGTGCTCGACGTCGGCGCGGGCGTGGGCAAGCTCTGCATTGCGGGCGCGCTCACGACCGACGCGGTGTTCCATGGAATCGAGCACCGCGCGGCCCTCGTCGAGACCGCGAGGGAGGTGATCGACGCGCTCGGGCTCGCAGGCCGCGCCGAGGTGCGGCCGGGCACGCTCGCCGATATCGATTGGGATGCGTATCGGGCGTACTATTTTTGCAACCCATTCGAGGAAAACATCTTCCCCGAGGCGAGGCGGCTCGACGACGCGATTCCGCTGACCGAGGCGCGCTTTCGCGAGGACACGGCGCGGGTGGAGGCGGCGCTCGACGTTTTGCCGGTGGGCACGCGGATCGTGACGTTCCACGGGCTCGGGGCGCGGGTGCCGGCGACGTACCGGAAATATCCCGAAAGGACGGCGGGGACGGCGTTCCTCAATCTGTGGATCAAGGTCGACGCAGGGAGCGCAGGCGGGGAGGGGACGTTCGACGGCTGGATTGCGGGGCGGTGATGAGGACGCGGGCGCGGGGCCGCGCCATGGTACGATCCCGCGGTGATTCTCGCCCGCAAGCTCGCCATCGCCCTCATCCTGGGCGTTTTCGCGGTCGTCGCCGTGCACGCCTACACCCGCGTGCGGCGGCTGATCACGCTCTTCGAGACGGACATTCGCCACGACTCGCACGTCTATGGCCGTGTCCTCGCCGCGGCCGTCGCCGAGATGGTTCACGCCGACGGGCGCGAGCGCGCCCGGGCCGTCGTGCAGCTCGCCAACCAGCGCGAGAACCATGTCCGCATTCGCTGGGTCTCGCTCGACGTGCCCGCGGACAGCGCCGACGCCCCCGCCGCGCCCCGCGCCGAGCTCGATTCCGTCGCGCGGGGCGAGGAGGTCGTGCTCAGGCTCCCGCACCTCGACGACGTGCACGAGGAGCACCTCGTCACGTTCGTGCCCGTGGTCGCGGAGGGCGGCGGATCCCTCGGCGCCATCGAGCTCGCGGAGTCGCTGGCGGGCGAGAAGCAATACGTGCGGACGGCGCTGTTCAACACGTTCCTCGCGAACCTCGCGGTCGCGCTCGTGTGCGGGCTCATCGCCACGGGGCTCGGCGTATGGTTCGTCGGCCGGCCGATGCAGAGCCTCATCGCGCAGGCGCGCCGCGTCGGCGCCGGCGACCTCTCCGCGCGCCTCGCGCTCTCCCAGCGCGACGAGATCGGCCAGCTCGCGCACGAGATGAACCTCATGTGCGACCGCCTCGCGGAGGCCAACGCGCGCGCGGCGCGGGAGACGGACGCGCGGATCAGCGCGCTCGAGCAGCTCCGCCACGCCGATCGCCTCGCGACGGTGGGCAAGCTCGGCGCGGGCATCGCGCACGAGCTCGGGGCGCCGCTCCAGGTCATTTCGGGCCGCGCGCGCATGCTCTGCGAGGACGGGACGAGCCCCGAGGAGGTCGAGAGGAACGCGCGCACCATCGCCGAACAAGCCGATCGCATCATCCGCATCGTGCGCCAGCTCCTCGATTTTGCGCGCCGGCGAGGCGCCGAGAAGTCGCGCCTCGACCTCCGCGCCATCACGCGGCGAACCGTGTCGCTCCTCAAGCCGCTCGCCGACAAGCGGACGGTGTCGATCGAGATCGAGACCGGCGAAGCGCCCATCGAGGCGGACGCCGACGCCGAGCAGATCCAGCAGGCGCTGACGAACCTGGTGGTCAACGGCATCCAGGCCATGAAAGCGGGCGGGCGGCTCTGCGTGAAGGTTTACGAAGAACACGCGGCGCCCCCCGGCGACATCGGCGGGGACGAGGCCACGTACGCTTGTATCGAGGTCGTCGACGAGGGCGAGGGGATGCCGCCCGACGTCGTGGCCCATATTTTCGAGCCCTTCTTCACGACCAAGGACGTGGGCGAGGGGACCGGGCTCGGGCTCTCGGTCTCCTATGGCATCGTGCGGGAGCACGAGGGGTTCATCCGCGTCGACAGCGAGGCGGGCCAAGGCAGCCGGTTTCGCGTATACCTGCCCTTGTGCCGCCGAGCATCCCCGGGCGTGTCCTGATCATCGACGACGAGCCCGACGTCTGCGATCTGCTGGACGCAGGGCTCAAGAAGCGCGGGTTTTCCACGTCGTACCGGACGAGCGGCGAGGAGGGGCTCGACCTGCTCGCGACCGAAGATTTCGACGTGGTTGTGGCCGACCTGCAAATGAAGGGAATGACCGGCCTCACCCTGTGCGAGCGGATCGTGGGGACGCGGCCGGACGTGCCCGTCATCGTGATCACCGCGTTCGGCAGCCTCGACACGGCGATCGCGGCCATCCGCGCGGGCGCGTACGATTTCCTCCCCAAACCCTTCGAGCTGGAAGTGCTGCGCATCGCGGTGGAGCGGGCGGTGCGGCATCGGGCGCTGCGCGACGAGGTGAGGCGGCTCAGGCGCGCGGCGGCGGAGGCGCGCGAGTTCGAGGAGATGGTCGGGGCGAGCGCGGCGATGAAGCGGGCGACGGACCTGCTCGAGCGGGTGGCCGATCTCGACACGTCGGTGCTGATCACGGGCGAGAGCGGCACGGGCAAGGAGCTCGCGGCGCGCGCCCTGCATCGGCGCAGTGCGCGGCGCAGCGGGCCGTTCGTCGCGATCAACTGCGCGGCGATGCCCGAGGCGTTGCTCGAAAGTGAGCTCTTTGGCCACGTCCGCGGCGCCTTCACCGATGCGCGCGCGGCGCGCACGGGCCTCTTTCAAAAGGCGCACGGGGGGACCCTCTTCCTCGACGAGATCGGCGACATGCCGATCGGCCTGCAGCCGAAGCTCCTGCGGGCCCTGCAGGAGAGGACCGTGCGGCCCATCGGTGGCGATGACGAGGTGGCCGTGGACGTGCGCATCGTGTCGGCCACGAACCGGGATCTCGAAGCCGCCGTGGAGGAGCGCCGATTCCGGGAGGACCTCTATTATCGAATCCACGTCGTCCAGGTGGAGATGCCGCCGCTGCGCTCGCGCGGCACGGACATCTTGCTGCTCGCGCAGCGGTTCGTGGAGAAGTTCGCCGCGACGACCGGGCGCCGCGTCACGGGGCTGTCCCCCGCGGCGGCCGACAAGCTCATGGGGTATGCGTGGCCGGGCAACGTCCGCGAGCTCTCCAATTGCATCGAGCGCGCCGTCGCCCTCGCCACGTACGAGCAGATTGGCGCGGAGGATCTGCCCGAGAAGATCCGCGCCCACGAGGCCAAGCACGTGGTGGTGGCCACGGACGATCCCGCCGAGCTTTTGCCGCTCGAAGACGTGGAGCGCCGGTACATCCTGCGGGTCCTCGAAGCGGTGCGCGGCAACAAGACGCGGGCGGCGGAGCTCCTGAAGCTCGATCGCGCCACGCTGTACCGCAAGCTGGCGCGGTACGGCACGAGCGACTGAGGCGCCTCCGTCGCAGAATGCAACAGCGCCGCGAAACACGGCGCTCGCCGCGCGCGGTCGGCTCCCGATCCCGGTCGATTTCGGCGCGGATCCGCCTGGCGCGCCCCTTGCAATTCCCGAGCGCAATGGCGCGACGCACATCGAGCGCGGCGTGGGACCTCGCGGCTGGCGGAGACGATCCGCGACGTCGAGAGCCCTTGCGCGTGGTCCTCGCCGAGGACGACCTGGAGGTGCGCCTCTTCCTCGCGCAGGCCCTGCGCAAGGACGGGCATACGGTGATCGAGATCGAGAACGGGACGCAGCTCCTCGATTTTTTGCGCGCGGTATCGCAGGGCGCGCTCGACGAGAGCCCGCCCGACGTGATCGTCTCGGATATCCGCATGCCCGGCAAGAGCGGGCTCGACGTGCTCGCGTCCATGCGCGAGGTCGGGTGGCGCACGCCTTTCGTGCTGACGACGGCGTTCGGCGACGCGGCCACGCACGCACGCGCGCGGGCCGCCGGCGCCTTCGCGGTGTTCGACAAACCCTTTGATGTCGATGACCTGCGCACGGTCGTGCTCAACGCCGGCCGGCGTCCGGGCGCGGTCGGCTCGACATCCGGATGAATTCCTGCCCCAGGAGGTATGCTCATGCGAGATCGATCCCGTTGCATTCTTGTCGTTTCGATCGCGGCGGCGCTTGCCCTGTTCGTTTCGGGCTGCGGTTCGGATCCGGCGAGCCGGGCGAAGACGGCGTCCGGTCGCGACGGCAATGAGGCCGGCGCGACCGCGCAGGCGGCGGGCGGGTCCGCATCGAAGGGAAGCGCCGCCGCGGACGCGAGCTCGGTCCATATCGACGACCGCATCGTGAAGGCTTGCGGCAACATCCCCAAGGCGCATTTCGCCTTCGACTCCTCGTACATTCAATCCGACGCCGCGTCGTCGCTCGACGCGCTCGCGCGCTGCTTTTCCAGCGGGAACCTCGCCGGCAAAGGCATGCGCGTCGTGGGCCACGCCGACGCGCGCGGGGAGACCGAATACAACTTCGGGCTCGGGCACAAGCGCGCGAGCAGCGTGGCGAGCTTCCTCGGCAAGAAAGGGGTCGAGGCGTCGCGCCTGCAAACCTCGTCCCGAGGCGAGCTCGAGGCGTCGGGCGGCGACGAGGAGGGGTGGGCGCGCGATCGTCGCGTCGACATTTACCTTGCGGATTGAGGGGTATGCGCGCGCTCCCTCCCGCGGCCGTTCCGGGTTTGCGTGCTCGCTCCCTCGCGATCACGCTCTGCGCCTCCGTGGCCGTCCATGGAGGCGCCCTGCTCCTCGTGTGCGCGGAGCGTCCAGCGTCGCCCGGCGCCGCGCCGGTCCTCGATGTCGAGGAGGTCGAGCCGAGCCCGACGGTCGATGTGGATCCCACGCCCGATCTCGCGCCCGCGCTCAAGCTCGGGGGGACGTGGGACCGCACCAAGCTCCCGGACCGCTGGGTGAAGCAAGTTCCGCAAGCGCGCGCAGCGGCGGCGGCGGCCTCCCCCGCGGAGGACACGAACCGGGGCGAGGACGGGCCGGCGCCGCACGTGTCGGAGGCCGACGCCGGGGCGCGGATTCCGCCCCCCGACGCCGAGCTCGCAAAACAAATCGAGACGCCGATTCCCGACTCTGCCGAGACGCCGCTCGCCAACGTCCCCGTGAAGGGACACGCAGACGGCATTGCGGACGGCACCGAGACGGACCCGCTCGAGGCCCGCGCCGTGGACATCTACCGGGACCGGATCCGCGTGTGGTTCAGCCAGCGCTTCCGGGTCTCCGGTTCGGGGCTCGGCCCCGACGAGATCACGCGCTACCGCGTCGCCGCCACGATCGAGGTCTCGAGCGGCCGCACGGTCACGAATTACGTGATCACGCCGAGCGGCCACGCGGCGTTCGACGCCGCCGCGCGCGCCGCGCTCGAGGGCGCGAGGGGAAAGGAGATCCCCCCTCCGCCGGAGAACTACCCGAACATCGTCCAGCACCGGATCTCGCTCACCTTCACCTGCACGCCGGAGCGATGCGATTGATGCGCGCCCTCCATCGGCTCTCCGTGGGCGCTGCGCTGCTCGTTGCCGGCGCTTCGCTCGCCCGCGCCGCGGACGCTCCCGCGGTCGACGTCCCGCCGAACGCGGGGGACGTGCTCGGTACGATCGTGGTCGTGGCCGGCGCGTCGCGCCCGCTCCCGCGTGTCGCGGTCGTCCCGTCCCTCGCGTCGGACATCGAGGACGTGACCCTGCACGCCGTGACGCGCCGCGACCTCGATCTCTGCGGGGAGTTCGAGCTCTTGCCCGCGAGCGAGGCGCCGGAGGAGGCGCTCCTCGCGACGGCGGTGGACGTGCGGCCCTGGGCGAACAAGCGTGTCGAAGCGCTGATCCAGGTAAGCGCGCGCCGGGGGGAGGGGCAGGATCGCGTGGAGATCACCGGGCGCGTGTACCTCGTGGCGCGCGGCCCGACGCCGGTCTTCGCGCGACGGTTCCTCGTGCCGGCGGGGGATCTCCGGGCCGAATCCCATCGGCTCGTGGACCTCTTGATCGGCGCATTGACGGGCAAGAATGGCGGGTTCGGGAGCCACCTGGCGTTCGTCGCCGGCACGGGCAAGCTCCGCCAGGTGTACACCATGGACGCGGATGGTCATGGCGCCGCGGCCGTATCGCCCGCGGAGGCGATTGCGCTCGCGCCGGCGTTCGGGAAAAACGAGGAGCTTTTCTGGTCGTCCAGCGTGGACCACGGCGAGTATCAGCTCCGCGCCGCGAGCGGCCGTACGATCCCGCTGCCCGTCCGAGGTTCGGTGTACGGGCTCGCGTTCTCCCGGGATCGATCGCAGGTCGTGGTCTCGATCGGGGTGGAGGGCACGATCAAGTTGTTCGCGGGGCCCGATTTCGAGCACCTCACGCCCGCCTCCGGCGTCGGCATGGCGTTGCGGCCAACCTTCACGCCGAGCGGCAAACTGGCCTTCGCGGGCGAGGGCCGTTATGGACAGCGGATCTACGTGGACGGCAAGCCCATCACCCCCGAGGGCCTCTTCGCCTCGGCGCCGACGTTCTGCAATCACCCGGACGGCGTGCGCGTGGTGTTCGCCGTGGGCAACGGCAAGGACACCGATCTGGTGGCGTCGGGCGAGCGTGGGGGGGACCTGGTGCGGCTCACGCAGGGGCAGGGGCGAAATGGCTATCCCGCCTGCAGCCCCGACGGCCGCCTTCTGGCTTTTTTTTCGACGCGCACCTCGGGCGAGGGTCCTGGGCTCTATCTCATGCGCCTCGACGGCGGGCGGTCGAAGCGAATCTCGACGCTCGTCGGCGATTCGTTGCGATGGGAGTCGCTTCCACCCGGGCGAGCGATCGAGGTCGACGCGAAGGTTCCATGAAAGACGAGGGTATGAAGAAGAGGATTGTCAGGGCGATGGTCTTGGGAGCGCTCGCCGCCTTCGGCAGCGCGTGCGCGGAGGGTTCGCCTCCCGACGGCGACGGGGGAGCGGGCCAAGGCGGCCAGGGCGGCAGCGCGTCCTGCCGGAAGGCCGACGATTGCTCGCCCCCGGCGAACCCGTGCGAGGCAGCGATCTGCGAGGACGGCGCGTGCGCAGCCGCGCCCGTACCGGCCGGCACGCCCACGCCCGAGCAGAAGCCGGGCGATTGCGTGGTCCAGCAATGCGACGGGGCAGGGGAGGTGATCCCGGTCGCCGAGAACAGCGACGTGCCGGTCGACGGCAACCCGTGTACGAGTGACGTCTGCACCAGCGGCATTGGCTCGAACCCGCCCGTCGCGACGGGCACGGCCTGCGGCGACGCCGGATCGATCTGCGATGGCAACGGCGCCTGCGTCGAGTGCCTCACCGCGGCCGATTGCCCGGGGTCGGACACCACGTGCCAGTCCCGCACCTGCGTGATGGGGGGGTGCGGCGTCGACAATGCGGCCGCGGGGACGCCCCTTCCCTCGCAGATGCCCGGCGATTGCACGAAGACGGTCTGCGACGGCTCCGGCGGCACCTCGCCCGAGGTCGACGACAGCGACGTGCCCGTCGACGGGAATGCATGCACGGCCGACGTCTGCGCCGCCGGTTCGCCTTCCAACCCGCCGCTCGCCCTCGACGCGGCGTGCAACCAGAGCGGCGGCAAGGTCTGCAACGGCGCTGGCCTGTGCGTCCAGTGCAATGCCGGCGCGCAATGCCCGAGCGGCGTTTGCGCGGCCGGGGTTTGCAAGGCCGCGAGCTGCGCCGACGGCGTCGAGAACGGGTCCGAGACGGACGTCGATTGCGGCGGCGCCGGGTGTCCGCCCTGCGGGGTGGGCGAGAGCTGCCTCGTACCGGCCGATTGCCACGGCGGCCTCTGCACCGCCGGCCTTTGCCAGCCGCCGGCCGTGGTGGCAACGTCGCCTGCCGACGCGGCGACCGGCGCGCCGGTGACCTCCACGGTGGCGGTCACGTTCAGCGGGGCCATGGATCCGGCCACGCTCACCGCGCAGACCACGGTCGGACCCTGCACCGGCGCGGTCCAGGTCTCGACCGATGGATTCGCCACCTGCCTCGGCTTCGCCGCGGCGCTGCCCGTGATGTCCGGCAATGGCGCCGTGGCCACGTGGACCCCGTCTCCGGCGCTCTCCTATGGCACGACGTACCGCGTTCGTGTCGCCGCGACGGCCAAGGGGACCGATGGAACGGCGCTCGCGGCGGCGTATACCTCGAGCGTCGGCTTCGGCACCGCCACGCCGCCGACCTCCGCTCCTTGCTCGAGCTCCGTGGTGATAAGCCAGATCTACGGCGGCGGCGGGAACTCCGGCGCCACGTACAAGAATGATTTCATCGAGCTCCACAACCGCGGCGGCACCTCGGTGAACCTCGCCGGTTGGTCGGTGCAATATGCGAGCGCGACAGGGACGACGTGGCTCGTGACGAACCTGAGCGGCACCCTCGCGCCGGGCGGTTATTACCTGGTGCAGCAGGCCGGCGGGTCGAGCGGCATGGCCATGCCGGCGTCCGACGCGACGGGCACCACGAACATGAGCGCCTCGGCGGGCAAGATCGCCCTCGTCAACGCCACCGCCGCGCTCAGCGGCGGCTGCCCCAGCGGCGCGAAGATCCTGGATTTCGTGGGGTATGGGACCACGGCGACCTGCTTCAAAGGGAGCGGCGTGGCCCCGGGGGCGTCGAGCGCCGCGCAATCGACCCAGCGCCTCGCCGCCGCGTGCACCGACACCGGCGACAACAAGGCCGACTTCGCGACGGCCTCGGTCGCGCCGCGGAATTCGACGACCATGGCGAGCGCCTGCGCCTGCGCGGGCGACATCACGGCCAATGAATCGGACCAGCCGTACGAGCTCGATTTCTGCAACGTACAGAGCCCGGTCTCGCTGACGGTCTCCGCAGCGGCGATGACGCCCGTGATCTACGGCCGGGCGTACGAGGCGGGCGTGACCGAGGCCGCCGACGCGAGCGCGGCGTTGAAGGTCGAGGTGGGCTTCGGCCCGGCCAACATCAACCCCACCACGCAGAGCGGATGGCAGTTCTTCCCGGCCACCTACAATGCGCAGGTCGGCAACGACGACGAATACAAGGGCTCGTTCCTCGCGCCCGCCCTTCCAGGCGCGTACCGGTATGCCTACCGCATGACCCTCGACGGGACGCGGTGGACCTATTGTGATCTGAACGGCGCAGGCTCGGGCGCGGGGCTCTCCTTCGAGGTCACCCAACTGCCGGCGCTGACCGTCGTGCCGTGACGCGGCTCGGCCGGCGGAGATCGCCGGCAAACCTCATCCGCGCCGCGCGAGCGCCCACGCGACACCTGCCTGCATCGTCGACAGCGTCACGATCCCTTCCAGGCGGGCATCCATTTCGATCATGGCCTGCGCCATCGCCGCTTTCACGCCGGTGAGCACCACACGCGCGCCGAGCAGCCGCACGGCCCCGGCGGCGTCGACGAGCAGGCGCACCACGTCGTCGTCGATTGCGGTGACACCCGTCACGTCGAGCAGCACCACGGCGGCCTGGCGCTCGGAGACACCATGGAGCAATGAATCGAGCGCTTGCGCGGCGCGGGCTCCGTCGATGCGGCCGATGAGGGGCATCGCGAGGACCCGCTCGGCGAGCGGGAGGAGCGGCGCGCCGAGCTCGCGTAATGTCGCGGCTTGGGCTTGTCGTTCCTCCTCCAGGCGTTCGGCGCGGCGCACGCCGGTGACGTCCCAGTAGATGCCCATCGAGCCGGTGACCGCGCCCTCCGCGTCCCGCACGGCGACCTTTTTGACCTCCACATAACGCGATCCCTCGGAGGTAGGCGCCTTGTGCTCCTCGACGTCCTTGAGGGTCACGCCCGTCTCGACCACGCGCCGGTCGTCGGCGTCGTATTTTTCCGCGAGCGCGCGCGGGTAATAATCGAATACCGTCTTGCCGAGCGCCTCGTCGAGCCCGGATCCGACGCTCGCGAGCAGGGCCGCGTTGGCCCATACGCAACGTCCTTCGCGGTCCTTGTGGTAAAGGCTGAGCGGCAGCTCGTCGGCGAGCGTGCGGAAAAAACGCAGCTCCTCCTCGAGCGCCCGCACCTTCTCTTCGAGCGCCCGCACCAGCGCGCGGTCCTCTTCCGATCCCCCTCCAGGTCCTCCGGCCGCGTCAACCATCTCTTCGGAACCACTCATAGAACTGCCACCCGTAGCCCCTGTCGCACGCATCCGTCCGGATTGGAAGAGGAAACGACGGGGCGTGCGCGGTCCGACGCGCGCGTCGCGCAGGGTTTTCCCGGGTTGGGGCGAGGAGGGAGACGGCTCGACGCGGGTGTCCGTCTCGCCGGAGGGGATGTTCGGCTTGCTCCGCGTGCGAAATCGTTACTCGGTGCGCTTGACGAGCCGGGCCGGGTTTCCCGCCACGACCCAGCCCGGCGGCACGTCCTTCGTGACGACGCTGCCCGCGCCGACCACGACCCTGTCGCCGATGGTCACGCCCGGCAGGACAATGGCGCCGCCGCCGAGCCAGACGTCGTCGCCGATCCGCACGGGCCGCGCGAGCTCGCGCCCCGACGATCGCAGCGCCGCATCGAGCGGGTGCGTCGCGGCATAGATGTGCACGCCCGGCCCGAAAAGGACGCGGTGGCCGATATCGATGCGGTTGCAATCGAGCAGCACGCAGCCGAAGTTCATGTAGAGCCCGTCGCCGGCGTGGATATGCACGCCGTAATCGCAGCGGAAGGGCGGCTCGAGGAACGCGCCGCCGCCGAGCGTGCCGAAGAGCGCCTCCAGGATCTCGCGCCTGCGCGCGGGCTCGTCCTCGGGCACCTCGTCGTAGGCGCGGCAGAGGCGGCGCGCGCGGGTGCGGGCGCTCGTGAGTTCGGGGTCGTCGGGTCGGTAGAGCTCCCCGGCCAGCATTCGGTCGCGCTCGGACATGGGGGGATTCCTTGGCGCCGCGGTCGAAAGCCGTCAAGCGGCGGCGTCGCCACGCGAGGGCAGGGACCTTTCGGCCCGTCCGGCCTCTTTATGGAGGGGGCGCGCGCTCAGCCCGCCGCGGCTTTTTGCAGCGCGGCGATGTCGAGCTTCTTCATGCCGAGCATGGCCATCGTGGCGCGGCGCGCTCGGTTCGGATCGGGATCGGAGAGCAGCTCGACGAGCTGCGTGGGTACCACCTGCCAGGACACGCCGAAGCGGTCCCGAAGCCAGCCGCATTGCTGGGCCTTCGGATCGCCGCCCTCGCCGAGGCCATTCCAGTAGTGGTCCACCTCCGCCTGCGTCTGGCAATGGACGACGAACGAAATCGCCCCGCTGAACGTGAACTGCGGGCCGCCGTTGATGGCGGTGAAATCCTGCCCGTCGAGCTGGAAGGCCATCGTCATGACCGACCCCTCCGCCCGGCCGGAGGCCTGCGCGCTTTCCTTGTTGTAGCGGGTGGTCGTCACGATCCGGGAGTTCGGGAAGATCGAGGTGTAAAACGCGACGGCCTCCTCGGCCTGCGTGTCGAACCAGAGAAACGGCGTGATGCGCTGAAACCTGTTTTGCATGGTCCTTAGACCCGAGGCCGAGCACAAACTCATCGGTCCCTCGCGTCGAAATTGTGCGGCATGAAGCTGTTGCCCAGGGCACGGTCGAGGCTGCCGGAACGGATGGAGATGCAACCATGTTGCATCTGATAAGTTGGTGATGTAGTAAGTCCACCATGCGCGACACGATCAAGCTCGTCTCGTCGGCGGGCACCGGGTATTGCTACTACACGACGAAAAACAAGCGGACGACGACCGAGAAGCTCCAGATCAAGAAGTACGATCCGATCGCCCGCAAGCACGTCGTGTTCGTCGAGGGGAAGATCTCCAAGGGCGGCGCGAAATGAACGACGTGGCCCCGTTGGCATCCGATCGCCGTCTCCCCGTCACGGTGCTCTCCGGCTTCCTCGGCGCCGGAAAAACGACGCTCCTCAATCACGTGCTCGAGAACCGCGAAGGCAAGCGGGTCGCGGTGATCGTGAACGACATGAGCGAGGTCAACATCGACGCCGAGCTCGTGCGGGGCGGCAGCGCCGCGCTCAGCCGCACCGAAGAGCGCCTCGTCGAGATGACAAACGGTTGCATCTGCTGCACGCTGCGCGAGGACCTCCTCCTCGAAGTGCAGAAGCTCGCGCGCGAGGGGCGCTTCGAGTACCTGCTCATCGAGTCGACGGGGATCAGCGAGCCCTTGCCCGTGGCCGAGACGTTCGGCTTCGAGGACGACACCGGCGCGCGCCTCGCGGACGTGGCGCGGCTCGACACGATGGTGACGGTGGTCGACGCCTACAATTTCTCGAAGGATTTCGCCGCAGCCGAGGACCTCGTGGACCGGGGCGTCGCGGCGTCCGCGGAGGACGATCGCAGCGTCGTCGATCTGCTCGTGGATCAGGTGGAGTTCTGCGATGTGATCGTGCTGAACAAGGCGGATCTCGTCGCCGAACCGGAGCTCGGGAAGCTCGAAGCCACGCTGCACCGATTGAACCCGCGGGCGCGAATCGTGCGGGCGAGGTTCGGGGACGTGCCGATCGATACGATCATGGGCACGGGCCTGTTCGACCTCGAAAAGGCGAGGGAGGCCCCGGGCTGGATGGCGGAGCTGCGCGGCGAGCACATCCCGGAGACGGAGGAATATGGGCTCGGCAGCTTCGTGTTTCGCGCGCGGCGCCCCTTGCATCCGGCGCGGTTTTACAAGCTCCTCCACGAGGTGTGGCCGGGCGTGATCCGATCGAAGGGGTTTTTCTGGCTCGCGACGCGGCCCGATTGGGTGGCCGAGTGGTCCCAAGCGGGAGGCGCGTGCCGGTTCGGCGTCGTGGGGAAATGGTGGGCCGCGCAAGCGAAGGAGGAATGGCCGGAGGACGAGGACGCGCGGCAAAGGATCGAGGCGGATTGGGATCCTGCGTTCGGCGATCGCCGGCAGGAGATCGTGATCATCGGGACCGAGGAGCGCGAGGGAATGCGGGCGCGGCTCGAAGCGTGCCTGCTCTCGGACGAGGAAATGGCGCGCGGCCCCGAGGGCGTTTTGCGATGCGAGGACCCGTTCCCGCCCTGGAATCTGGCCGAGGGCGACGAGGACGAGGACACGCCGCCCGGCGATCCGCGCGTCGCGTCGATGTGGACGCGCCATTGACCTAGCGCCCCGTCCTTTGCCCTCACGACGCGGAGACCGAGAACGTCATGCTCGTCTCCTGCGACCGCCCGTCGGGCCCGTGACCGTCCGACCCGCCGCGAGCAGCGCGCCTGGGGGTGAGATGGGCCACGTCTTGGCCCTCCGGAACGGGTGACGGACCGTCAGCGGGATGTGGCAGGTCATGGCCAGCGCGTGCTACGCCTCGGGCGGCACGCAGCCGACCTCGATGGCCCGGCCCTCCCTCACGCGAGCGACCGACGGAACGGAAAGACTTCTCATGACGCCCCCCACGCTGCCGATTTTCGAGTTCATCCTCAAGAACTACAAGAACTTCAATGCGCGCGCGACGCGTGACGCGTTGATCGCCTACATTCGGCACATCGAGAGCGGCGGGAGGATGTTCTGGGCCCTCGCGGGGGCCATGTCGTCGGCGCAGCTCGGCATCACGCTCGCGCCTGCCATCCGCGCGGGGCTCATCCACGGCTTCTCCGTGACGGGGGCGAACCTCGAAGAGTCGCTTTTCCGGCTCGTCGCGCACGCGAGCTACAAGGATTTCCCGGACTACCGCTACTTCACGAAAGAGGACGACACGAAGATCCTCGAGGACCGCATGCGCCGGGTCACCGACACGAGCATCCCCGAGGACGAGGCGTTCCGCGCCGTCGAGAAGTACCTCGTGCCCATGTGGAAACACGCGAGCACGGCCGGCGAGCGGCGTTTCTGGCACGAATACTTCTACGACCTCATCCAGCGCATCGACCCGTCGCTCCACGAAGGCGACCCGGACGCGTGCTGGTTGCTCGCCGCCGCGAAACACAAGCTCCCGATCGTGGTCCCTGGCTACGAGGATTCGACGTTCGGCAACATCTTCGCCTCCCACGTCAAGTTCGGCGAGTGCAACGCGAGCATCGTCAAATCCGGCATCGAGTACATGGCCGCGTTCTACGACCAGTATCGTGAGCTCTCGGCCGGGGCGGGCGTGGGCTTCTTCCAGATCGGCGGCGGCATCGCCGGGGACTTCCCCATCTGCGTCGTGCCGTCGATCAAGTACGACCTCGAAGAGCCCGTGAAGCCCTGGGCGTACTTCTGCCAGATCTCGGATTCGACGACGTCGTACGGCTCGTACTCGGGGGCGACGCCGAACGAGAAGATTACCTGGGACAAGCTCACGAAGGAGACGCCCATGTTCGTGATCGAGTCGGACGCGACGATCGTGGCGCCCCTCCTCCTCAGCGCGCTCCTCGAATACAAGCAGCACCCGGAGGCGGCGATCGCGCTCCTGTCGAAGCTCTCGTAGGAGACAACGCGCCATGTCCGAAGCGACCCTTTCGGCGTGGGGGCGACTTGCCCTGCCGGGCTTCGAGCTCCTCGGGGAAGACCTCGAATCCCTCTCGCGTGGCACCACGCTTTCCAGGGGCATGGGTCGCTCGTACGGCGACTCGTCGCTGCCTGCCCTTGGCACCGACAGGGTCGTGTCCACGCGGCTCGCGAACCGGATCCTCGCCTTCGACGCGCAGACGGGCGTCGTGCGCGCGGAGGCGGGGCTCAGCCTCGTCGAGCTCAATCGATTGTTCATGCCGCGCGGCTTTTTCCCGCCCGTCACGCCGGGCACCAAATTCGTCACGCTCGGCGGGATGGTCGCGAGCGACGTGCACGGCAAGAACCATCATTGCGAAGGCTGCTTCGGCGCGCATGTTCGCTCCTTGCGCATGCGCCTCGCCGACGACAGCATCGTCACGTGCTCGCGCACGGAGCTGCCTGATCTCTTCCACGCGACCGTCGGCGGCATGGGCTTGCTCGGGCATATCCTCGAGGTCGAGTTCACGCTGCACCGCATTGCGAGTCCGTGGATCTTCATGGAAAGCGAGCGCGTGCGCGACATCGACGAGTTCCTCGCCGCCCTCGGCCGCGCCGCGCCCCGGTGGCCCATGACCATGGGCTGGATCGATTGCCTCCAGCGAGGGCGATCGATGGGCCGTGGCATCCTCATGGCCGGCCGCTGGGCCGAGCCGCACGAGGCCCCCAAGGAGCCGCCGCGCGCGGGCCCCGAGCTGACGTTCCCGGTCGAGCTGCCCAACTGGGCGCTCAACCCGACGACGGCGAGCCTCTTCAACATGGCTTATTATTGGCGACACACGCAGCAACGCGTGGAGACGCTCGTCGCGCCGGAGCCGTTTTTCTACCCGCTCGACGCGATCTTGCAATGGAACCGCGCGTATGGCCCGCGGGGGTTTACGCAGTATCAATGCGTCCTGCCGCGCGCGGGCGGGCCGGCGGCCGTGCGTGCGTTCATGGAGCTCTTGACGCGGCTCGGCGGCGCGTCGCCGCTTTGCGTGATCAAGGACTGCGGGCCCGAAGGCGAGGGGCTGCTCTCGTTCCCGCTCGAAGGGACGTCGATCGCCGTGGACATGGCGGTCTCGCCGGACATCCAGCGGATCGTCGATCAACTGAACGAGTTCGTCATCGAGGTGGGCGGGCGGATCTACCTGACGAAGGATCGTTTCACGCGGCCGGAGCATTTTCGCGCGATGGAGCCGCGGCTCGAACGTTTCCTCGCGGCGCGCGAGAAATGGGATCCGCACAGGCGCCTGCGGAGCGCGCAGTCCGTGCGGCTTTTTGGAGATCGGGCATGAAGGCGGTCGTTCTCGGTGGCACGGCAGGCATGGGGCGCGCGGTCGCGCGCAGGCTCGTGGAGCGGGGGGACGAGGTCTTCCTGATGGGGCGCGACGCGGGCGACCTCGCCCGGAGCGCGGCCGATCTCGAAGCGCGGCAATCGAAGAGCGCCCGCGTGGGGTACGCCTTGTGCGACCTGGAAAAACCCGAAGGCTTCGCGGCGGCGCTCGACGAGGCCGACCGGGCGCTCGGCGGGTTCGATACGGTCGTGGTCACGGCGGGCATGTTCGCGACCCAGGATGCGCTGGAGGCGGACGTCGAGCTCACGCGCCGCGTCCTCACGGTCAACTACACGAATACCGTCGTCTTCTGCGAGCACGCGCGCAAACGGCTCCTCGCACGGGGCGGCGGCCAGCTCACCGTGTTCTCGTCCGTGGCGGGGGATCGGGGACGCAAGCCGGTCGCGCTCTACGGATCGAGCAAGGCCGGCCTCTCGCATTACCTCGAATCGCTCGATCACAAGTTTCACGCGAAGGGGCTCTCCGTCCTTTGCGTCAAACCCGGATTCGTCAAGACCGGCATGACGGCGGGGCTCAAGCCGCCGCCGTTCGCCGGGGAGCCGGAGGCGGTCGCGAACCACGTCGTGGGCGCGATGGTCGCGCGCAAGCCGCTCGTGTACGCGCCCTCGATATGGGCGCTCGTGATGCTCGTGATTCGCTTTTTGCCGCGCTTCGTGATGCGCAAGATCGGCTTCTGAGCCGCGTCCTCAGCGCCCGGAGAGGAACGGGAGCTTCTGGAACAGGGCCTCGGGCGTGCGCCGCACGAGGGGCATGATGAGCCCCCAGCGCGCGGGGACGTACGCCTCGGGGGTCCCGTCGTCCATCGCGCGCACGATGTCCTTCGCCACGGCGGCGGGTTTGCTGAAGAGAAGCGTCTTTTCGTGGTCCCGCGTCATCGGCGTGTCGACCGGGCCGAGCTTCAGCGTCGTCACGGTCACGCCGGAAGCATAAAGCCGCGTGCGGAGCCCTTGCAGGTATACGTGGAGCGCTCCTTTGGCCGCGCCATAGGTGTAGTTGCGGGGGCGCCCGCGGTCGCCGGCGACCGAGGTGATGACGCCGATCCGCCCCTTCCGGCCGGCCTCCATGTGATTCGCCAGCGGGATGAGCAGCGAGACGACGCTCGTGAAGTTCGTCCGGAGGATGGACTCTGCTTCGTCGAAGGAGCGCTCGCTGGCGAGCTGATCGCCGAGGTCGCCGTGCGCGATGAGCGCGACATCCACCTGGCCGAGCGTCGCAATCGACTCCGTGAGGACACGCTCGTTCGCGCCGAGCTCCCCGAAATCGGCCGTCGCCGTGGAGACGGTCGCCCCCGCGCATCGCGCCGCCACCGCGGCGAGTTTTTCGGGGTTGCGCCCCACGAGATGAAGACGATCGCCGCGGCTCGCGTGAATCTGCGCGACCTCCGCGGCGACCGCGGACGTGGCACCGAGGATCAAGACACGTGTCATGGGGCTTCTCTCTAGAGCATCCACCGGCTCGATGCTCGGAAGATCGCGCAGCGCGGTTCCCCTCATTCCCCGAAATGCGGGTCTTCCGGATGCGGGTTCGAGAAACGCGCGTCGACGAGAAACGCCTCGTCCGTGAGCGCGCCGAGGAACGCGAGGACATCCTGCCGCTGCTCGGCGCTCAAGGGGGTCCCACTCAACCCCGCTGATTTGTGCGGATTTTTGCGACCATCCCCCGCGTAGGGTCCCGCCTCGATCACGCGCCCTCCCTCCACGTACACGGTGAGCACGTCCTCCAGCGTCGCGACGCTGCCGTCGTGCATGTACGGGCCGGTCACGGCGATGTTGCGCAGCGTGGGCGTGCGGAACTTCCCGCGGTCCGAGAGGTTCTTCGTGTGCTCGTAGAGGCCCTGGTTGCCCTCGGGATACGCGCCCGTGCCCCCCACGTTGTAGAGGCCGATGTTCGCGAACACGACCTCGTCGAAGGGCGCGTCCACGTGCTTCACGGGGCCGGACAGGTTGAATCCATCGTGGCAATGGTGGCAAAGGGCGCCGCCGACGTGATCACGCGTGATGTACATGCCCCGGCGCTCCGCCGGTCCGAGCGCGGCGTCGTCGCCTGCGCGATAGCGGTCCCACGCGGACATACCCGAGACGAGCGTGCGCTCGAAGCTCGCGAGGGCCTTCCCGACATGCACGAACGTGTACGTCGCCGTGTCCGGGAAGGCCCGCGCGAAGGCCTCGCGATACCGCGCGTCCGCGAGCAGCCGCGCGAGGGCCGCCTCGCGGCGTGGCTCGTCCACGAGCCCCATCTCGACGATGGGCGCGCCGTGCCCGAACAGGGGCCCCTCCATCTGTGCCTCCAGCGCCTTCGTCCCCGGATCGGCCCAGTTGAGCCGCGGGGCGTACACGACATTGGCGAGCGTCGGCGCATTCCGCGGATGCGCGTCCCCTTCCAGGCCGACCGGCGTCGTGCGTCCATCGCTGAAGGCCAGCGCTTGCTGGTGGCATGTCGCGCACGAGAGGCTCTCGTCGGCGGAGAGTCGTTTGTCGTAAAACAACATACGACCGAGCGCGACCTTGGCCGCGCTCATCGGGTTGTCCGCGGGCACGAGCGGCGCCGGGAAACCCGGCGGAAGATCCCACACCCAGGGCGCCTCGGCGGGGCGATCGGCGGAGGGCTTGCACCCGAGCGCGCCCGCGCTGAGGAGGAGCGCCATCGACGCGCGCCGCGCCGCGGGCGGGCTCACCTCGCCTTGCTCTTTTCGACGCGGAACACGCCCTGCGTCCCCTGCGGCCTGCCGGTCGTGTAATCGAGGCCGACGTTCGGGTAGAACGTCCCGCAACGCTCGGCGCCGATTTGTGGCCCCAGGTCCCCCGCGTTCAGCGGGCCATAACAGTCGATGCGGCCCCCGTCGCTCAGATCGGCGTGCGCGCCCGGCGTCCCCGGCGTCGTGTAGCCGCGGAACATCGCGTCGACATCCACGACGATCCGATCTTTCGCCGGATCGAACCCTCCCGACTGCGCGAGGCGGATCGTCGGTCGATTGGGTTTGTTGCATGCATCCGCGGACGCGGGGATCTCGCCCCCGTTCGTCACGTTGTTGCAGACGCTCCGGAAGACGAGCAGGTTGTGGTCCTTGTCCCCCGTCGCCCCCGTCGTGTCGGAATAGAAGCTCACGCGCACGAACTGCCGCCCGTCCGCCGCGCCGTGGTCCATGCCCGTCGTGTTCAGCGGGCTCTTCGAATCGGCGGTCTCCAGGTGGTTCAGGGCGACGGGCACGCCGAGCGTGAATTCGACGCCGTCGTACGGGCCCGCCTCGGCCGGCACCCCGCGCAAGACGCGGTTCGTATCGGGGGTCTTGCTCTTGCCAAAGATGACGTACGAGCACGCCGCCGTCGCATCCTCGAAATCGAGCAGCGCGACATTCTGGAATTGCCAGGTTTTGTCCTGATCGAGGGTCACCGGGATCGCCCGGTCGCCCTTCAACAGGCGCACCTCGTGCACATACAAGCGGAGATCCCCGGGGGTGACGTCGGTCAGGCCGGCGACGTGCAAGCCCTTTGCGCCGCAGACGTAGGGCGTCCCTTCGGCGTCGACGGCATCGAACTGGAGCGTCACCGGGCTGGGCCCGGGGGTGCTCGGCGGCGCCGGGTCGGACGAGGAGCAGCCGACGGCGAGGCAAAGAACGACGAGGGGACGGAATGCGAGGGACATCGGCGCGCCTCCTGCCGTGATCATCCTGGAACCCATTGGGGATTGCCGGTGAAGAGACCTTGCACGAAGCCGATCTCGTAGGCGAGCAATGCGCCGAAGGCCAGGCTCGACACGCCCGCGGCGAGCCCGAGGCCGCGGTGGAGCCGCTCGAAGCGCCGCGCCACGTACGCGAACGGGATCGCCAGGGCGGTCGTGATGAGCAACATGCCGGCGATGGTCCCGGCGCCGAAGACGACGAGGTAGACGAGCGCCCACCCCGGATCGTGAATCGTCCCCACCACGAGCAAGGCCACGGCGGCCGAGCCGGCCATTCCATGCACCACGCCCACGACGAGCGGCCGGACGAACCGATAGGCGCCGAAGCGCCCGAGCCGGCGATCGAGGCCGAAGAGCACGGCATGGGCGCGCTCGTGCCCGGAATCCGGGGCGGCGGCGTCGTGGTCGCGCGTCTGCCGCACGATCCGCGCGAGGCTCAGGCCGCCGAGCAACATCAGCATCAGCGCGACGGAGAACTCCATCGTCAGGCCCACGCGCGGCGGGACCACGATGCCGAAGAGGACGATGGCGCCTCCGACGAGGAGGATCGTCAGGGTATGGCCGAGGCCCCAGATCGCGCCGAGCGGGGCGGCGGCGCGCAACGTACGCTCCCGGCTGACGATCGTGGTCACCGCCACGACATGGTCCGGATCGGTTGCGTGCCGCATGCCGAGGAAAAAACCCAGCAAGAGGAGCGAGAGGACGGAGACCACGGACACACCCACAGAGCGACCGGGGAGGGGTTCCCAGCGGTCTCGGGTCGATCGTGGCCGCCGGGGACGCTCTTTCGAACCGGCGAGCGCCGGACCGCCATCGAGGCGTCAGAGCGGCTTGCCAAACGGGTGTAGCACGAAGAACCGCGTTCGTGTCAAGGAGCGTTGGGTTTGCGATGCTCCGCGGGGGTCGCCACGCGTCGACCCCCTCGGTACACGAGGACGTGCGAGGGTCGCCACGCGTCGACCCCTTCGGTACACGAGGACGTGCGGGGGTCGCCACGCGTCGACCCCCTCGGAGCACGAGGACGTGGGGGTGTCGCCACGCGTCGACTCCCTCGGTACACGAGGACGTGTGTAGGGGTCACCACGCGTCGACCCCCTCGGTACACGAGGACGTGCGGGGGTCGCCACGCGTCGACCCCCTCGGTACACGAGGACGTGCGGGGGTCGCCACGCGTCGACCCCCTCGGTACACGAGGACGTGTGTAGGGGGTGCCACGCGTCGACCCCCTCGGTACACGTGGATCGGGTGACCCTGGACGCCCCCGACCCGTTCCGGCTAGGCTCACGCCCCGTGACGGCACGCCGCGCACCCGCGAACTCCATGCAGGCCCTCGGGCCTCGCCGTGTGTTCGTGTTGCTCCTCGTCGCCGTCGTCGCGCTCGCCGTGTTCTTCTCGGGCCGGAGCTACTACTTCTGTGTCGCGGTCCAGGAGGTCGTCGAGCACGCCTGTGCGTCCGACGACTGCGACGCCGCCGGGCACGGCGAGGACACGCAGGGGCCGAGCTTCGGCGAAGGGTGCTGCGAGGAACATCAGGTCGGCGAGCTTCCGCGCGCGGACACGCGCCTCGAGCTCCCGCATGTCCCTCCGGCGCCGTTCACGACCCTCCCGGACGAGGTAGCGCCGGTTGGGTCCGTCGCCCGGCGCGCCCCCCCGTTCCTTGTGTCAGCGCCGCGGATCGTCGCGCATCCCGTGCTCCCTCGCGCGGGGCCATGCTCCTCGGCGGAGCGCTGCATCGCCCTTCAAGTCTTCCGCTGCTGATCGGAGCCCCGGCCCCGCCGGAGATGGCTCCATCGATCGATCGCCTCCGCGCGTGAACCGCGTTCTCGCGGCGCGTGGCGACGTGTCCGCAGTTGGCAAAGACGACCCTGAAGAGGCTCCTCGATGATGCATCGTTCCCTGATCGTTTCGCTCCTCGCCGTCCTCTCCCTCGCCGCCCCCGCGTGCTCCAAGGACGCCGGTTCAACTACCAAGCCCGAGCCGGCCGCGGCGCAATCTGCAAAACAAGATGGCGCCCACGCGCCGAGCACCGTGAAGCCCGGCTCGCACGAGGACTGGTGCGGGGAGCACGCGGTCCCCGAATCGCAGTGCACCCGGTGCAACCCCGACCTCATCCCCGCCTTCAAGGCCACGGGCGATTGGTGCGCCGAGCACAGCCTCCCGGAGTCGCAGTGCTTGAAGTGCAACCCGGGCCTGAAGATCGTTCGACCGCCCAAGGGGAGCTGAAATGCGTCCCCTCCTGTTCGCCGCCCTGGCGCTCCTTCTGGGGCTCGCCGGGTGCGGTCGAGATCCGAAGGCGAAGGAGTCGCCCGCGGCCCCTGCGAGCCCCACGCAGAAGGCCGCGGCGGCGCCGGACGGCGAAGGGAAGCTCTGCGAGCACGGCGTGCTCGACGTGGTTTGCCCCAAATGCCACCCGAAGCTCGCGGCCGTGTTCCAGGCGAAGGGCGATTGGTGCGCCGAGCACGGCTTTCCAGCGTCCTTTTGCCCCACCTGCCACCCAGAGCGCGGCGGGCGCCCCGGCGTCGACGTGAGCGGCAAGGGCGGCGGGAACAACGCCCCCGAGAAGGACGCGCCGGCCGACGGGACCCGGGTGCGGTTCAAGACGAAGGAGACGGCGCGGCTCGCCGGGATCCAGACGGTGAAGGCCGAAGAACGGAAGAACGCGGGGGGCCTCGTCGTCACGGCGCGGCTCGCGTACGACGCCACGCGGCTCGCGCACATCAATGCGCGGGCGGCCGGCGTCGTGCGGGCGATGAAGGTCGACATCGGCGCGCAGGTCAAAACGAAGGACCCGCTCGCCGTTATCGAGAGCGCGGAGGTCGGGGCGGATCGGTCGAAGCTCCAGGCCGCGCGGGCGCGCGTCTCCATCGCGCAGAAGAACCACGAGCGGGTCGCGGCGCTCCGGACGTCGGGCTTCAGCGCCGACAAGGACGTGCTCGCAGCGGAGCAGGAGCTCGAAGCCGCCAAGGCCGAGCAGGCGGGGCTCGCCACGGCGCTCTCCATCCTCGGAGCCGGCGGTGGTTCGGGCGGTTCGTACACGCTCACCTCGCCGATCGACGGCGTCGTGACCCAGCGGAGCGCCACCGTGGGCAAGCATGTCGGGCTCGAAGAGATGCTCTTCGAGGTCGTCGACACGTCCGCGATGTGGGCGGAGCTCGACGTCCCCGAGGCCGAACTCTCGGCGGTCGCCGTCGGGCAATCCGTGACGCTCGACGTCGACGGGCTCGCGGGGCGCATGTTCCGCGGAAAGATCACATATCTGAGCCCGCAGATCGATCTCGCGACGCGCACCGTGCGGGCGCGTGTTCCGCTGGAGAATGCCGACGGCGCCCTGCGGGCCAACATGTTCGGGCGGGCTCGGATCGAGCTCGGCGCGGCGCGCGCGAGCGTCACCGTCCCTGACGCGGCCGTGCAGCGCGCGAAGGACGTGCACCTCGTCTTCGTGAGGCTCGCGGAGGACGAATACGAGGCGCGGCGCGTCGAGCTGGGGGTTCGTGAGGGCAACCTCGTCGAGATCCGCAAAGGCGCGCGTCCCGGCGAGGACGTCGTCACGACGGGCAGCTTCCTGCTCAAGACCGAGACGTTGAAGGAGAGCATCGGCGCTGGCTGCTGCGCCGCCGATTGAGCGCGATGCTGAGCCGCATCATCACGTGGTCGCTCGGCCACCGCCTCATCGTCATCCTTGCGACGGTCGCCGTCGCGGTCCTGGGGGCGATCTCCTTCCGCCGCCTGCCGCTCGACGCGTTCCCCGACACGACGCCGGTGCAGGTGCAGATCAATTCTGTGGCGCCCGCGCTCGCGCCGCTCGAAATCGAGCGGCAGATCACGGCGCCGATCGAGCAGGCCCTCGCGGGGCTCCCCGGGCTCGACGAGGTGCGCTCGATCTCGCGGTTCGGTCTGTCGCAGGTGACCGTCGTCTTCGAGGACGGGACGGACATTTATCTCGCGCGGCAGGTCGCCATGGAGCGGCTGCAAAGCGTCTCGCTGCCGCCGCAGATCGAGCGGCCGACCCTCGGGCCTGTCGCGACGGGCCTCGGCGAGGTCTTCCATTACATCGTATCGGGCGAGGGCAAGAGCCTGAGCGAGCTGCGCACCGCACACGACTGGATCGTCAAGCCGCAGCTCCGCTCGGTCCGTGGCGTCGCCGAGGTGAATGCCTGGGGCGGCGACGAGCGGCAGATCCACGTGGTCGTGGATCCGAAGGACCTCCAGCGGCGGGGTCTCACGCTCCTCGATCTCGCCGAGGCCATCGAGCACAACAACACGAATGTCGGCGGCGGCAGCCTCGATCGCGCCGGCGAAGCGACGCTCGTCCAGGGGATCGCGATTGCGACGCGCCCGAGCGACATCGAGGACATGGTGATCACGGCGCACGAAGGCGTGCCCGTGCGCGTCCGCGACGTGGCGAAGGTCGTCGAAGGGCGCGAGATCCGGCGCGGCGCGGTGACGGCGGACGGCGAAGGCGAGGTCGTCCTCGGCCTCGGCTTCATGCGCATGGGCGAGAACAGCCATGACGTGACGAGCCGGCTGAAGGTGCGGCTCGACGAGATCAAAAAGAGCCTGCCGCCGGGGATCGAGGTCGAGACCGTCTACGACCGCACGGATCTCGTTGATCACGTGCTGCGCACGGTCCGGACGAACCTGCTCGAAGGCGCGCTCCTCGTCCTCGCGGTCCTCTTCGTGTTTCTGGGCAACCTGCGCGCGGGGCTCGTCGTCGCGTCGGCGATCCCGCTCTCGATGCTCTTTGCGTCGAGCCTGATGCTTCGTTTTGGCATCGCGGGCAGCCTGATGAGCCTCGGCGCGATCGACTTCGGCCTCGTCGTCGACAGCTCCGTGATCATGGTGGAGAACGCGACGCAGCGGCTCGCGGAGGACAAGGGCGCGCGAACGACGATCGAGGTCGTGCGCGACGCGGCGCTCGAGGTGCGCAAACCGACGATGTTCGGCGAGCTCATCCTCATGATTGTCTATCTGCCGATCCTTTTCCTCGAAGGCGTCGAGGGAAAGCTCTTCCGGCCGATGGCGCTGACCGTGATCTTCGCGCTCGCGGGCTCGATGTTGCTCTCGCTCACGCTGATGCCGGTGCTGGCGAGCTTGCTCCTGCCGCGCCGAATGGAAGCGCGGGAGGGCCTCGTGGTGCGAGCGCTCGCGCGTGTCTATCGCCCCGCGCTGCATTTTGCGCTGCGCCGTCGCAGGCTCGTCGTGGCCATCGCCGTGGCGATGCTGGGCGGGGCCGTCGGGGTCGCCACGCAGCTCGGCTCGGCGTTCGTCCCGCGCTTGAACGAAGGCGCCATCGTGATCAACACGATCCGGCTCGCGGGCGTCTCCGTGGAGGAATCGACGCGTTACGGCCTCCAGATCGAGAAGACGTTGCGCGAAAAATTCCCCGACGAGATCACGCGCGTCTGGACACGCACGGGCACGGCGGAGGTGGCCACGGATCCGATGGGGATCGAGCTCTCGGACGTGTTCGTCACGCTCACGCCGCGGGAGCAATGGAAGCGCGGCGCGACGCAGGACGAGCTCGTGCGCGCCATGCAAGGCGAACTCGAACATCTGCCCGGCATGCGCATGGTGTTCACGCAGCCCATCGAAATGCGGGTGAACGAGATGGTCGCCGGGGTTCGATCGGACGTCGGGGTCAAGCTCTTCGGGGAAGACTTCGAGCTCCTGAAGGAGAAGGCGCGCGAGATCGAGGCGATCCTGAAGGCCATTCCGGGCGCCGCCGACGTCGTGACGGAGCAGGTCACGGGGCAACCGCTGCTCCAGATCGAGGTGGATCGCGCGGCCATTGCGCGCCACGGGATCCCGGCGCACGAGGTGCTCGACGTCGTCGCGTCGCTCGGGACGCGTGAGGTCGGAGCGATGCAGGAGGGCGAGAAGCGGTTTCCGATCACGCTGCGGCTCGACGATCGTTATCGGACCGACGTCGAAGCCGTCGGACGTATCCTGATCACGGCTGCCCATGGCACGCAGCTCCCTCTTTCGAGCGTGGCGCACCTGCGCCTCGTCGAGGGGCCTTCCACGATCCACAGGGAATGGGCCAAGCGGCGGATCGTCGTGCAGGCGAACGTGCGAGGCCGGGACGTCGGCTCGTTCGTCGCGGAGGCGAGCGCGCGCATCGACGAGAAGGTCGTCCTGCCCTCCGGTTCTTACGTGCGGTATGGAGGCCAGTTCGAGCACCTCGAACGGGCGCAGGAGCGGCTGCTCATCGTCGTACCGGTCGCGCTCGTGCTGATCTTCGCGTTGCTCTATTTCACCTATGGGCGTGTCCTCGACGCGGCGCGGGTCTTCACGGGGGTTCCGTTCGCGGCCATCGGCGGGATCGTCGCGTTGTGGTTGCGCGGGCTTCCGTTCAGCATCTCGGCCGGCGTGGGATTCGTGGCCCTGTCCGGGGTCTCGGTCCTCGCGGACATGGTGCTCGTCTCGACCGTGCGGCAGCTCCTCGGCACCGGAATGCCAATACGCGACGCGGTCGAGCAGGCCGCAGAGCGCAGGCTTCGTCCGGTCCTCATGACCGCCCTCGTCGCGAGCCTCGGCTTTTTGCCGATGGCCATCAACACCGGGATCGGCGCCGAGGTGCAGCGCCCACTCGCGACGGTCGTCATCGGCGGGGTCCTCTCCTCGACGCTCCTCACGCTCCTCGTCCTGCCGGCGCTCTACGTCATGTTCGGCGCGGGCAAACCCCTGGCTGCCGAGGCGTCCGCGTCGACATGAGCCCCGCCGCTCGGAGCCTTCGCCGGAGCCCTTGCGTGGCTACTTCGAGGATGTTAGAAGTAGCCGCGTGACCTCGAAGCTCGAACGTCACGCGCAGCAGCTCAGCGCGCTTGGTCACCCCGTTCGCCTCCAGATCCTGCGCTTTGTGGTGCAGGGGGGCGACGGGGGCACGGCGGCGGGGGAGATCCAGGCGCATGTCGATGTGCCTGCATCGACGCTGAGCCATCACCTGAAGCGGCTCGTGGAGGCGGGCCTCCTGACGACCCGCCTCGAGAGCACGTTCCACTATTACGCTGCCGACTATGCCGCGCTCCGCGACCTCACGGACTACGTATGGGAGGATTGCTGCAAGCGCGGGAGTGGCGCGAAGGGCTGCTGCTGAGCGGCCCCTTTTTTGCGCCCTTGTTCGACTTTTTTGGAAGGAGAATGCGATGAACGTCGTCAAGCCCCACGTCTCCCTGAACGTCACCAACATCGATCGGTCCGTCGCCTTCTACGAGAAGGCGTTCGGCGTCGCCGCGACGAAGCGGCGTCCGGGGTATGCGAAGTTCGACCTGGAGACGCCGTCGCTGAACCTGACGATGCAGGAGGCCCCGCGCACGGGCGTGAACGCCAGCCATTTCGGCGTCCAGGTCGCGATGACCGAGGACGTCATCGAGGCAAAGACGCGCTTCGAGGCCCTGGGGCTCGCGACCTTCACGGAGGAGGACACGTCCTGCTGTTACGCGGTGCAGGACAAGGTCTGGATCGAGGATCCGGACGGCAACTCGTGGGAGGTCTTCGTCGTGAAGGGCGACGCGGCAGTCATGGGCGATTCGCCTGCCCTGAAGACGGACGCGAGCGCGTGCTGTACGCCCGTCGCGCTCTCGCGAAAACCAGCGGCCGAGGCGTCGGCGTCACCGTGCTGCTCCCCGAAGTCGGCCGATGAGGGTTGACCTGCCCCGCCGCGCTGTTGCGGAAGGGCTCGGGACGGCGCTCCTGCTGGCCACCGTGGTCGGCTCGGGCATCATGGGTGAGAGGTTGGCAGGCGGGAACGTCGCCATGGCCCTGCTCGCCAATACGATCGCCACAGGGGCCGGGCTCGTCGCGTTGATCCTGACGTTCGGCCCCACCTCGGGCGCGCACTTCAATCCGGCGGTCACACTGGCGGACGCGACGCAGGGGGGCCTTCCGTGGCGCGAGGTCCCGGCGTACATCCTCGCGCAGGTCGGGGGCGCGTTTGTCGGGGTGATCGTCGCCCACGTCATGTTCGGCGAGGCGGTGCTCTCGGCGTCGGAGCACGCCCGCGGGGGGCTCGCACAACTCGTGAGCGAGTTCGTGGCGACCTTCGGGCTGATGGCGGTGATATGGGGATGCGCCCGGCGACGAACGGCAGCCGTGCCGTTCGCCGTCGGCGCGTACATCACGGCCGCCTACTGGTTCACATCGTCCACGTCGTTCGCGAACCCAGCCGTGACGATGGCGAGGGCCGCCAGCAACACGTTTGCGGGGATTCGCCCCGTGGACGTGCCCGGGTTTGTCATCGCTCAACTCCTCGGGGCTGCGGCCGCTACGGTCGCGTTCCGGTGGCTCGTGCCAGCGCTCCCTGCCGTCGCCGATCGTGTGATCGATCGGCGCGAGGAAGTGTGACTCCTTGAAGACCGTCCTTTTCGCGTGCGTGCACAACGCCGGCCGCTCCCAGATGGCCGCGGCCTGGCTCGACGTTCTGGCCGACCCGTCGAAGGTGCGCGCCATCTCGGCGGGCACGGCGCCGGCCGCGCGTGTCCACCCGGAGGTCGTCGAGGCCCTGGCCGAGGTGGGCATCGATGTCTCGCAGGGAAAACCCAGGTTCCTTTCGGAAGAGCTCGCCAGCACGGCCTCGATGTTGATCACGATGGGCTGCGGCGAGGCGTGCCCCGTCGTGCCTGGGCTGCGTCGTGACGACTGGCCCGTCGAAGACCCGAAGGGCAAGCCCGCCCCGCGCGTGCGAGAGATCCGCGACGACATCCGCCGGCGTGTCGAGGCCCTGATCGCCGAGGAGGGGTGGGAGCGCTCCTCGGGGGTCGCCCTCCCGCCCTCGAGCGGATCACGGAGATGAGGGGGCGTCCTTCGCGCGGCAGCGCGGGCCTCCTCGTCGAGGAGGGGCTGGGGGCAGACGCCGCGGTGTCATGCGCGGCCGAGCCGCATCCCCAGGGCCGCCAGCGGCATGGACCCGAGCGCGAGCGCGACGGCCATGCCGCCCACAGCGCCGAGCCCCATTCCCATGCATCCGAGGGTGCCCATCAACCCCGCCATCACGGACGCGGAGAGCGCGAATCTTTGCCGTCCATCACTCTCGCTTGCCGCCCGTAAACCAACGGCGATTCCTGCAACGAGTCCCGCGCTCGTGCATACCGGCAAGCATAACGGCGAGCACATGCCCGCCATGCAACAATGCCCCGTCGCGCGCAGCACGAGCGGCGCCACGAGCGGGATGGCCCCGGCCAGGAGCCCCGGCCGCACGGCACGCCCGACCGCGCCGCCGCGCCAGAGGAGCGCCACCGCGAATCCCCCGAGCACCACGCCGACGCCCATTGTCCAGGCGCTCTCCGCGCTGCCGCCCACGAGCGCGAGCGCCACCACCGGCGCGAGAGAAACGAGGATTTTCGCCGCGGAGCGTAGCCTGCCGATCTCGTACGCGCGCCTCGCACGCGCGGCGAGGTCTCGTTCACCCCGTCCCATGTTTGACCCTCCACGCATCGCGTAGCCGCCGCATCGCGCGCTCCACCCGCTTTCGAAACGTCGCGCCCTCGGGCCGCTCATCGGCGAGCACCTGCTGCAATGTCTCGACATCCTCGGCGCCCAGCGTCCCCAGCGCTTCGAAAGCAGCCTCCTGCAAATCCAGCGCGATCACGCGCTCCTCGGGGGTTGCTTCCTCCGTGCGGGTTCGCGGGCCGAGCTCCTCGATCCCACCCAGCTCCTCCCGGCGCCGACGCGCCTTCTGTCGCAACGTCCTGCACTCGTACGCCACGATTCCCAGGATCCAGGCGCGCGCGTCGCGCGTCGCGTCGAACTCGGACGCGCGGGAAAACACCTTGATCAAGGCCGCTTGTGCGGCGTCCTCGGCGTCCGCCTCGTTCGGCATCGCCCGCCCGGCGAACCGCCGGAGGACGGGCCAGATCGCTGCATAGACCGGCTCGAACGCGCTCCGATCCCCATCGGCGAGGCGAACCATCGCCTTGTGCAGTTGCTCGCGTTCGTCCCGGTCCATCACCTGGTGTTGTTTCCGTCCTCCGGCGACGCTTGGCGCCCGTCAGTGCCCGCAGGGGCAGCCCGCGCCGCACGGGCACGCGGTCCCGCACGGGCAGGGCGCCGCGTCCGCGAGGGCGGCGACCGGCATGGCCATCAGCGACAGGGTGGTGACGATGCGCACGAGGGTATTCTTGAAGGTCTTCATGTCTTTCTCGTTTCCTCCGCCCGGCGCTCTTGAGCGCGGTGATCGGGATAGGCGCGAGCCGGCCTTCGCGTGACCGGAAGGCGGATCTTTTTTTTGGGGCACGCGCGTCGCCGCGGAAACGGCGCGGACGGTCGTGGCCCCTCGCGCGTCCTCGTTGCAGCCCGTCACGCCAAGGAGTAACGTCGGGCAGGCGAGTGAAGACGGCCACCCGGAGTCGCAGACGGTTCTCCAGGGGATCCCGCGCCATGCGGATCCTCCTCGTGGCCATCCGTCTGTTCGTGGCCCTCACCGCCTTCCAGATGACCGGGTTGCCGCACTTCGCCGTGGACGCGGTGGCCGCGATCCAGGACGGCGACACCCCGGTCCACAGGGACGACGACTGTCCGAACGAGAAGGACGGTCGCGAGTGCCCCCCGGGCTGCCCCGACTGCCACTGCGCGCACCTGATGGGCGCGCTCCCGCCGCTCGTTTCGCCCTACCTGCTGGAGCTCCCGAGCGGCGCGGACCTCATGCTCGCGCCCTACGAAGCGACGGCGCCCCCGCGGCCCGACCCCTCCGCCATCTACCGACCCCCCAGACCGATCCGCGCCTGATTCGGTGAACCCGTAAACGCGGGGTGGCTGCGCGCGTCTGCCGTTGGAGGCATGCGCGCCTGCGCACCCTTCTCCCGGGAACCGCTTCGCGCGCCGTCTTGCGCGCGCGGCGGAGGAGTTTGGGTCGTGAAACGGACGCGATGTATCGCGGTGGCCGCCGTGGCCATTGCCTGTTTGTCTCTTTCCATGGAAGCACGCGCGGGCTCGTCGACATGCTCGACGACCCTCACCCGCGCCAACCTGATCCGGTGCGCGCTCGACGCGAGCCTTGCCTCGAAGGCCGAGCGCCAGGGCCTCGAAGCGGCGAAGGGCCGGCAAGAAGCCGCGAGCCCGCTATTGCCCTCGAACCCCGTGCTGGCCTTGTCGGGCGCACGGCGCGAGGCCGCCGGTCAGGGGCCCGTCCTCAACTGGTACGCCACGCTCTCGCAGGAGATCGAGATCGCAGGGCAGCGCGGCGCGCGGAGACGGGCCGCAGACGCCGAGAGGGAAGCGCAGGAGAAGGCTATCGCGGTGACGGACCGCGAGGTCGCGGCTGCGGCATGGCGGGCCTATTTCGAGGTGATCGCCGCCCGCGAGGAGGTGCGCCTCGGCGAGATGCTCGAAGCGCTCACGGGGAAGGTGGCGGTCGCGACGCGCGCCGCGGCGGACAAGGGCCTCGTGTCCGGGATCGACGCGGACGTGGCCGACGTCGCGCACGCGCTCCGCGTCCAGGAGCGGCTCCGCGCGGCTCGACGCGAAGAGCAGGCGAAGGCCGCGCTCCTCTCCTCGATGGGCTTCGAGCCGCGGCGCGAGCTGTCCGTCGAGGGCGAGCTCGTCCCGATCGCGGGCGTCGAGGCGTTCGCGGCGAAACACGACCCGCGCGCCGTCGACGATCGACCCGAGGTCCAGGCCCTCGAAGCTTCGGGGCGGGCCTACGAGGCGCGGGCGTCGATGTACCGGCGCGCCCGCGTCCCGAACGCGACGGTCTCGGTGTTCGCGCAGAACGACGGCTTCAACGAGCGTGTGTTCGGCGTGGGCCTGTCCCTGCCGATCCCGCTGCCGCAGCCCGTGGGCCGCACCTTCGCGGGCGAGATCGCCGAGTCCGAGGCGCTGTCGAGGCGCTCCCAGACCGAAGCGGACCGAACACGCCGCGCGCTCCGGCTCGATCTCACGAACGCCCTCGCGGCGTACGCCTCCCTGCGCGCGCAAAACGAGCTCTTCGCCGCGGACCAACTCGGACGCGCCGAGCAAAGCCTCCGCGCGATCGCGTCGGAGATCGAGGCCGGCCGCCTCGGGGCCCGCGACGCCCTCGTCTCGCAGCAAGCCCTCGTGGACCTGCTGCGCGCGGGCTTCGACACCCGGAAAAACCTAGCGCTCGGCTCGGTCGATCTCGCGCTGGCCTCCGGCTTCCCGCTCGAGCGAGGTGCACCGTGAGGAAGAGAGCGCATGTCCTCGGTCTCTCGCTCGTGCTGGCCGCGTCCGGCTGCGGAAAGCGCGGGCCGGACGAGGACCAGAAGAAGGACGATCACGCGAAGGAGGCTCCCTCGGCGGCTGCCTCCGCGCACGGAGCCAAGGAAGGGGAGCACGGCGAGCACGGCGAGCACGGCGAGCACGAGGAGCTGCCTCGACGGGTGAACCTGTCGCCTGCGGTGATCACCGACGCCCGCATTCGCACCGCGCCCGTCCGCACGGGGACCCTGGCCATCACGATCGCATTGCCCGGCGCGATCGCCGCAGATCCCGATCGGTCGGCGCGCATTTCCTCTCCCGCGGAAGGAAAGATCGAAGAGGTCCATTTCAAGGAAGGCGCGGCCGTCAAGAAGGGGGACGTCCTCGTGGTGGTGCGTGTCCCCGAGCTCGGCAAGGTGCGCGGCGCGCAAGCTGCGGCGCAGGCCAAGGCCAAGGCGGCGCGCGAGAACGTGACGCGGCTGAAGGCGCTCCTCGACAAGCGGCTCACCTCCGAGCAAGCGCTCATCGACGCGGAGGCCGATGCCCGCGCGCTCTCGGCCGAGGCCGCGGCGCTCGGCGCAGAGCTCGCGGCCCTGGGCGCGGGGACTCCGCGAGGGGCGCCTTTCCTGCTCACGCTGCGCGCGCCGCTCGACGGCACGATCCTCTCGCGCGACGCCGTCGTGGGCCAGCCGGTGTCCGCCGAGCACGTCCTCGGCAGCATCGCGGATCTGCGGGAAGTATGGTTCCTCGGCCGCGTCTTCGAAAAAGACCTCGGGCGGCTGCGCGTCGGGGCCGGGGCCGAGGTGGAGCTCAATGCGTACCCGACCACGCGGTTTTCGGGCTCGCTCGAATACATCGGCCAGCAAATCGATCCCGTCGCCCGGACCGTGACGGCGCGTATTCACCTGCAGAACCGCGACGACATGCTGCGGATCGGGCTCTTCGGCACGGCCTACGTGGCGACGGGGGGCGAGCAGGCCCGCGCGCCGCGCCTGCTCGTGCCGCGCTCGGCGGTCACCGAGATCGGGCAAAAGTCCGTGGTCTTCGTGA
The DNA here is from genome assembly GCF_029946465.1 of Polyangium sorediatum. Taxonomy (NCBI): domain Bacteria; kingdom Pseudomonadati; phylum Myxococcota; order Polyangiales; family Polyangiaceae; genus Polyangium; species Polyangium sorediatum. Next base: position 130,370 of record NZ_JARZHI010000005.1, read on the forward strand.
AGCTCCCCGAGGAAGGGGCGTTCGAGATGCACGACGTCGTGCTCGGGGATTCCGCGCTCGGCACGGTCGAAGTGCTCTCCGGCCTCGGCGAAGGGGAAGAGGTCGTCGTCGAGGGGGTGTTCACGCTGAAGAGCATGGTCCTCAAGGGGACACTCGACGAGGAGGGACATCACTGATGGCCTTCCTCTCTGCGATCGTCGCCTGGTCCTTGCGCAATCGGGGGATCGTCCTCGTCGCGACCCTCCTGTTCGCCCTGTTCGGCATCCGCTCGGCCACACAACTCCCGATCGACGCCGTTCCCGACGTCACCAACATCCAGGTGCAGGTGATCACGACGGCGCCTGCGCTCTCGCCGGTCGAGGTCGAGCAATACGTGTCGGTCCCGGTCGAGCGGGCCATGGCCGGCATTCCGAACACGACCGAGATCCGCTCGATCTCCAAGTATGGTTTGTCCGTCGTGACGATCGTCTTCCGCGACGGCACGGACATCTACTTCGCGCGGCAGCTCGTGAACGAGCGCATGCGCGAGGCGCAGGAGGCCGTCCCCGAGGCATACGGCATGCCCGAGATGGGGCCCATCAGCAGCGGCCTCGGCGAGATCTATCAATTCACCGTCCGCAACGACAAGCTCACGCTCATGCAGCTCGAAGAGCTGCTCGACTGGCAGATCGCCCCCGCGCTCCGCACCGTCCCCGGGATCGTCGAGGTGAACAGCTTCGGCGGCGAGGACAAGCAGTACCAGATCGTCCTCGACCCGAAGCGGCTCCAGGCGGCCGGGATCTCGGTCGCGCAGGTGATCGAGGCGCTCGAGAAATCGAACGCCAACGCGGGCGGCGGGTACATCGAGCACAACCGCGAGCAGTTCGTCATCGGCTCCGATGGGCTCGTAAAAGACCTCGACGATCTGCGCCGCGTCGTCATCGGCGCGACGTCGGACGGCGTGCCGATCACGATGGACACGGTGGCCGACGTGCAATTCGGCCCGCGCCTGCGCAGGGGCGCGGCGTCGAAGAACGGCGAGGGCGAGGTCGTCGTCGGCGTGACGATGATGTTGCTCGGGGAAAACTCCCGCACCGTCACGCAGGCCGTCAAGGAGCGGCTCGCGGCGATCCAGCCGTCGCTCCCCGAAGGCACGCGGGTCGAGCCGTTTTACGACCGCTCCGTGCTCGTGAGCCGCACGATCAAGACCGTCGCGACGAACCTCGTCGAGGGCGCGCTCCTGGTCATCGGGATCCTGTTTCTCCTCCTCGGGGATCTCCGTGCGGGCCTCGTCGTCGCCCTCGTCATCCCCTTGTCGATGCTCTTCGCGATCACCGTCATGAACGCGGCCGGGTTGTCCGGGAACCTGATGAGCCTCGGCGCGATCGATTTCGGGCTCATCGTCGACGGCGCCGTGATCATCGTGGAGAACGCCGTCCGGCGATTGTCGGATCGGCAAATGGAGATCGGGCGCGCGCTCACCGAGGACGAGCGCGTGGACACCGTCCGCGAGGCCACGCTCGAAGTGCGATCGGCCAGCGTCTTCGGGGAAGCGATCATCGCCATCGTGTACCTGCCGATCCTCGCGCTCACGGGGATCGAGGGAAAACTCTTTCACCCCATGGCGCTCACCGTGCTGCTCGCATTGCTCGGGGCGTTCCTCCTCTCGCTCACGTTCGTCCCCGTCCTCGCGAGCTTCTTGATTCGCCCGACGAAGGGCGACCACGAGACGTGGCTCTTGCGGAAAGCGCACGCGCTCTACGTCCCGCTGCTGCGGCGGGCGATGCGGCGGCGCTGGGTCCCGCTTACGGCCGGCGTGCTCTCGCTCGCGGCGGCGGCCGCCGTCTTCACGCGGGTCGGCGCCGAGTTCGTGCCGCAGCTCGACGAGGGGGATCTGCTCGTCGAGGCGAGGCGTTTGCCCGGGATCGCGCTCAGCGAGTCCGTCGCGACGGACCTCCGTTTGCAGAAGGCGGTCAAAGAGGTCCCGGAGGTCGATTACGTCGTCAGCCGTACGGGGGCGCCGGAGCTCGCCGTCGATCCGATGGGCGTCGAGCAATCCGACGTCTACGTCGGCCTCAAGCCTCGGGACACGTGGAGGCCGGGCATCACGAAGGAGGAGATCGCCAAGGAGATCTCGGAGGCTGTCGAGCACAAAGTGCCCGAGGTGGCGGGCGGCGTCTCGCAGCCCATTCAAATGCGCACGAACGAGCTCGTCGCGGGCGTGCGCTCGGACGTGGCCGTGCTCTTGTATGGGCCCGAGCTCGACGAGCTACGCGCCCAGGGCGATCGTGTGGCCGCGATCGTCCGCGCAATCCCCGGCGCGGAGGACGTCCGGGTGGAGCAGGTCGCGGGGCTCTCGTACCTGCGCGTCATTCCCGATCGCGCGAAGCTCGCGCGGTATGGCCTGACGGTCGCCGACGTCAACCAGATCGTCGAGACGTTGTCCGTGGGGCACTCGACGGGCGAGGTGATGGAGGGCGAGCGCCGCTTCGGAATCGTGGTGAAGTCCGGCCACGGCTTCAACGGGGAGCTCGACGCGCTGCGCGCCTTGCCTTTGCGATCGGTCAGCGGGCAGATCGTGCCGCTCGGAGACGTCGCCGAGCTGAAGTTCCTCACGGGCCCGGCGCAGGTCAGCCGCGAGAATCAATCCCGGCGCCTGACCGTGGAGTTCAACGTCCGAGGCCGGGACCTGCTCTCCGTCGTGGCGGAGGCGCAGGCAGCGGTAGGGAAAGGCGTGCGGCTGCCGACGGGATACCGCGCGGTCTGGGGCGGTCAGTTCGAGCATTACGAGGAAGCAAAGGCGCGCCTCTCCCTCGTCGTGCCGCTCGCGCTCGCGCTCATCCTGTTCTTGCTCTGGTTCGCGTTCCGCTCCACGCGGGCCGCAGGGCTGATCTTCCTCGGCGTGCCGTTCGCGATCGTCGGCGGCATCTTCGCGCTCTGGCTCCGCGGGATCCCGTTTTCGATCTCGGCGGGCGTCGGCTTCATCGCGCTGTTCGGCGTGGCCGTGCTGAATGGCCTCGTCCTGGTGTCGTTCGCGCGGCATCTGGAAGAGCAGGGCATGGGCCACGCGGAGGCCATCGAGCATGCGGCGGAGCTCCGCCTCCGGCCGGTCCTCATGACGGCCCTCGTCGCGTCGCTCGGATTCGTGCCGATGGCGATATCAACGGCGCCGGGCAGCGAGGTGCAGCGGCCCCTCGCGACGGTGGTGATCGGCGGGCTCCTCACGGCGACGCTGCTCACGCTGCTCGTGTTGCCCGTCGTGTATGCGTGGCTCGGAAAGGAACGTGGGGCAGGCCGGCCCCCGGCGAGCCCCGTGGAAGAAAACGGGTCGCATCGGCCGTCAGAAGCGCCTCCGCCCGAAGCCCGGGACGAATCGGCCCACCTGAAGACAGTATTCGGCGTATCGAGGGCCGTGCGTGCGGTATAGATAGGGCTCCTCGACGACACGCACCTGCAATTCCACCGCCACGAACAGGCAAAGCAGGGACACGAGCGCGAGCACGTTGGGGAGGACCAGCGCGATTCCGGTTCCCGTGACCAGCATGCACGAGAAGATCGGGTTCCGCACGATCCGAAACGGGCCTTCGATCACGAGCTCCGTGCGCTCGGTATCCCGGACGCCGATACGCCAGGACTTGCCCATCGCGACCTGGGAGCCGTACGTGGCGACGGTCCCGACGACGGCCAAGCCGGCGGCGCTCCAGGTGGCCCAGCGCGGGAGCTCGACGAGGCTCTTTACGAGCCCGGCGAGCTCCAGGACCGGCGCAAGCGCGGCCAGCCCGAGCGCGAGCGCGAAGAGCACGCCGCCAAACCAGGATGCCGATCCGGGGGGCCCGGAAATGCCTTGGAAACCCGTCGTCCCGGTGGCGCGCAGGTGCTGCACGGTCCGGATCCCGAAAGCGATCGCCATATAGACGACGAAAATGACCAGGGCGACGAGCGCAGGTTGCATGATTGCCCCTAGGGTCGACGCTCCTTCGGGCGAGCGTCAAGGGGAATCAAGGCGCCGCCGCTCTTGCGCCACGCGTGCCTCGGGCGCGCTTCTATCGCGAACGATACGTCGAAACGAACGTGATCAACCGCTCGATCGTGTCTGCTTTCGGCGCATCGATGAGGAAGACCTCGCGATCCTCCCACGTGACCGGGACACCAATCGCCTTCGACATCTGGACGTCGAAGTCGTGATACGGCCCCATGTCTCTGCGGTCGTCGACGTCGGACGGGGGCATGAATTCGAAGGCGACGCGGAGGGTGCCGTCCGCCATCACCTCGATTTGGGGCTCGCCATTCGCGTCGAACCCGGACAGTTGGAGGGTCCTCACCGTGTCCATGCAGCTTCCAGCCTCCCGGCGGGAGCCGTCGCACGAACCATTGCCGGTTTACAAGAGGAAAAATCGCGCGACCGTGGGCATCACGCCCCGCGTCCCTCGCGCGGCATCCACCGCGGCAAACACACGCAGAGATGCGCGCCGCGCTCCCGGTCGACGAAGAGCACCCGCCCGCCGTGCGCCCGAGCGATCTGCGACACGAGCGCGAGCCCGAGCCCCGCGCCGGGGCCGGCGCCGATCCCCCGCTGAAACGGCTCGAAGAGGCGCGCCCGCTCGCTCGCCGGAACGCCCGGCCCCTCGTCGATCACGTCGAGCACGACGTCGCCCTCGCGCTCGTCCAGCACCACCCGCACGGGCCCGCGGCCCCCGTGGAGGAGGGCGTTGCTCACCACGTTGTCGCAAAGCACGGCGAGGAGCGATTCATCGCCGCGCACGAGGGCCGGCGCACGCGGCTCGCACGAGAGCCGCGCGCTCAGATCGGCCGGGAGGCGCTGCTTTCGCTCCTCCAGCAAATCGCCGAGCTCCACCGCGTCATGGCGCATCGCCTCCGCGGCGCCCACCCGGGCGAACATGAGCAAGCGCTCCACGAGCGCCGCAATCCGCGCGGTGGTCGCGCGCAGGCCTTCGATCCGATCGAGCTCCGGCGCCGGCAGCGACCCCTCCGTGAGCAGCTCGAGCTCGCCCGAGAGCGTCGTGAGCGGCGTGCGCAGCTCGTGGGCCGCGCCGGCGGCGAAGAGGCGGGCCGCGCGCAGCGCCTCGGCGCGCCGGTCGAGCAGGGCGCGCAGGGTCGTTCGGAGGGCGTCGATCTCACGCACCCCCTCGTCCGCGCCGAGGTCGACGGCCTCGTCCATCGGCGCCGCGCCGAGCCGTGTTTCGAGCCGCGCGAGGGGCCCCACGGCCCATCGGGCGAGCCTGCGGCTCGTGAGCGCGCCGATGAGCGCCGCGACCACGACGGCCGAGAGCGCGATCACGCCCATCGCCCGCCCGCCCAGGCTCGGCACTTCGTTCGCCGCGATGACGGTCGCAAAGGCCCCACGCGTGGCGACGCAAAGACGCAGCTCGACGGCCCCGCTTTCCGTCGAGCACCCTTCGCCCCGCAGCGGCAGGCTCGCGTCCCCGCCGACGTGCGCGCCGTCGCGTCGCACCGCGAGCCGCAACCCCGCCGGCGCGAGCTCGTGCCGCTCCTCCTCGATGAGCCGGGCGAGCGCGTCCTCCGCCGGGTGTTTCTCCACCTCCGCGAGGATCTCCAGCGCCTCGTCGCGCAGGCGTCGATCGTCGGCCCGCACCACCGCGGCCTCGGCGAGCGTGACCGCGCTCGCGGCCGCGAGCAATCCGCCGCCCACGGCGGAGAGCGCCGCCACGATCGCCACGCGCCCGACGAGCGTGCCCGAGCGCGGCTCAGTCGACGACGAGTGCATACCCATGTCCCCGCATCGTTCGCACCACGCCCTCGCCGAGCTTGCGCCGGATCCTCGCGATGAGGACTTCGAGGCTCGCCGTCGCGTCTGCCTCGCCGCCCCAAACGAGCTCCAGGATCTCCCCGCGCGAAACGAAGCGCCCGGCCCGCGCGGCGAGCAATTCGAGCAGCGACCACTCGCGCGCCGTGAGCGGCACCTCGGTGCTGGCCCGCTCGGCGCGCCGCGCGCGGAAGTCGAGCCGCGCCTCGCCCGAGCGCACCACGAGGGGGCGGAGCGCGGGGCCACGGCGCCCGAGGGCGCGCACGCGGGCGCGAAGCTCGGAGACGGCGAAGGGTTTGCCGAGGAAATCGTCGGCCCCCGCGTCGAGCCCCGCGACCCGCTCGGCGACCGACGCGTGCGCCGTCAGGAGCAGCACGGGCGTCGAGGTGCCTTCCTGCCGGAGCTCGCGGCAAAGGTCGATGCCCGAGCCATCGGGCAGCGCGACATCGAGCACGATGACATCCATCCCGCTCGTCGCGAGCCGCTCCCGCGCCTCGCCCGCCGTTGCCGCGACCGCGACCTCGTGCCCCTCGCCGCGCAGGCTTCGCAGGAGCAGATCCCGCACCTCGGCGTGGTCGTCGACGATCAAGAGCCGCATCTTCGGCACTCGTAGCACGCGCGCCCGCGGACGGGACGAGCGGGATCCGGGCCGTTCAGGTTGGGTTCAGGCGAGCGTGGTTTGCTCGCGGGCATGTCACGTTTCTCCCTCGCTTGCCTGCTTTTGCTGGGCAGCGTGTCTCTCGGCTGCGCGGCGACCTCGCCGTATGACCGCGCCTGGGTGGGCCAGGAGCTCCAGCGCGAAACGGGCCACGCGCTCGGGGATCCGGCAGAGGCCCCCTCGCTCCCACCCGGGCTCCGCGACGCCTCCGCGCTCGGCGAGGACGACGTGGTCGCCCTCGCGCTCTGGAACAGCCCTTCGTTCGCCGCGGAGCTCGCGCAGCTCGGCGCGTCGCGGGCCGATCTCGCCGACGCGGGGGCGCTGCCGAACCCCACGCTCTCCCTCCTGCTGCCGATCGGACCACGGCAACTCGAGCTGAGCGTCCTCGCCCCGATCGCCGCGCTCGTGCAGCGCCCCTTCCGGGTGAAAGCGGCCAAGCTCGACGTCGAGCGCGCCGCGCGTGGGCTTTTGCAGCGCGGCCTCGACCTCGTCCGCGACGCGCGCCTCGCCTGGATCGACGTCGAGGCGGCCAAGGCCCGCGCCGCCGCACGGCAGGACCTCCTCCAGACGTGGCAGAACGTCGCGAAGGTCGCACGCGCGCGGCACGAGGCCGGGGACGCGCCTGCGTTCGAGGCGGCCGCGGCTGAAGCCGACGCGACCGACGCCGAGGACCAGAACGAGCGGGCCGTCACGGAGGTCGCGGCGGCCGTGCAGCGCCTCCGGCTCGTCGTGGGCCTTGCAGGCGGTGCCCTCGGGCAGCACCTCGGCACCCGCGCGGCGCCGCTCGACGAACGCGCGCCGGCCGAGGCGCCGGCCCTCGTCGACCTCGCCCTCGCCGCGCGGCCCGACGTGCGCGCCACGGAGATCGCCGTCGAGGCGGCCGGCGAGCGCATCGGCTGGGAGAAGTCCCGGATCTTCACCTTGCTCGGGAGGTTCGACCTCAAACCGATCGGCCCGCAAGGCGGCGCGCCGCTCCTGCCCCTGCCCGGGGTGCAGATGGATGTGCCGATCTTCAACTGGAACCCGGGCGGCATCGGCCGCGCCGAGGCCGAGCTCGCCGCGGCGACCCTCCGCTACCGGCTCGCGCAGCAGGGTGTCGCGACGGACATCCGCCTCTCGCGCCTCCAGCTCGTGCAGGCCCTCGCGTCGTTACGCCGCTTCCGCGAGCGTGTCCTGCCGCTGCTCGAAAAGGCCGCGGGCGTCACCTTCCGCGCGTTCGAGGCCGGCGCCGAGCCTTACCTCGCGGTGCTCGAAGCGACGCGCCGGCAAAGGGACGCGCGCCTTCGCTTGATCGACCTCGAAGCCGAGGTGCGCCGCGCGCGCGCGAACCTCGATCGCCACGTGGGGATGAACCATGCAACGCGCTGATCGACACCGGAACACCGTGCTCCTCGGGGCCCTCGTGCTCGTCGCCTCGTGCGGGCGGAGCGGGAGCCCGACCTCTTCGACCCAGCCTCCCGCCAAGGCCACGCCGCGCCCCGCCGAGACGGACCTCGCGACGGTCACGCTCTTGCCCGAGGCGGAGACGCGGCTCGGCATCGAGCTCTCTCCCGTGGAGCAACGCGCGCTGCCGCAGACGATCACGGTCGCCGGCGAGGTCATGGTCCCGACGGGCGGGGCCGTGCTGCTCGTGGCCCCGTTCTCGGCGACGGTCTCGGCGGAGGGCGACGGCGTGCCGAAGGCCGGCGCGGCCGTCAAACGTGGACAGGTCCTCCTGCGCCTCGCGCCCTTCGCGCCGCCCGATCGCGACGTCCGCGCGCAGGCCGAGAAGGCCGTGTCCATCGCCGAGGCGCAGCTCGAGACCGTCAAGGTCCGCGTCGAGCGCCTGGAGAAGCTCCTCCCCGAAGGCGGGGCGAGCGAGAAGCAGGTCGAGGAGGCGCGCGCGGAGCGTGCCGTGCTCGAGGCCGAGCTCGTGGCCGCGAAAAAACGTGTCGACACGATCCGCAGGGCGCCGCTCGGGGCCGACGTCTCGATCCCGCTGCGCGCGCCGCGGGACGGCGTCCTCCGCACCATCTCGGTGGCGCCGGGGCAACTCGTCGCGGCGGGCGCGCCGCTCTTCGAGATCCTCGGCGCGCCGTCGTTCTGGGTGCGGGCCGCGGTCTACGCGGGCGACGCCGCGCGTGTCCCGGCCGACGCCTCCGCCCGCGTCGCCACGCTCGGCGCGGCCGCGTCGCCGGAGGCCTCCGTGAACGCGCTCCCCGTGCCCGCGCCGCCGTCGGCGGATCCCGTGAGCGCCACCGTGGACCTCTTCTACGAACTCCCCGAGGGCACGACGCGCCGCCCCGGCGAGCGTGTCACCGTCGAGCTCCCGACCTCCCGCAACGACGGATCCCTCGTGGTCCCGTGGTCCTCGGTCCTCTTCGACGCCGTCGGCGGCGCGTGGGTCTACGTGCAAAAGACCGAACACGCCTACGAGCGACGACGCGTCGATCTCGCCCGCGTCGATGGCGATCTCGCCGTGCTCGCGCGTGGCCCCTCGCCGGGCGTGCCGGTCGTCCGCGTGGGCGCCGCCGAGCTCTTCGGCATCGAATTCGGGGTGGGGAAATGATGCGCGCCCTCGTGGAGACGTGCCTCCGCCGGCGCGTCGTCGTCCTTTGCCTCGCGATGGTGCTCTTGGTCCTCGGCATCCAGCGCGTGCGGCGGATCCCCGTCGACGTCTTCCCCGAGTTCGCGCCGCCGCGCGTGGAGGTGCAGACCGAGGCGCCGGGGCTCTCCAGCCAGGAGGTCGAAGAGCTCGTCACGACCCCGATCGAGCGGGCGCTCGAAGGCGTGCCGTTCACCGGCGCCCTCCGCTCGAAGTCCGTCTCCGGCCTCTCCTCCGTGGTCCTGCTCTTCGATCAGGACGCGGACATCCTCCAGGTGCGCCAGCTCGTGCAGGAGCGGCTCTCGCGGGTCGGCCCGCAGCTCCCCGCCGTCTCGCGCCCGCCCGTCCTGATGCCGCCGCTCTCGTCGACGAGCCGCATCATGAAGATCGGCCTCACCTCGAAGGCGAAGGATCAAGCGGACCTCACGGACCTCGCGCGCTGGGTCGTGCGGCCGCGGCTGCTCGCGGTCCCGGGCGTCGCGAACGTGGCGATCTGGGGAGAGCGGCCACGCCAGCTCCAGGTGGTCGTGGATCCGGCGAAGCTCCAGACGAGCGGCGTTCGCCTCTCCGAGGTGCTGCAAGTCGCGCGGGATGCCGTCGTCCCGGCGAGCGGCGGTTTCGTCGATACCCCGCAGCAGCGGCTCGGCGTCACGCTCCATCCCGGCGCCGTGACGGCGGGCGAGCTCGAACAGGCGTCGATCCCGCGGCCCAAGCTCGGCGCGATCCCGCTCGGGCACGTGGCCACGGTGCAAGAAGGCGCGCCGCCGGCCATCGGGGACGCGGTCGTCAACGATCAGCCGGGCCTCTTGCTCATCGTGGAGAAGCAGCCCTGGGGCAACACACTTGCGGTCACGCGTGGCGTGGAAGCCGCGCTCGAAGCGCTCGCGCCCGGCTTGCCGGACGTCGAGGTCGACCCCGCGATCTTCCGCCCGGCGAGCTTCGTCGAGCGCGCGCTCCACAACCTCGGCGAGGCGCTTTTCCTCGGCTGCGTGCTCGTCATCCTCGTCCTCGGCGCGTTCCTCTACGACGTGCGCACGGCCTTCATCAGCGTCGTCGCGATCCCGGCCTCGCTGCTCGCCGCCGCCGTCGCGATGAACGCCGTGATCGGCACGATCGACACGATGACCCTCGCGGGCCTCGCCGTGGCGCTCGGCGAGGTCGTCGACGACGCCATCATCGACGTGGAAAACGTCCTGCGGCGGCTCGATCTGGAGCGGCAGAGCGCCTCACCGCGGCCCGCGATCGTGGTCGTGCTCGAAGCCTCCCTCGAGGTGCGCGGCGCCGTCGTCCACGCCACGGCGATCGTCATCCTCGTCTTCTTGCCCGTGTTTTTCCTGGATGGCCTCGCGGGCGCCTTCTTCCGCCCCCTCGCGGGCGCCTACGTCCTCGCGATCCTCGCCTCGCTCGCCGTCGCGCTCACCGTCACGCCTGCGATGTGCCTCGTGCTGCTGCCGCGGCAGGCCGGCAAGCACCGGGAGTCCCCCGTGGCCCGGGTCGTCCGGAGCGCCTTGATGCCCGCGGTCGCGTGGGTCGTGGGCCGGCCCCGGGTCGCGCTCGCGGCGACGGCCGGGATGATGCTCGCCGCGACGATCTCGATGCCCTTCCTCGGCGAATCGTTCCTGCCGGACTTCAAGGAGAACGACTTCCTCATGCACTGGGTCGCGAAGCCCGGAACGTCGCTGGAGGAGCTTCAGCGCACGTCCGTGCGGGCGAGCAAGGAGCTTCGTGCGATCGAGGGCGTGCGCCACTTCGGCGCGCACCTCGGGCGCGCCGAGGCCGCGGACGAGGTCGTCGGGACGAATTTTGCCGAGCTGTGGATCAGCGTCGACCCGGCGGTCGACCTCGCGAAGACGACCGACGCCGTGCAGCGCGTCGTCGACCGATATCCCGGCCTCCAGCGCGACGTGCAGACCTACCTCCACGAGCGCATGAAGGAGGTGCTGAGCGGCGGCCACGGCTCGATCGTGGTCCGCATCCAGGGCTACGAGCTCGACCTGCTCCGGGACGAAGCGGCGAGGGTCGCGCGGGAGCTCTCCGGCATCGAGGGCACGACGAACGTGAAGGTCGAGCCGCAGGTCCTCGTGCCGCAGATCGACGTGCGCCTTCGGGCGGACGCGCTCGCGCGGGCAGGGCTCGGCGCGGCCGACGTGCAAAGCGTCTTGCGGACGGTCCTCCAGGGCACGCGCGTGGGCGAGGTCGCCGTGGGCGGCATGCTCCGCGAGGTGGTCGTCGTCGGCGAGCCGCGGCTACGAACGGACGTCGCGGCCCTGAAAGACCTCGCCGTGGTATCCCTCGGCGGCGCCCAGGCGCGGCTCGGCGACCTCGCGGACATCCACATCGTCGGGGCGCCGAACGTCGTGCAACACGAGCGCGGCGCGCGGCGGATCGACGTCTCTTGCGACGCGGCGGGCCACGACCTCGGCGCGGTCGCGCGGAACGTCGAGGCCACGATCGCCTCGCTGCCGATGGCGCCCGGTCATCACGCCGAGGTGCTCGGCGAGTATGCCGCGAGGAACGAGGCGCGTGGCCGCCTCGGGCTCCTCGCGGGCGTCGCATTGCTGGGCATCCTGCTCGTGCTCCACATCGAGTTCCAGACGGCGCGGCTCACGCTCCTCGTCTTCGCGACCCTCCCCCTCGCGCTCGTGGGCGGGGTCGTCGCCGTGCTCATCACCTGCGGCGTCGTCTCGCTCGGCTCCCTCGTCGGGTTCGTCACGGTGCTCGGGATCGCCGCGCGAAATGGCGTGATGCTGGTGAGCCATTTCCTGCACCTCGAACGCGAGGAGGGCGTGCCCTTTGGCGTCGCGCTCGTGCTGCGCGGCGTGGAGGAGCGGCTGACGCCCATCGCGATGACCGCGCTCGCCACGGGCCTCGCGCTCGTCCCGCTCGTCGTTGGCGGGGCCCGGCCAGGGCAGGAGATCGAGCAACCCATGGCCGTGGTGATCCTCGGCGGGCTCGTGAGCTCGACGTTGCTCAACGTCTTCGCCGTCCCGTGCGCGTACCTCCTCCTGCGAGGCGAGCGCTCAGCCCCCCGCGCCGCAGAATGAGCTCTTCCCGAGCGGCGGGAAGGACTCCCCGGGCTTCCAGTCGAGCACGCAGAGCAAAAGCTCGGGATCACACTTCACCTTGAAATTCGGGTGAATGCCGGAGCCAAAGGGCCGCCCCGCCGAGGGATCGGCGTTCGCGCAGCAGCGCGTGTCGTCGGGCATCCCCGTCGCTTGGCCCATGGCGTCCACCGCTTCGCAGCCGGCGATGGGAAACAGGGCGCTCGCGACGTACGTCGTCGTGCACGTCTCTGGATTGCCCGTCGCCGGATCCTCGGCGCTGCGGGTGATGGTCACCTCGCCCGTCGCGGCGTTCCCCGACGTCGCGAACGTCATGTACACGCGCACGTCCCGCCATTCGTAGGCGAGGCGTGTCTCGGGGTAGATGGCCGGATTGCCGTCCGCGTCCGTGTAGGCCGTCTCCGGGATGTGCTGCTCGGCGACCGAGAGGCCCGAGGCCGCGCAGAGATCGTCTGCGTCCGGTCGTGCGGCATAATCACCCAGCGAATACTGCTTGTGATTCGAATCGGGATCCGTCGCGCTCGCCGTGTTCTTCGCGTCGTCCGCGAGCACGCCCATCGCATGCGCCTGGATCGCGACCGTCGCCTGGGTGGCGTCGATCTCCCGGTCGTCTCCCTTCGGCGGGTTGTACACGGACATGCCGACCCGCTCCCCGGGGAGCTTGAGGCAATCGCTGCCGGCGTCCTTGGGGTAGTATTTCACGATATAGGCGCTGCTCGCGACCTCGCAGAGCAGCGGCGGCTGCTCGCAGGACGTGCCGAACGCGGCCGTGAACAGAAGCGCAAGGGCCCCGAGGGCGATCGACTTGGGGGGGTTCGGGCGAATCATGCTTCGTCTCCTCATCCTCGTTCCGCGATCAGAAGGTCAACCGGACGCCCATGCGGATCGTCCTCGGGGCCTGGTAGGAGGTGGGGCTGCCGTAGTTGGGGTTTCGATTCGCGGGATCGAAGGGCGAGCCGTCCTCGAAATTCACGAGCTTGTACCCACAACCCGCGCTCGCCGCGCAGGCCGATTCGCCCTTCTCGGGCAGATCCTCCGTCGATCCTCCGTCGATGGGCCGCACGTTCGCGTACGTGAAGGATTCGTCGCGGCTGGTCTCGGCCTGGAAGTTGAACAGGTTGAACACGTCCACGTTCACGGAGAGCGTGCTGTCCTTGCTGATCTTGTAGCCGACGGCGAGGTTCGAATCGACGCTGTGGACCCAGGGCAGGTTGCCGCCCGCGCCCCGCGGCAAAATGAACGCGGCGCCCCGTCCATAAAAAGGATGCGCGCCGAGGACATCGAGCGGCTCCCCCGACGTGCCGGTGTAGCTCACCCCGAGGTTGACGCGGATGTTCTTCGGGAGCGCGAACTCCTTGGCGCCGTAGAGCTTGACGGAATGGCGCCGATCGCCAGGGAGCGGGCCATCCCGGTTCGGCAGGAGCGAGAGCAGGTCGAAGTCGCTGAGGGTATGCGGGGACGGCCAGGACCCCGAGGCGAGCCCGGGGTAGTTGCCGCGGAGATACGACGCCGTGTAGCTCGCCAGCGCGAGCCACCCCTCGGAGAACGACTTCTGGAAGAACACGGTCACGGCGTCGTAATCGCGCCGCGCCTCGGGGAAGTCGGACGCGGCGCCGTGCCCGGGGTTGCCCACGAAGAACGACGTCCCTTCGTCGCGGCTCATGTTCTCGATGACGCGGTGGATCGACCGGTGCGTGTAGGTTGCGCCCACACGCGCATCGTCGAAGACCTGGTACTCGCCGCCTGCCGTGATCTCGTCCATCGATTGCGCCTCGAGCTCCGGATCCACCGGCGCACGGTCGCCGTAATAAAAGCCCCATTGACGGTTGGGCGAGGAGGGCGCCCCGAACGTGAGCCGGTTCTTCGGGTCGAGGCACGCCTCGACCTTCGCGGGATCGGTGGGGTCACAGACGGAGTTCGGCACGACGGACAGGGTGAAGGGCCGCTGGACGAACAGGCCTTCGGCCATGCCGAGGGGCACGTTCTCGTAATACCGCGCGTAGCTCGCGAAGATCTTCGACCGCCCCTGGCCGGTGGGATCGTAAATGGCTCCCACGCGGGGCGACCATTGGTTGGGGAGCACCATGCCCACCCCCTCGCTGCTCGACATCATCTGCGCGTCGTAGCGCAAGCCTGCATTCACCGTGAACCGGTCGAGGAACGTGAAGCTATCCTGCACGAACCCGCCGACGATGGTCGAATGCGTCGTGGGGGATTGCAGCTTCGGGACGTACACGTTGTCCGGGCTCGTCAGGTTTCCGATACGCCACACCTGCCACGCGGAGCCATCGTACGTCTCGGAGAACCACACGTCCCCGGTGTTCGCCCGCGCGAACAGGCTGTTCGACACCTCGACGTCGATCCCCGCCTTGATGACGTGTTGCCCGAACGCGTTCAGCAGGTACGTGACGACCGAGCGCCCCTGGAAACGGTTCGTGATGGACTCGTTGACGTTCCCGGGCCCCCCCGTCAGGTAGGCGCGCACCGGGCAGTAGATGACGTTCGTCGATCCCTTGGGCTCGCAACCACTGCCCGCCGGGAGATTCTCGAAATCCGCGATGGTATGCGGCGCGCCTCGCGTCCACGAGACGCCGGGGACGTTGTCGAGCCCCTGGCCGCTCCCGATCCCCGCCCCGTCGACCGGCAGGCGGTTGGAGTACGCGTGATGGTATCCGACCGTCGTGTCGATCAGGAGCCTCTTGTTCAGGAAGGCCGACGAGAGCTTGAGCGAGACCGTATTGATCCGCTGCTCTTCCCGCCGCCCGAAGGCCGCGTATTCGCCCTCCAGCAAGTTCGTGTTGATCGTCGTCATCTGGCCCGAGACCCCATTGAGCGAGATCCGACCGTCCCCCCCCGACCACGTGGGCGAGCCGAACACGGACAACGTCAACGTATTCGACGGGTTGATGAGCCACGTCAGCTTGCCGATGTACTGCAACGTCTCTTTCGACGCGACGTAGTTGCGCGTCCCGCCCTCGATGGGGTCGGTGACCTGAAAGCCGTATTCGTCGCGGAGGCTGATGGGGTTGCCGGCCGCGTCGAGCTTCAAGGATCCGTCGGCGTTCGTCTCGTACCGCAAGCGGTTCAGCGAACGCACGACGTCGAGGTCCTGGAGGGCCACGTTCAAGCCCGCGTAGAACCAGAGGCGATCCTTCATGAGGGGTCCACCGAGCTCGAACCCGAAGTCGCGCATCGCGCCGAGCTTTTGATCGACGCCGACCACCGTGCCCTCCGCGCGCACGGGCTTTCGGCGCCCCTCGAACGCGCCCGGCGTGAAGCTGCCGAAGATCGATCCATGGAATTCGTTGCCGCCCGACTTCGTGACGACGTCGAACACGCCGCCGGTCGTGCGGCCGTATTCCGGCATGTAGCCGCCCGTGGCGACGTTGACTTCCCGGACGAATTCGAGCGAAAGCGGCGTGTCGTTGATGCCGTCCGAGGCGCTGCCCACGGAGACGCCGTCGATCTGGAATCGATTCTCGGGGGCCGACGAGCCGTTGATGGAAAAGCCGAGGGGGGTCGGCTGCGCGCCGGGCGCGAGCGCTGCGAGGCTTTCGAACGATCGCACGGCCGAGGCGCGACCTCCCGGCGGGGCCACCGCGAGGCGATGCGAAAGATTCGAATCGACGATCACGCCGGTCGTCGTCGACCCGATGTCGATCACCGGGGGCCTCGCGAGGAGCAAGATCTCCTCGTGCAGCTCGCCCGGCATGAGCTCCAGATTGGCGCGGAGCGTGGTGTTCGTGCGGAGCGTGATTCCGCCGCGCCCGAGGGGCTTGTAGTTCGCCCCGTCGAGCCGGATCGTGTAGTCGCCCGGCGGGAGCTGCGGGACGCGATAGTTGCCGGCTGCGTCGGTCACGACGATCTGCTCGCCTTGCAGCGCGGGGGACGTCACCGTCACGACGACGTCGGCGAGGGGCTTGCGCGTCTCTGCATCGATCACCGTGCCGGTCAGGACCGAGTTTCCGGCGGCGAAGGCGGAAGAGGCCAGCAGACCCAAGGAACAGGCTGCGGCCAGGGAGAACCATCGGATTCTAGAGGTCAAGCGCATGATCATTCGATGTCCGCTGCTGGGCGTTTCCAAGACGATCCTCCAGGCGCAAGGCAACCCTCGTACCACGCCCGATTCTCCTTCAAGTGCCGTTGGGCGAGGCGAGCCGGTGGGCGTGGGGTGTCGCAGCCGTGTCACACGCGCGTGACACTGGTACGACACCGTGACAGGCCCGCCATGACGACCGTCGCGCGTGTGTGACAGGTCGAGCCGATGCCGTGCGTGATGCGCAGCTCCGCGCACAGGCCAAAACGAGAGCGCCAACGACCTTGCCGGCCAAGGCAGCGACGTTGACATCATGGCCGGCAACGCTGTCCGTGCGTGGGCGGACCTCGAACACGTGTCCTCGGCCGTCGACGGCGCGTGTTCGGCGGCGCGACATAGGTTTCCCGCGGGCGACCTCCCCGAGGGGCGCGGCCCGCCTCCTGACCTTGGGCTGGACCCTGGCGTGTCGTCCTCTGTGACAAGGACCCTCGAGGGTTCCCGGGGGATGTCCGGCGGCTCGCCAAGGACCCTGGGCTGCCTCCGGCCCGTGTCCCGAGGCTCGACCTTCCCCCGGGAACACGCCACGCCCCTTGTTCGGCGGCGAGACACGCGCCCTGTCGCGCCGATGCCCCTGGATCCGCTCCGTGCCTGATTGCCTTGCGGCGTGCACGTGGTTGTCGCGGCGCCGAACAGACGACGACGAGGGCCGATGTCCCCTGTCGAGCATGCGCGGGGGCAAGGGCCGCGGCTCGCCGCTCGGGTGTAGGCCGGCGACGGGCACCGCCAGCACTCGAACCCCCCCGCGCAGCGGCCTTGACGAGCAGGCTCCTCTCCGGTCTTCCCCTGTCCCTTCGAGGAACTGCGCATCGCGCAGTTCCTCGACCCCGGGTCCAGCGCCTCGCTGGTCCGGGTCCAGGGGTGGACAACCCCTGGTGGGGCCTGGGGCAACGCCCCAGCGCGGCTCCTCTGACCCCCAAACCCCGTTGAACCCCCCTGCTGCCGCTGCCAGAGTCCCCGCGATGCCCCCGGAAGCCACTGCCCCCGATGCTGCCCTCGCGGCGGAGGGCCTCGTCAAGCATTATGGCCCCACGATCGCCGTTGCTGGCCTCGACCTCCAGGTTCGTCCTGGGGAGGTCGTCGGCTTGCTTGGCCCGAACGGGGCGGGCAAGACGACTGCGCTGCGTATGCTTGCTGGCATCCTCCGGCCCACGCGGGGGCGCGTCCGGATTGGCGGCATCGACATGGCCGAGCGGCCGCTCGAAGCCAAGGCCCTCATCGGCTTCCTCTCTGGCGACACGCAGCTCTACCAGCGCCTCTCGCCGCGCGAGACCTTGCAGTATTTTGGCCGCCTCCACGGCTTGCCCGAGGCGGCGTTGACCACGCGTATCGACGAGCTCGTGCGGGACCTCGAAATGGCCTCGTTTGCTGATCGCCCCTCGGCCACGCTCTCGGCGGGGCAAAAGCAGCGCGCCAACATTGCGCGTGCCTTCCTCCACGCGCCCTCCGTCCTCATCCTCGACGAGCCTACGAATGCGCTCGACGTCCTCTCCGGCCGCTTCATCGTCGAATCCATCCGCAAGGAGCGCGCGAAGGGCCGCGCCATTCTTTTCTCCACCCACATCATGAGCGAAGCTGAATACCTCTGCGATCGGATCGCCCTCATTCATGAAGGCCGTATCGTCGACGAGGGCGAGGTCCCGGACCTCTGCGCGCGCGCCGGCGACGCGAAGAACCTCACGGATGCCTTCCTCTACCACGTCGAGCGTGGCGCTCCCCGCGTGGACGGCGCCTCGCCGGGAGGTGCGGCGTGAGGCTCTCCATCGTCCTCGTCATTCTGCGCAAGGAGCTGCTCGAAACGCTCCGGGATCGCCGCACGTTCGTGAGCCTCGTCCTCTTGCCGATGATGCTCTACCCGCTCTTCGCGCTCCTCATGAGCCGGATGGCGGGCGCCGAAATGGATGCGCTCGAAGCGCGCCCCTCGAAGATCGCCGTCTGGGGCGAGCTCTCGCCCGACGTCTCCGCCGCGCTCGCGGCGGGCGAGAACAAACTCGACATCATGCCGTGGCACGGCGTCCCCGCGCCGCTCCGCCGGGACCTCGAAGCTGGCGCCATTGCGCCGCCCGTGCCCGCGCCCCCGCGCCCGCCCGGCCCGCCCCGCAAGGGCGCGAACGCCGAGGCCGCGGGCGCCGAGGCGAAGGCTGATACGAAAACACGCGACGCGGACCGGCCCGATGCGGCGGTCGCGCTCGCTGCCCGCGCGCTCGTCGGCGCCCGCGAGGTGCACGCCGTGCTCGTCCCCTGGCGGGGGTTTTCCGAGGACGTCCGCGCCGGCAAGGCCGCCCGTGTCACCCTTTATTACGACTCCGTGTGGGGCGACTCCGACTTCGCGGCCGATCGCCTCGATTACGCGCTTGCCCGCGCCCGCGACGGCTTGCTCGTCGCCCGCGAGGGCGAAAAGGCTTTGCCCAAGGGGTTTACCTCCGGGCTCGAGGTCGTCTCGCGCAACGTCGCGCCCGACGAGCGGCGGGTCGGCAAGGTCCTCGGCACGATCATGCCGATGATGTTGATCCTCATGTCGCTCCTCGGCGGGTTTCTTCGCGCGGCCGACATGACGGCCGGCGAAAAGGAGCGCGGCACCATGCAGACGCTCCTCTGCGCGCCGCTCCTGCCCATCGAGATCATCACCGGCAAGTTCCTCGCCGTCTCCGTCGTCTCCCTCTTCACGGCCCTCGTCAACGTCGCGAGCCTCGGCCTCACGCTGCGCCGCATCCTCCCCGGCGAGATGGACGTGCCGTTCTCGGCGCACGTGCTCACGTTTGCGCTCCTCGTCCCGGTCACGCTCCTCTTTTCGGCGCTCTTTCTGGCCGTCGCGGCCTTCGCCCGTGATTTCAAGGACGCGCAGAACCTGCTCACGCCCGTCTATCTGCCCGTCATGCTCCTCTCGATGGTCACGTCCTTGCCCGGGATGGAGCTCTCCGTCGCGACCTCGTTCGTCCCGGTCCTCAACGTCGCGCTGCTCATCAAGGCGATTTACCTCGGCGACGTCGCGCCCGATCTCGTCCTCTTCACGATCGGCTCGTCCACCTTGTTCGCTGCGCTCACGCTCGTCTTCGCCGCGCGTGTCTTCGAGCGCGAGGACGTCCTGCTCGGCGGCCGCGGCTCTTTCCGCGCCGTCTTCTCGTTCGAGCGGCAAAAGGGCGGGATCCCGAGCCTCGGCTTTTCCCTCGGCGCCTTCGCCGTCGTCCTCGTCGTGATGTTTTATGCGAGCTTCCTCGTCGAGAAGACGACGAACAAAACCGCGCAGCTCGCCGCCACCCAGCTCGGCCTGTTTTTCCTGCCCGCGCTCGCCGCCATCGCCGCGTCGGGCGCCTCGATGCGCGAGACGCTTGGCCTTCGCTTTCCGCGCCCGCGCGCCCTCGTCGGCGCTGTCCTCGCGGGCCTCTCCGGGGGCGCCGCTGTCGCGGCGATCGCGACCCGCCTCGTGCCCGTCCCCCCGGAGTTCGCGGACAAGCTCGGCGACGCCCTCCTGCTCGACGGCCAGCCGCTCTGGGTGCTGCTGATCGTCATCGCCGTCCTGCCCGCGCTTTGCGAGGAGACGCTCTTCCGTGGCCTGCTCTTTTCAGGCCTCACGCGCGCCGGGTTCGGCGTCGCGCTCGTCGCCTCGTCGCTCCTCTTTGGCCTCGCGCACGGCTCGATCTATCGGCTGCTCCCCACGTTCTCGCTCGGCCTCTTGCTCGGTTATGCCCGGCACGAGACGCGGTCGCTCCTGCCCGGCATCCTCGTGCACGGGATCAACAATGCCCTCGCGATCACGATCCTCGCCGTGCGGCCGCCGTGGCTGGAGAAGCTCATGCAAAACGATCAGGTGCCCGTCGGGCTCGGGGTCGCCGCGGCGCTCGTGCTCGCGCTCGGCGTGGTTCTGATGCGTGAGCCGCGCAAAGCCGACGCGCGCGGCTGATTCACGCGCCCGGGGCCACCTTCGGCGGCTCGGCCGGGGCGCCTTCCTCGTTGTTTCCGCGCGCGACGAAGCTCCCGAAGGCAGCCGCCGTGAAGAACATGATCAGGCTGTAGATGGCCGGCGGAACGGCCATCGTTGAATTGTTGAGCAGCGTGGGCGCCGAGGCGATCGCGATCGCCAGGGTCCCGTTGTGGATCCCGATCTCCATGCCGATCGCGGTCGCTTGCCGCTTCGGCAGCCGCGCGAGCAGGGGGACGAGGTAGCCGAGGCCCATGCTGGCCAGGTTGAACACGAGCGCCGCGAGGCCGACCTGCTTGAAATACGTCACCAGGTTCGCCCGCTCTTTCAGCACGGCCGCGGCGATGATGAGCA
Organism: Polyangium sorediatum; assembly: GCF_029946465.1. Lineage (NCBI taxonomy): Bacteria > Pseudomonadati > Myxococcota > Polyangiales > Polyangiaceae > Polyangium > Polyangium sorediatum. The sequence continues at coordinate 150,804 of NZ_JARZHI010000005.1, forward strand.
GGAGGAACACGGCCGAGGTGATCTTCACCGGCGTCTGGAGCCGATCCGAGAACGCCGGGCGTTTCGCGCGGATGAGCATCCCGATCCCCACGGGGACGAGCACCACGGCGAAGACCTGGATCACCTTGTCGAACTGGAGGGGAATGCTCTTTTCGGTCCCGAGGAACGCCACGAGCGAGAGGTTCACGATGAACGGGAGCGTGAACAGGCTGAGGAGGGAGTTCGTCGCGGTCAGCGTGATGTTCAGCGCGACGTCGCCTTTCGCGAGGTGGCTGAAGAGGTTCGCCGTCGCGCCGCCCGGCGAGGCGGCGAGCAGCATGAGCCCGACGGCGAGCTCGGGCGGGAGCCCGAAGCCCTTCGCGATGCCGTAGCAGGCGAGCGGCAAGAGCAGCGTCTGGCAGACGAGCCCCACGAAGACGGCCCGCGGATACACGAGCACGCGGCGGAAATCCGCGGGTGTGAGCCCGAGCCCGAGCCCGAGCATGATGACGCCGAGCGCGAGCGGCATGAACACGGCCGTGAAGACATTCGATTGCATGGAGGTTCATGAGGGTCGCACGAACGCCGTCATCGACTCAACGGTGAGCAGGCCTGCCCCGGACACGTCGGCTTGCGTTTCGGCCGGGGTTGTAGGAGTACATGAAGGCGGAACCATGGCAGAGGAACGAACGGCTGTGGGGGGAGATGTCGCCGCGCTCGAAGCGGAGATCGCGGCGTTGCGACGCGAAAATGCTTCGCTGAAGGCGCAGGTCGTCGCGCTCGAGGGCGCGCTCATGGACGTGCGCGTGGATGCGCCGCCGCCCCGGATGGCCACGATGCGCGCGGCCGTGGCCGAGCGTGCGGACAACGATCGGAGGCGCCTGCTCCACGCGGTCCTCGACCATTCGCCGAGCGTCGTCTTCGTGAAGGACCCGGAGGGACGGTACCTCCTCGTGAATCGTGAAGCCGAGCATCGCTTCGGCCGGACACGCAAGGAGCTGCTCGGCCGGAGCGACGGCGATTTCTTCCCGCCGGAGGCCGCGCGGGCCATGCGCGAGAAGGACGTGGAGGTTGCTCGTCGCGGCGAGCCCCTTCAATTCGAGGAGGCGATCGTGTTCGGCGATGAGGTCCGGCATTTCCACACGATCAAATTCCCCATCCTGAACAACTTCGGCGCGCTCATGGGCGTCTGCGGCATCGCCACGGACATCACCGAGCAAAAGCGCAAGGAGGAGGAGCGCCTGGTCCTGCGCGAGCAGGTGATCGCCGCGCAGCAAGAGGCGCTGCGCGAGCTCTCCACGCCCCTCGTCCCGATCGCCGAGGGCGTCGTGGCCATGCCGATCGTCGGCAGCGTCGACCAGGCGCGCGCCGAGCGGATCATGGGCACGCTGCTCGACGGCATCGGCCATCACGGCGCGCACGCGGTGATCCTCGACATCACGGGGGTGCGCACCGTCGACACGAACGTCGCGAGCGCCATCGTCTCGGCGGCCCGCGCGGTGCGGCTCCTCGGCGCGCGCGTGATCGTCACGGGCGTGCGGCCCGAGGTCGCGCGGACCTTGATCGAGATCGGCACCGATCTCGAAGGAATCGTCATGCGGGGCAATCTGCAGAGCGGCATTGCGTTCGCGCTCCGCCGGTAGCACGTAGGTACGGCCGCGACGGCTCGCCCGGCCCGCGCTCGCAGGGGCCGGCGGCTCGCTCCTTTGCCAGGGCAGAATCCACACGGGACGGCAATGGCATCCTTCTTGGTTGCCTCTCGCCCGCGCCCGCGGCAAGCCCCGTGAAATTCCCGACGAAACGTGCGGACTGGCTGCTCTTCCTGGTCATGCTCCTGCCGATCGGCCTGAGCATCTGGCTAGGCTTGTCCCAGATCGACACGATTCACCGCCGCCAGGCCGCGGCGACCCTCCAGACGGTGCTCGCAGCGACCCGTGAGGCTCTGGTGACGTGGGAGCGGCACACGGCGACCACCGCGAGGAGCTGGGCGAGCGAGGTGGGCATCCGGCGCGCCATCCTCGCGCAAGTGAAGGTCCGGAGCGAGGGCGGGTCCCTCCACGAGAGCCCGCACCTCGGGGAGCTGCGGCGCTTGCTGCGGGACGTCGTGCAGCAGAAACAATTCATGGGCTTCGACGTCATCGCCACGGACGGCATTGAAATCGCCTCCGATCACGGAGACGTCGTCGGGACGAACACGCTGAGCCGCCTGGACCCGCTCAGCGTCACCACGGCGCTTCGTGGCTCGACCGTCATCGGAGCGCCGTTCGTCATGCACAACAAAGCCCTCGACACCGACGTCCCGACGATGCTGGCCGTGACGCCCGTGCGCGACGAGGAGGGGACGATCGTGGCGGCGCTCGCCTTCCGCCTCGATCCCACCGGAGAGTTCTCGCGCATCACGAGATCGGGCCGGGTCGGCGAGACGGGTGAGACCTATGCATTCGACCGTCACGGGCGCCTCATGACGGAGAGCCGGTTCGAGCCGACGCTCCGCGACATTGGCTTGCTCGCGGTCGGCGAGCGCTCGAGCCACGCCATCGAGCTGCGTGATCCGGGCGGCGACATGCTCCGCGGCTTCCGCCCCGGCGTGCCCCGGTCGGAGCAGCCCTTGACGAAAATGGCCCATAGCGCCGTCGCCGGAAAGTCCGGGCTCGACATCGACGGCTACCGCGATTATCGCGGCGTGGAGGTGATCGGGGCCTGGATATGGGATTCGGAGCTCCGGCTCGGCATCGCGACCGAGGTCGACAAGGCAGAAGCCTACAGCGCCCTCGCCGCGACGCGCAGGGTCGTCCTTCGGACGTTCCTCGTCGGGCTCTGCATCACGTTCATATTGACCCTCCTTTTGCAGCACCGGGCGAAGGCCCTCGTCCGCGGATTGGCGCGGGAACGGGAGCTTCGGAGCGAGCTCGAGGAGCGCGTCGGCCGTCTCCAGCGGGTGGAGGGGGAGCTCAAGACCGCGGTGCACGTGCGGGAAGACTTCCTGCGGTTCGCGTCGCACGAGCTCCGCACGCCGCTCACGAGCCTGCGGCTCCTTTACGAATACATGCTTCGATCCCGCCCCGAGGACGCGACGCCCGTGATGAGCCCGGCGGACGTCAACCGATTCTTGAAGGTCTCGACGCGCGAGCTGTACCGGATGACGCAGGTCATCAACAACATGTTCGTCCTGTCGAGCGTCGCCGCGGGCAACGCGGTGCTGAACCTCGAGCACGTGGATCTCGACGAGCTCGTGCGGAACGTCGCTCGGAAGATGCAGGCGGAGGTCGCGGCCGAGGGGTGCACCGTGGAGATCCAGAGCGAGGGCCCCGTGGTGGGCCACTGGGACCGCGCGCACCTGGAGCAGGTCTTCGTGAACCTGCTGTCGAATGCGGCGCGGTTCGGCAGCAAGCAGCCGATCACGATATCGATCGGCAAAGAAACGGGCTTCGCGTTCGTCGCGGTGCGGGATCGCGGCGTCGGCATCCCGAAGGAGGACCAGGAGAGGATGTTCGAGCCGTTCCGGCGGAGGCAGGACGCGCACGCCGGGCTCGGCGCGGGGCTCTTCGTTTGCCGCGCGATCGTCGAAGCGCACAAGGGCACGATCTCCGTCTCGAGCGAGAAGGGCCAAGGCGCGATCTTCCGCGTGCAGCTCCCGCTGCCACCGGGGACCGAGCAGGCGTAACGCGCCGAACGGGTCGGCGCTCTAGAACTGGACGGGCAATCGCTTCTTCGCGTGCAGGAGGAGCAGCATCGAGCTCGGCTCGAGGTCCCCGCGCGGGACGGCCAATTTCATCCGCGGCAGGCGCCGGAGCAGCGTCTCCACGGCGATCACCGCCTCCAGGCGCGCGAGCGGGGCGCCGAGGCAGAAATGGATCCCGTAGCCGAAGGCGATGTGCTTGTTCGGCTTTCGCCCCACGTCGAAGCGGTCGGCGTCCGGGAATCGTGATTCGTCGCGATCGGCCGAGAGCAGCGACGCCAGCACGAGATCGTTTTTCCGGATCGTCACCCCGCCGATCTCCACGTCCTCCAGGGCGAAGCGGTACGTCGTCGTCTCCACCGGCCCGCAATACCGCAGCATCTCCTCCACGGCCGATTCGAGGAGCGAGGGATCGGCGACGAGGCGCTCGCGCTCGTCGGGGTGATCCATCAGCGCGAGCATGCCGTTCGTGATGAGATTGACCGTGGTCTCGTGGCCCGCGACGAGCAGGAGGAAGAGCATGCCCACGAGCTCCTGCGTGCTCAGCCGATCGCCGCCTTCCTCGGCCGCGACGAGCCCGCTCACGAGATCGTCCCTCGGCTCGGCCCGCCGGCGCTCGATGAGCGCCATGAAGTACTGGAAGAATTCGAAGCCGGTGGCGCGCAGGTGCGCGAGCTGCTCGTCGGTGTCCGCGGGCGTGAAGAGCGTCGTGGTCCAGCGCCGGAAATCGTCCTGATCCGAGGCGGGCACGCCGAGCAGCTCGGCGATGACCGTGACGGGCAGGGGATACGAGAACTGGGAGACGAGGTCCATCCCGCTCGCATCCCGCGCGACGGCGGCCGAGACGAGGTCTTCCGCGATCGTGGAGATGCGGGCTCGGAGGCCCTCGACGATCTGCGGCGTGAAGGCCTTGGCCACGAGGGATCGCAGCCGGGAATGGTCCGGCGGATCGGCGCTCAGCATGTGCTTGCCGAGAACATCGAATTCGCCCGACATGCGCAGGCGATTTCGCTCCTCGGGAGGCAATTTCGTGAAATCCTTGCCGAAGCGCGGATCCCGCAGCATGTCGGAGCAATCCGTGTACCGCGTGAGCAGCCAGAAAGGCACCTTGCGATAAGGTTCGAGGATCTGCACGGCGGGCTCTTCGGCCCGGAGGCGCTTGTAGATGGGATGAGGGTCCTTGCGGCCCTCCAGGGTGAACAAAGGGTGCATCGACGAAGCATGGTCGGGGGGCGTGAAAGGGGCAAGCAAGGGCACATGTTATGCGCGCTGCCCGACGTGTGACGTTTGGTACGCTTGGCTTCGCGAGCGACCACGCTCATGGCTGGCGGCGCGAAAAAGGTGCTCTCATGGTACGTGCCCCGCCCGCGCTTTACGCCTCCGCCCCGTTTCCGTAGTCTCGGCGCATGGGCCGCCTCGAGACGAATGGGTACTACGCGCTCGGGGTCCCCTTTTACCTCGCGATCGTCGCCCTGGAGATAGCGCTCTCGCGGCGGAAGGGGAGGCAGGTCTACGGGTTCGCCGACACGCTCGGGAGCTTCTCGGCGGGGCTCGGCGAGATCGTCCTTGGCCTCTTCCTCGGCCCCCTGCTGCTCGGCCTCTACGATTTCGCGTACGACGATCTCGCGCTCGTGCGCTGGCCCGAGGGCTCGATCGTCCCCTGGATCCTCGCGTTCGCGCTCGGCGACCTCGGGTATTACTGGTACCACCGCGCCGGCCATTCCGTGGCCGCGTTGTGGGCGATTCACGGCGTCCATCACCAGTCCGAGCATTTCAACGTCTCGGTCGCCACGCGCCACCCCTGGTTCTCCGACACCTATGCGTTCCTTTTTTACGCGCCGATCCCCATGCTCGGCGTGCCGCCAAAGCATTTCTTCGTGGCGATCTCGATCATCTCGTTTTACGCGCTCACTGTCCATTCCCGCGTCTTCCACCGGCCGGGCCTGTGGTTCCTGGTCACGCCGGCGACGCACATCGTGCATCATTCGAAGAACCGGCGGTATCTGAACAAGAACTTCGGCGCGATGTTCACGGTGTGGGACCGGATGTTCGGCACGCACGTGGAGGTCGATCCGGCCGATCCGCCGGTCCTCGGCACGCCGTTCGGCTACCAGACGCACGACGGCGCGCGGGCGCAAGGGGTGTTTTTCCGCGACCTCGTCGCTGTCGCGCGGCAGGCGAAGACGTTCGGCGACAAGGTGCGGACCTTCGTCCGCCACCCCGGCTGGACCCCCGCGGGCATCGTTTTTCCGCGCCACGCGCCCGCGCGGGCCGACGCGGACATTCCCACGCGCACGAAGGTGTATGCTGCGCTCGCGTTCGCCGCGACGCTTGCATTCGCGCTGCACCTGCTCTGGCTGCGCGAGCGGCATCCGTTCTGGCAGCTCGCGGCCGGGGCGCTCGTCGTCCTGTGGGGCCTGTCCACGATCGGCGGGCTGCTCGACGGGCGCGACGGCGCGGCCAAGCGGGAGGGTGTGCGTGTGGCTGCGACGGCCGCGCTCGGCCTCGTCATCGCGTTCAGCTCGTCCGCATCCTAGTGCCGAGATCGAAGAGGCTGCGCGCCGAGCCACCCTGGCCGAGCGCCTGGTTGATGCCTCGGCACGCGGTCCAGCATTGCTGGCATCGCGCGATCTCGGCCTGCTTGTCCTGCAGACGCCGATAAAGATCGCCGAGGCTCGCCTCGCGCACGTTGCCCACGCTCTCGTGGATGCGCTCGATGCAGGGCGAGACGTTGCCCACGTGATCGATGTTGAACCCGGTCTTGCCCGCGCTGCACGTGGGCATCTCGCCCTGCGTGAGGAAGGCGTCGATGCGCGCGAAATACTCGCGGAAGTACCGGAGGTGCGGGTACCGCTCCCATAACGCGAGCACGTGCTCGGACACGCCCACGGGCGGCATCTTGTCGGGGCCCTCCTTGCCGCGGCGATACCCCGCGATGCTGAGGAGCGTGAGCTGATGGCCGACCCCGCGCGCCTCGCTTTGCCGGAGCAAGCTTTCCAGGTCGCGCCAGTTGTCCTCCATCAGCACCGTCATCACGTGCACCTGCTTGCCCCCGCGCGGCGCCGTGTCGCGCAGGAGGTCGACCGCCTTCCAGGCGCGATCCGTGGTGCCCGCGAGCCTGCGTTTCCCGTCGTGCCGGCTCGCCTCGGGGTAATCGATGGATACGTTGCCATGCACGAGCCCCGCGTCCCAGAGCGCCTTCGCTTTGTCCTCCGTCACGAACCAGCCGTTCGTGAAGAGCGCGGTGATGTGTTTCTCCGAGAGGATTCGCACGATCTCCACGATGTCCGGCCGCGCGAGCGGCTCGCCGCCCTCGACCGAGATCACGAACGTGCCGAGCTCCGCGAGCTCGGCCGCGACGCGGCGGTATTCGGCGAGCGAGAGCTCTTGCTTCGGCGGCGCGGGGTTCGGCCAGAAATCGCAGAAGCTGCATTCCATGTTGCAGCGGTTCGTGACCTGGATCAGGCACGAAAACGGGCGCCTGCGGAGGAGCGTGGTGGTGAACGCGGCCTCTTTTTTCCACGTGGCGAAGCTCATCCGAACCTCCATCCGCCCGCGAACTGCTTGCCGAGCCGCTCTGTCGCGTCGCGCACGATCGGGGCCACGTCGCGGTATTCGTCGAGGAGCGCGCCGATCCGATCCACGACACGGTCGATCTCGGCGTCCGTCACCGTGAGCGGCGGTTCGAGCTTGAGCACGTTCCATTGCTGGCTCGCGGGCTGCGCCACGATGCCGTGTTCGAGCAGCCGCACGCTCAGCCATTGCCCGAAGATGCGGCGCGAGACCGCCTCCACGAGGCCCGGCAAGGCCCGGTGCAAGAGCCCGCCTTTTTCGGTCGGCCCGAGCTCGATCCCCACGAAGAGCCCGCGGCCCCGTACCTCGCGCACGAGCGGGTGCTTGCCGATGCGATCCCGCAAGGCATGGAGCATCCGCTCGCCTTTCTCCCGGCTCGCGCGGACGAGTTCTTCCTCGTCGAGGATCGCGAGGATCGCCCCGGCCGTGCGGCAGGCAAAGGCATTGCCCGCGTACGTCGAGCCGTGCAGATCGAAGCGCTCCGCGGTGCCGAATGCGCGCTGGCACAGGTCCTTCGTCGTGAGCGTGGCGGAGATCGGCACCATACCGCCGCCGAGGGCCTTGCCGAGCACGAGGACGTCCGGGAAAAAACCTTCGGCCTCGCAAGCGAAGAGCGAGCCGGTGCGGCCGAGGCCGGTCTGCACCTCGTCGAGGAGGAGCAGCGCGCCGCGCTTTCGGCAAAGCTCCTGCGCGGCGCGCAGGTACCCCTTCGGCGGCACGATCATGCCGCCCTCGGCCTGGATCGGCTCGACGAGGAAGGCTGCGGCGCGGGTCTTGCCGAGGGCCTCGTCGAGCGCGTCGAGATCCCCGAACGGCACTTCCTGGCAGGCGGGCAAGAGCGGTTCGAAGAGCTCACGCATGCGCGGGATGCCGGACGTCGACAGCGTGCCGAGGTTCAGCCCGTGATAGCCATTCTTGCAATACACGAGCGTCTTTCTCCCGGTCGCGGCGCGCGCGAGCTTGAGCGCGGCCTCCACGGCCTCGGCGCCGGTGCATGAGAAGAGGCACATCGTGAGCGGGCCGGCGCGGCGCGCGAGCTCGGCCGCGAGTTCAGCCGCGTGGACGGGCGGGCCGACGTGCACGAGGTTCGGCACGTCGTCCGCGAGGAACGTGGCCATGTGCGCCCGGAGCTTCGGGTGGTTGTGCCCGAGGTTGTGGGCGCCGAAGCCCGCGAGGAAATCGAGGTATTCGCGCCCCTCGTGGTCCCACAACGTCGTGCCCTTCGCGCGGACGAACACGCGGCCGTAGCCAAAGGCGCCGAGGAGCTTTACGAAGGCGGGATTGATGTGCTCCGCGTACTTGGCGACCGCGGGGTGGGAGGAAGGGGAGGGGGGCATCCGCGGGCGATTGTCGCTCCCGGACGCGGCGCGACGCAAGCGCCGATCAGGTCAGGTGGCCGGCCTTCGGCTTGAGCAGGGGCGGAAGATCCGTCTCGCCGAGCCGCTGCCGCAGGTTCACCTCGATCAAACGCGAGAGGCCCGAGAGCGGCAGGTCGTTCGCGTCCATGCCGAAGGGATTTTCGATCTCGTCGCCGATCGCGTCGAGGCCGTAGAACGCATACGCCACGATCCCGACGACGACCGGCGTGAACACCCCGACCGTCTTCACGATCCCGAACGGGAGCGCGAAGCAATAAATGGCGACGAGCTGGTGAATGAGCGAGGTGTACGAGAGCGGGATCGGCGTGCTCTTGATGCGCTCGCAGCCGCCCTGGAGGTCGGTCAGGACGGTGAGGCTCTGCTCCAGCACGGGCAGGTGGTAGGAGTGAATCCAGCCGCGCTGCCAGGCGTCGCGCAGGCGGAAGGCGGCCGATTGGAGGATCGCCGTGGGCCGGTTCAGCTCGGGCCGCAATGCCTCGATCTCGGCCGCCGCGAGGAAGGGCTCGAGCTCCTCCAGCCGATCCTGATCGCGGAGGTGCAGCCGGAGCGCGTGCGTGTAGCCGATGATGCGATAGACCATCTCCCGGCGGAACGCCGCGACGGCCTCGCTCTCGTCGGAGCGATCGGCCGGCGCGTTCACGAGCGTGAGGATCTGGCGCGTGATCGTGCGGGTCGTGTTGACGAGGCCGCCCCAGAGCTTGCGGCCTTCCCAGAAACGGTCGTAACTCGTGTTGTTTCGGAAGCCGAGGAAGATGCTGAGCGCGAGGCCGATGAGCGTGAACGGGATCGTCGTGAGGTCCGGGTGGAAAAACCGGACGTTCAAGTCGATCACGGTCACCACGACGGCGAGCAGCGTGGTGAGGGCCATGCGGCCACGGATCCGCTGCATCGCCGTCCCGCGGTACTTGAGGAGCAGGCGCAGCCAGGAGTAGCGTTTTTCCGTCACCATCATGGGGCACGATCCCGCGAGGAGCGGCCGCCCTTACCACGATGCGGTTGGTGCACCAACGGCAATCAGGCGTGGCCGAGCGGCCGGGCGGCGGCGGCGAGCGCGGCGTCGATGAGCCGCTTTTCGGAGGCGTCGAGGACGCGGCGCAACGTCGCGATACGCCCCGGGAGCTCGCCGAGCACGGCCGGGAGCTTGTCCACGGGGCCGAGTTCGCGCAGGGAGGCCTCCGCCGCGTCGATCCGCGCCCGCGCCGCGGCGTGCGCCTCCTCCGCGGCGCCGAGGAGCGGCATCTGCCACGTCGATCCGGCCGCCTTCTCCGCGCGGCCGAGCCAGAGCTTGGCGGCTTCGAGGTGCTGCCCGGCGTCCCGGATCGCCGAGATGATCGCGTCGAGGTAATGGGTCATGGCAGCCGCACCTCGGCCAGTCTACACGGGAACGAGGGCCCGCGCTCGCTCGCCGGGGCGCCTCGACGTGGCGCGGTCCGCGCGGCGCTGATATCCCCTGCTTCATGACGGACGAACGGCGCTCCTTGCCGCTCGCGCGCCCGAGCCGGTATTCGACCGAGGTCTTCGTCGGCATCGCGGAGGGCGAGAGCCAGGCGCTCGCGCCGCTCGTCGCAGAGGGCCCGGCGCGCGCCATCGAAGCTGCGCGGATCGCGAGCGAGCGCGCCGAGGTGCTCACGGCGGCCGCACACGCGCACGAGCCGCCCGACGCGCCGATCGCGTGCCGTCGAGGCTGCTCGACGTGTTGCCAGGCCAAGGTGCTCGTCGTGGCGCCCGAGGTTCTTCGTCTCGTCGCGCACCTCCGCGCCACGTGTTCGCCCGAGGATCTCGCGGCCCTGCTCGGTCGTGTGCAGGAGGCCGACGCCCGGACGCGGGGGCTCTCGCGCGCCGCGCGGGCCGAGGCGCACGTGCCTTGCCCGCTGCTCGACGCGGACGGCGGTTGCGGCGTGCATGTGGTGCGGCCGCTCGTGTGCCGGAGCTGGTCGTCGTACGACGCGGGCGCGTGTGAGCGGTACTGGGAGGCGCCCGCGGGGAAACAGACGCCGCCGCAATGGGCGATCGGCTACGAGCTCGCGCAAGCCGTGCTCGCAGGGCTCGGCAAGGCGTGCTTCGACGTGGGCCGGGACGGGACGCCGCTGGAGCTCATCGCGGCGCTCAGGATCACGCTCGAAAGGCCCACGGCGGGCGAGCGCTGGCACAAGCGGCTGCCCGTGTTCTCGGCGGCGAGGGACGCCGAATGGATCGAGGCGAACGTGCGCCCCGGTTCCTCAGGAAAAACCGTGCCGTAACGCCGAGGCGGCGTCGCGGATGAGGCGTGAGGTCTCCTCGCGGCAGGCGCGCGCGAAGCCTCCGGTGAGCACGAAGCCGTGGATCATCGATTCGTGGCAGACGTGCCGCGCCGGGACGCCCGCGGCCGTGAGGCGCTCGACGTACGCGGCGCCCTCGTCCCGCAGCGGATCGAAGCCCGCCGTGAACACGAGCGCCGGCGGCGCGCCCTCGACGCTCGGCGCGAGGAGCGGCGAGGCGTCGGGGTGGCGGCGCAGCGCCAGATCGGCGCCGAAATAATGATCGTAATACCAGTCGATCATCGCCTTCGTGAGCATCCAGCCGTTCGCATACACCGCGTGCGAGCGGTGCGCGCAGGTCGCGTCGAGCGCGGGATAGAGGAGCACCTGCAGCGCGGGCCGATGGGCCTCGCCGCGCGTTTTGAGCGAGACGACGGCGGAGAGGTTGCCGCCCGCGCTGTCGCCCATGACCGCGATCTGCGCCGGATCGACGCCAAAATCGGCAGCGCGTGCGGCGACGTCGCGGAAGGCAGCGGCGGCGTCGTCCACGGCCGCGGGGAAGCGATGTTCGGGCGCGAGGCGATAGTCGACGGCGAGGACGCGCACGCGGCCCTCGACGGCGAGCTGCCGGCAAAACGTGTCGTGCGTGTCGAGGTCGCCCGTGACGAACCCGCCGCCGTGGAAGAAGAGCACGCACGGCGAAGGCGCGGCGAGGCCCTCCGGCACGTACGTGCGGGCCGGGATCGGGCCGGCGTCGCCGCGCAGGTGCGTGGGCGCCACGGAGACGCCTTCGAGGCGCGGGATCTCCACCATGCTGACCGACTCGGCGAGGCGCGCGCGCGCCTCGGCCGGCGCGAAGCGGCGAAGGTCGCTCGATTTCAGGAGGTCGTCGAGCGCGAGCATCAGCGCGACGTCGGGATCGACGGTGCAGCCCTCGACCGGCCGCGCCCGAAAGCCGTGGAGGCGCGCGGAAAACCCTTTCGAGCTGCGAACGGCGTCCGCGAGGGTACGGGCGACCTGGACGCGGACGCGGGCCAGCGGAGAGAGCATCATCGCGGCCGATGGTAGCGGCGGCCGCGGCGGCTGTCATCACGGGCCGGACGCGTGGACGCCCTTTCCGGCCCGCGATACGCTCGGGATTGGACGAAGGTCATGCGAGACGGCCGCGCTGCGCTTCGAGGTTCTCTGTTCGTCGTGCTCGCGCTCGCGTCGGCGTGCAGCAAGCACGCGCCTGCGCCGGAAGAGCGTTCCGCGGCTGCGACGACGGCGCCACATTCTTTTCCAGGCCCCTGGACCGACCTCACCCCCGATCGCGCGTTCGTCCGGGCGCGCGCCGAGGGCAAGCTCGTGTTCCTGTACTGGGGCGCGGCCTGGTGCCCGCCGTGCAACGATCTGAAAGCGGAGGTGTTTTCGAAGCCCCGTTTCGCCGAGATGATGCGCGATTTCGTGCCCGTTCACCTCGACGGCGACACGGAGGACGCACAACACGCGGGCGAGGCGCTCTCCGTGTCCGCCTATCCGACGATCCTGGTCCTCGGCCCCGAGCGCGAGGAGCTCTTGCGCTTGAACGGGAGCGTCGACATCGACGAGCTCGATCGCGCGCTCGGCGCGGTGCGCGGCAAGGCGCAGAGCTTCCGGGCGGCGGCCGCGCGCCTCGACGAGGGCAAGCCGAGCGCGGAGGATTGCAGCACGCTCGCCCACGCGGCGTGGGAGCTGCTTCCCGAGGCGACGTGGAGCCGGGCGCGGATCCTCACGGTGTTGCGCAAGGCGATCGAGGTTTGTCCCTCCACCATGAACCGCGAGCGCGCCCTGCTCGCAGGCACGCTCCTCGGGCTCGCCGCGTCGCTCCGCCACGACCCGACGCTCGCCGAGGCGACACGCGCCGCCCAGGCGAGCGCCGTTTCGTACCTCGATCTCATTTTTTCGAACGCCGAGACCACGTGGGCCGCGCGTGCGCTCGTCAATCACCGTGCCGAAGCGCTCGCGGCCTGGCTCGCCCCCGATCCGAAGGACGCGGCCTATCTCGCGTGGAAAACAAAATGGCTCGCGGCCGCGGCGTCGCTCCGATCCCGCGAGGGCGCTTCCGTCGACGTGCGGCTCGCGGCCGTGGCGCCCGCGATCGATTTTTTCCGGCACGAAAACCCGAGCAGCCCTGTGCCCGAGCCGCTCCGGGCCGACGTCCTCGCCGCCGCGCAGCGCGCCGATCACGAGGCGAAGACCGCAGACGAGCGGTATTCGGTCGTCTCGACGGCGTCGTACCTCCTGCGGCGCGTGGGCGCGCACGACGAAGCGCGGAAGATGCTGAAGGCGGAGGCCGAGCGCTCGGACACGCCGCATTACTGGTACTCGATGATCTCGGCGCTGGAGAAGGAGCTCGGGCGCATCGAGGAGGCGCGGGCCTCTTCGCAGAAGGCCCGCGAGGGCGCGGGCGGGCGCGCGACGCGGCTCCAGTGGATCACGAACGACATCGTCTTTCACGCACAGCTCGAAGGCCCGCCGCCGCGCGCCTACCTCGTGGCCCAGGCCGAGGCGTTCTACGAGCTCGCTTTCTCGCTCCCGGACGGGTTTCAGGGGAGAAATAGGACGCGCGCCGAGCAAGTCGCATCCGCGCTCGCCGTGCTGAAGGACGACCCCGATTCCGTGAAGCTCGTGTCGCGTCTCCACGAGCGGTGCTCGTCGCTCCCCGCAGACGCCGCCGAGCGCTGCCGGAGCTGCCTGCCGCGCTGAGGTTCGCGCGGGAAGAGCCTCACTGGATGACGATCTGAATGCCGTACGGGCTCGGGTCTCCGGCGAGGGAGCCGCCGCGCATGCGCACGAAGTACGTGCCCGCGGCGAGGTTCTGCGCGAGCGCGGCCCCGCAGTTGCCGATGATGTCATCGCCCGTGGCGAGCACGGTCGTGCCATCGGGCGCGAGGATGTCGACGATCGTGTCGAGCGTCTTCGCCGCGCAGGCATTCGTGCCTTGATCGGTCGTGGTCGCCGTGAGGCTCGAAGCGGGGCCGGAGAGGACCACGGACACCACGTCGACGTCCCCGAGCGGCGTGAGCACCCCGTTCCATGGCGCCACGAAGGCGTTGGCGGTCGCGGGGGTGTCGTTCGGCTCGGTCTCCGTGATTTCGATCGAGCAGGTCGGGCTGCACCCGTCGCCCGCATCCGTATTGCCGTCGTCGCAGGCCTCGGCGGGGGTCTTCTGGCCGTCGCCGCAGACGTCGGCGACCTGGTCGATGCGCAATCGATACAAGAACGTGGGGCTCGGCGCGGCGCCCGAGGCCACGACGCGCGCGAAATAAGACCCGGGCGCGAGGCTCGGCAGGACGGCGCGCGAGCAAGCTCCCTCCCCGGCGTCGTCGTCACTCGCGAGGACGGTCGCCCCGTCCGCTCCGCGGACTTCGAGGATCGTGTCGATCACGCCCGTGGCGCAGCCGCCGTCGCCGACGTCGAGGATCCGCGCGATCACGCTCGTGTTCGCGGCCGCGACGGTGAAGGAGACGAAATCGACGTCCCCTTCGGGCGCGATTTTCGCCGGGAAGGGGTCTTTGTACGGGCTCGCCTGGTCCGGGGTGTCATTCGGCTCGATCTCGCCGAGCTCCACGGTGCATTCCGGCGAGCAACCATCCCCGGCCTCGGTATTCCCGTCGTCGCACTCCTCGCCGGAATCGAGCGCGTCATCGCCGCAGACGGGCGCGGGCTTGCCGCCCGCTCCGCCTTGCCCGCCGCCGCCGCCTTGCCCGCCGATTCCACCGCCGCCGCCCTCTCCACCTTGCCCGCCTGCGCCCCCGGGCCCTGCGCTGGAGGACGTGCTGCTCGACGAGCCATTGCTGCGCGGCGGGAGCCCCGCGCCCTCGCCGCACGCGGCGAGGGCCGTCCCGAGGAGACCCAATACGAGGATCGATCGTTTCATTCGGAGTCCGGGCAGGAGTAACTGAGATCCCAGCTCTTCACGATGGCCGCCGCGCTCTTGTTCGACGCGGGATTCAAGGTGATCGAGAGCTCGAGGTGGCGCTGCCGGGCGTCGCCCGCGCCCAGTTTGTCGAAGAGGGAGAGCGGGCACGGCGCCGGGCCGCTCATCAGGCAGACCTGCGTGTTGGGCGAGGCCTGCGCGGTCGCGACGTTCTTGTAGGCCGCGGCGGCGAGGCCCGCTTGGGTGGTCGCCGTGCGCGCCTTGAACACCACGTTCGTATCGGCGGCCGTGAGCGTGTCGTATGCGAGGAAGCCCCATTGCACCGTGGAGCCCTGCGGGCAAACCGCCTCGTACTTGTACGTGAACGTCGCGGGATCATAGCCGCCGGGGCAGCCGAGATCGACGGAGAGCTTGGCGCCCGCGTCGTTCAGGACCGTCTGGCAGGTCGAGGGGCAGAGCTTGAGCTGGGCCGGGTTCGCCGGGTCGTCGTAATACCAGCCCGCCCCGCAGCCCGCCGCGGAGGCCAGGTTGGCGAGGACGACCGGCGCGCCGGCGCTCGGCGTGAACGTGACCTTCGCGGCGCTCGGATCGTAGACGCCGCCGTTCGGCACGACGAAATCACACGAGAGGGTGTCGCCCTTGATCTGGATCAGCGCCGAGAGCAGCTCGTTTTCGACGTTCCCGCCGGGCGCGACGAAAAAGCCTTTTTTCGTGCCGCCCTTCGTCGCGATCAGGTTCATGAACGTCTGGGCCGCGCCCTGGATGCCGATCGCGTACGTCTTGATGCCCTTCGTCGAGAATGCAGTGCCCGCGAGGTCGGAGATGTCCGTCTCGCTTTCGTTGCAGCCGACCGGATCTCCATCGGTCGCGAAGACCACGATGGCGTCCTCGTTGGGGTTCGCATTCTTGTAATTGATGGCCCATTGCGTCGCGCCCGAGAGCGCGGGGTACATGGGCGTGTTGCCGTTCGGCGATTTCGCGTCCAGCGCGTCGACGAGCTTTTTCTCCTGGGTGTCCGTCGGCGCGGATTGGAGCGTCAGGACGCCGACGTCGACGAGCGGCGATCGGCAGGCCGTGGCGCTGCACGTGGTGTCGTTGCAGCCCGAGACCGGCGCGTTGTCGGGCCAGAACCGGAGCGCGACGCCGAGACCCGCCGAGCCGGGATCCTGGACGAACTTCTTCAGCGCCTTCACGGTCGCCGACCAGCGCGTCTCGCCGCCGCCGATGTTCGTGGTCATCGAGCCGGAGCGGTCGAGGGCGATGAACATGTTCACGCGCTTGACCGTCGCGGTCGTCGTGTTCGAGCAGCTCGGCGAGCCGCAGGCGACGTTCGGCGCGAACGACGCCCAGTTGTCGAGGCACTGGCATTCGTTGAGCTGCGTGTAGCCGCCGTAGCTCGGCGGATTCACCATGATCTCGCGCTTCGTGGCGCTGAGGCCGCAGCTCGCCGCGGGCACGTTGATGCACTTGCCGGGGGGAATGGGGCTCGGCGTCACGCAGCTCTGGACACCGGCGAGCGCCTGGTTCGGGCTGCACTTGCCGAACTGGCCGGAGCCCGCGGCGTAATGGATGAGCTTCACGCCCGCGGGGACCGTGGCGTTTCCGTGGTTGCACACCGGCACCGAGCCGCTGCAGGGGACGCCGATCGAAAGATCGTAGCCGGCGCAGTCCGGATCGGTTTGGCCGGGCAACCAAGGCACGCAGTCGCCCTTCACCGGGCAACCCTGGCCGCAGAGCGTCTTCACGCGGTCGACGCAGAGGTTCGTCCAGGCGACGTTGCAACAATCGGGCAGCTCCTGGCAGATCGTGGCGACGCACGAGTCGCACGCTGCGTCGAGCTTCTCGCCCGAGTCGCACTTGTTGTGGGAGCAAGGCGGATCCTGGTAGCACTTCGCGCCGCAAACGGTGTCGACCATGCCCACGCAGGCAGAGTCCCACTCGAACGGCCCGCACGATTTGCCGCACACGCTGCCGACCTTGTCCACGCAGGACGCGGTCCAGGTCGACGGGTCGCAGGTTTTGCCGCACAAGGCGGGGACCTTGTCGACGCACCGCTGCGTCCAGCCCGCGGTGCACGAGTTCCCGCAGACGGTCGCGACCTTGTCCACGCAGGACGACGTCCATTTCGGCGAAGGACACCTGTCGTTCTGCTGGCAGACCGACCCGACGAGGTTCACGCAGGCCGCGCTCCACGTGCCGGTGCAGCAGCTCGGCTGTGCGGCGCACACCGCGGCCACGCAAGGATCGCAGGCCGTGTTGAGCTTGCTGCCGGTGACGCAGTAATCGTGCGTGCAGGCGACCGTGCCGGGCGTGAAATCGCAACACTTCGGCTCGGCGGCGCAGATCTGCGCCACGCACGAATGGCAGCCCGGGACGAGCGGATTGCCCGTCGAGCAATACCCGTGCGCGCACGTGCCGGTCGTGCCCAGGTTGCAGCATTTCGGATCGTCGGCGCAGACGGTCGCCGCGCACGGATCACACGCCGTCGTGAGCGAGCCCCCCGTCTTGCAATAGTCGTGGCTGCAGGAGCCCCACGCCGGCAGGCCGCAGCACCTCGGATCGGCGTCGCAGATCGAGCTGACGCACGGATCGCAGCCGTCCGTGAGCTTCGCGCCGACCTCACAATAATCGTGCGCGCACGTCCCGCCGTACGTCGTCTCGCAGCAGGTCGGGTCGATGGCGCAGATGTCGTCCACGCAGGGATCGCAGCCAACCCCGAGCGGAGCGCCGACGGCGCATTTGTTGTGGTTGCACGTGCCGAACACCGGCGCCGAGCAGTATTGGTTGAACTGGCAGTCCACGCCCTCGGCGCAAGGCTGGGCCACGCCTTGCGCGGCGAGGTCGGCCGGATAATTGCCGAGATCCCCGGTCTGCCACGTGAAGATGGGCGTCTGCGCGAACGGCTTGAGGCCGCCGGGCGGGTCCTCGTCGAAGACCTGGCACGAGGGATCACAGGGATTGTTCGCGCAATCGGCGAGGACGTTGTTGCTGCCCGGAGGAGCGGGTTTTTCGCTGGAAGCGCCGCCCGGGGCGAAGGGAGCCTTGTCCTCCTGGCACGGGCTCCACGCGCCATTCTGGCAGACGTGGACGCCTTTGAAGCACGACTTCACACCATTGTGCTCCCCGAGCTGCACGGTGCACGTCTTCTTCTGTCCCTCCTGACAGACGGCAGGCGCGCCCCCCGATCCCCCGCCGCTTCCGCCCTGGCCGCTGCCGCCCTCTCCTGCGCCCCCGGCGCCATTGTCCGACCCCCGCGGTGGCAAATCGTCAATTCCCTGACTGCAACCCACGAGCAGGAAAAGAAAAGGCACCACGAAGAGGGAGAGAAGCCCCCGGGATGATGAGGTTCTCGTCGGTCCGGAACCATAAGCCATGAGTGAGCGCCTCCAGTCCAACCTTCCATGATGCATGAAGGCAGTCTGAGATCAAGGCGTTTTGGTCACTGGAGTTATCGGCCTGGTTTCTGACGTTACCAGGGCGCCCCAGCGCGCGGGCCCTCACGCGCCGAGCGTCGTGACGAGCTGCGGCAAAAGCTCGCCGAGGCGCGCATCCACGCACAAAGCCGCGTGTTCGTCGCCCCGCGTCGGGCCGAGGTTCACAATGGCCACGGGCACGCCGCGCTCGCTCGCCCGACGCACGAACCGATACCCCGAGAACACCGTGAGCGACGAGCCCACGACGAGCAGCGCTTCGGCCTCGTCGAAGAGCGCCCATGCGGCGTCGGTGACGCGCGCCGGCACGTTCTCCCCAAAAAAGACGACGTCGGGCTTGAGCGTGCCGCCGCAGCCGAGACAAACGGGGACGTGGAAATCGGCGAAGGCCTCGTGGTCGAGGTCAGCGTCGCCGTCGGGCGCGAGGGCCGTGCCCCACCTGTAGAAAGAAGGGTTTTCCGCGATCAGGCGCTCCTGCAAAGCGGCGCGCGGCTCAATCTCGCCGCAGCCGAGGCAACGCACGCGGGCGAGCGCGCCGTGCAGCTCGATCACGTGCTCGCTGCCCGCGGCCTGGTGCAGCCCGTCGACGTTCTGCGTGATCGTGCCCGCGAGCCGGCCCGCCCGTTCGAGCGCGGCGAGCGCTTCGTGCGCCGGGTTCGGCCGGGCCGCGGCGATCCTCGGCCAGCCGTTCATGCTGCGCGCCCAGTACCGCGCCCGCGACGCAGGTTCGTGCAGGAACTGGCGCGCTTGCATCGGATTGCGGGCGCGGCGCGCCGTCTCGGGGCCCCGATAATCGGGGATGCCCGACTCCGTGCTCATGCCCGCGCCGGCGAGCGCGACGATACGCCGGCCTTCGAGCAGCCGAGCGAGGCGCGAGGCGGGGGCGAGGTCTTCCGCTTCGGCGCTGGAAGAGGCGGAGAGCGACGAGGTCACGCCCGAGCGTAGCGCACGCGCCTTTGCGAGGCTTGTGGAGGGCGGGCGCGTGGATAAGATCCCGCTTGGCCATGGCGAACGACCCGAAGCGAAGGCGAGACGACACGGACTCCGATCTCGCCGTGGAGCAAAAGCGCAAGGTCGAGAAGGCGAAGCGCTGGCAGGTCGTCTTCCACAACGACAACTACACGACGAAATGGTTCGTGGTCGACGTCCTCGTCCGCTTCTTCCACATGGATGAGACGTCGGCGCTGAGCTTCATGCTCGTCGTGCACAGCACGGGCCGCGGCGTGGCCGGCGTTTACACGAAGGACGTGGCCGAGACGAAGGCGAAGCTCGTCCTGGAGCACGCGCGCGAGTACGGGATGCCGCTCCGGCTCACGGTCGAGCCGGACGACGATTGAAGCACCCGCTCAGGGCGCGTCGTCGCGTTTCCCGAGCACGAACGGGACGACCTCCGCCTCGACCTCGTCGAAGTGCCAGAGATCGTTGTGGTGCGCGCCTGCGACGGCGATGAATCGACCGCGCGGCAGGCGCGCTACGAGCTTCTTGCCGAGCTCCACGGGGATGAGCTCGTCGTTGGTGCCGTGCACGACGAGGACGGGCACCTTCACGCCCGCGGCGCGCGCGGCCGAGTCGAATCGATCCTGCAGGAGGAGCCGCACCGGCAAAAACGGGAAGATGCGCGCGCCCACGTCGGGCAAAGACGTGAACGGGCAGAGCAAGAGGACCCGCGCGCCGTGGCCCCGCGCGGCCATCTCCATCGCCACGCCCGTGCCGAGCGATTGTCCCGCGAGCACGAGGTCGCCCCGCTTGATCCCCCGCTGCTCCACGAGGTGCCCGATCCCGCGCTCGGCCGCGTCGAAGAGCGCCTTCTCGCTCGGCTCGCCGAGGCCGCGCGCGAGCCCGTAGCCGGGATACTCGATCGCCGCGAACCCCGCGCCCGCGCGCGCGAAGAGATCCGCGAGCCACGCGCTGTCGGCGATCTGCTCGCCGTTTCCGTGGAAATACACGACCACGGGTCCACGCACCGGCGGCGGCCGGAAGAGCATGGGCGTGCCGCCGTCGATCCGGAGGAGCTCGAAGGTGCCGGCGGGCGTGCGGCCCACCGTGGGCGCGGGGAAGACGATGCGGCGCTGGGCCGCGTACAGGAGCCAGCAGAGCAGCAGGTAGAGCGCGACGATCGTTCCGAGGACGATGGCCATCACGCGACGCGCCCGGCGGGGTTTGGGGCCTTTTCGAGCGACATCGGTCCCCTCGGCCACGGGAGGCGCGCCTATTTTCCGCCGCCGAAGAGGAGCGCGCCGCCGAGGATCGATTCGAGCGCGCCGCCCACGGACCCCACGAGGTCCCCGACCTTGCCGAGCGCCGCGCCCGCCGCGCCCGCGACCTTGTCCACCGCGGCGCCTGCCTTGTCGGCGGCCTTCTCCGCGGCGCCGAGGGTTTTTTCGAGCGTCTTGTCGACCGCGCCCGTCACCTTGTCGAGCGTGCCCGTCACGGCGCCCGTCGCCTTGTCGATCGTGCCCGTGACCGCGCCCGTCGCCTTGTCGAGCGCCTTTGCGTACTTCGCTTCTGCCTTGTCGAGCGTCTTGTCGATCGCGCCCGTGACCTTGTCGAGCGCCGTGTTCACCTTCGTGTCGACCTTGTCGAGCGTCGCGTTCGCCTTGCCCTGGGCTTTGTCGAGCGCCTTGTCGACCTTCGCTTGCGCCTTGTCGAGCGTCTTCGACACCACGCCCGTGACCTTGTCGGCCGCCGCCGAGACCTTCTCCGCGCCCTCGACGAGCGCCGCGCCGAGCTCGTTCATCCGCTCGATCGCGCCCGTCTTCGTGAGCACCGCGCCGAGCACGACCGCGCCGAGCGACCCCGCGAGATCGTTCAGCGACACCGGCTTCGGCGCCGCGGCCGCGCCGCCCACGACGACGGTCTTCACTCCGTCGCAGACCGTCGCCCCGCAGCTCGTCTTGTCGCCGACCCGCACGAGCTGCATCCCGTGCACGAGCACGCTCGGGCTCCCCGCGACGATGGGCTGCGCCACGTGCGGCCCGCACGGCTGGGGCAGGGAAGGGGCGAGCACCGCCATCTGGCCCGGCCCGAGCATCACGTCCGCCGCGCCCGTGGCCACGACGCCCGTTGTCAGGATCGGGACCATGTCCACGATCGAGATCCTCGTCCCCGCCGGCGCCGCGCCGATGCCTGCGCCGAGGCTCGCCGCGCCCGCGCCGCCGAGCCCCGAGGGCCCCACGACCTCGCTGCCGAGCGTCGCCGCGACCATCGCCTGGCTCGGCGTCACGAGCGGCATGGCCGCGTGCGCGAGCCTCGAACCGACCTTCGCCGCGAGATGACCCGTGGTCATGGTGTCCTCCTCACGCCTCCTCCCCCGGGCGGGGGAAACGCACCGTCGACAGAATCCGATCGAAGAGCGGGTTCATCTGATCCGCGTCGACCTTGGCCGCGGTCGCATTGAAGCAAAAGACCGTGCGCCGCCGCCCGAGCGCCATGGCGAGCCGCTGTTCCAGCTCGCCCGATTGCGCCCGCCACGTGAAATGCAGCTCGATCCCCGGCTGACCCCCGAGCGTGCGCTCCTTCCGATCCACGAGCTCGAACCCGTCGAGGCGCTTGCCCAGCTCGGCGAGCTGCTTGTCCGCGTAGGACACGAGCGTCTCCTCGGGGGCGAGCACGTCGCGGGTCATGACGACATTCGGCGCCGTGGATTGTCCGGGCCGCGGCGTGGCGGCGAACGCCACCATCGTCCGGTCTTCCCAGTGGCGGGGTACGTCGAAGGAGACGTCTCGGCTCTCGTATCGCGACATTCGCTCTCTCTTCTCTCCTCAAATGACCGCGGCGCGCTTCACGAAGGCCTCGGCCAGCTCGCCCCAGGGCCGCTCGTAGACCACGTAGCCCTTCTTCGTCAGCGTGTGGACGAACGCGTCGCTCGACGAAAACCCGTTCATCTGCGCCTCGACGAGGTTCGCTTCGAGCTCGGCGCCCGAGACCGGCATCGCGCCTTGCGTCTTCATCACGAAGAGCTGCCCTTCGCCGGGGCTCTGCAGGATCGTCGCGCCCTTCGAACCGCCGTTGATCGCCGACGCGACGTCGTCGCCTGTGAACCCGCCGGCGCGCGAGAGGAGCTGCCCGAGCGATCCGCCGTCCGGCGTCGCGCCCTGGCCGAGGTGGATCTGCGGGCCCGAAAGCGCATTCGAGCCGCTGCCGCCGAACGCGTTTTGCAGCGCGCTCTTCGCGTCGCCGAGCGCGCCCTGGCCTTGCTCCTGGGCCGCGCCGAGCGCGTCCTTCGTGCCCTCGGCCGCGTCTTTGCCCTGCCCCTTGAGGTCACCCCAGAAGTCCTCGGCCTCGTTCTTGATATCGCCCCAGGCGTCCTTCGCGTCGCCCTTGATGTCCTTCCAGGCGTCCTTCGCGTCCTGCCCCGCCTGCTTGAACTCGTCCTTCGTCTGGTTCCAGGTCTCTTTCGCCTCGGTCTTCGTCTGCTTCCAGGCTTCCTTCGCGTCTTCGACCGTCTGCTTGGCGTCAGCTTTCGTCTGGTTCCAGGTCTCTTTCGCCTCGGCCTTGGTCTGGTTCCAGGTCTCCTTGGCCTCTTCCCAGGTCTCTTTCGCCTCGGCCTTGGTCTGGTTCCAGGTCTCCTTCGCGTCGGTCTTGATCTCGTTCCACGCGGCCTTCGTCTCGGCGACGAACTCCTGCGGGATCGCCTTCACGTCCGCGATCATCTCCTTCGCGTCCGCGATCGTCTGCTTGACCGTCTCCTTCGCGCTCTCGATCTGGCCCTTCACCTCGTCGACGACGGCCTTCGCCTGGCCCTTGATCTCCTCGACCTTGGCCTTCGCCTGGGCCTTCCACTCCTCGACCTTGCCCTTCCACTCCTGGACCTTCTGCTTGACCTCTTCCTTGGCGCCCTCGATCCGCGCCTTGAGCTCCTGCACGCGGGCCTTCGCGGCTTCGACCTGCGTCTTGGCCATCTCGATGATCTCGCCCGCCTGCTTCTTCATCTCCTGGAAGCGCTCGACGGCCTGATCCTTGAGCGCGATCACGCGCTCCTTGATCTCCTGCACCTTGGCCTTGGCCTGCTCCTTGAGGTCGTTGATGCGGCCCTTGATCTCCTCGATCTTGGCCTTGGCCTGCTCTTTCACGGCCTCGATGCGGCCCTTGATCTCGTCGATCTTCGCCGTCACCCGCGCCTTGGCCTCGGCGAACTTCTCCTTCACCTCGGTCACCTTGCCGAGCACCGCCGCCTTCGCCGCTTCGAGCTTGCCCTTGAACTCCTCGACGATCGCCACCGCGCGCGCCTTGGCCTCTTCGAGCTTGCCGCGCAGCTCCTGGATCTTGGCCTGCACCTGCGCCTTCGCGGCTTCGAGCTTGCCCTTGACCTCCTGGAACTTCGCGATGGCCATCTGCTTCGCGGCTTCGGCCCGCGCGCGCAGATCCTCGACCGCGCCGCGGATCTTCTCCTGCACGTCGCCCGCGATCTCGCCGGCCCGCGCGCGGATCTGATCGATGCGCTCCTGGAGTTTTTTCTGCTCCAGCGCCACGCGATCGAGGATGTCGTCCACGATCACGCCCGGCACGCCGAGCACCTTGTCGATCGCCGCCTGGAGCTGCTCGTTGATGGCCTCGGGCACCATCAAATACCCCGGCGCGTCCGCGATCGAGGCCGGCGGCTCTTCGAGCAGACGCCGCAACGCGCCCTCGACGGCTTGTTCGTCGAAGCCGCCCGGGATCTCGTCGAAGATCTTCGCCTGGAGCGCCTTCGCCGCGTTGTTCACGGCCTCGGGGAACGAGAGATCGGCGAGGTTGATCTCGGCCGCGCCGAGGGACATCGGCATGGGCGAGCTCGCGCCCGCCGTGTTGAGCAGGACGTTCGGCGCGCCGTCGATGTGCACCTCGCGCCCCGCGAGCCCCGCGAGCCCGCCGGCGCTCACCTTGATGCTGCCGCTCGCGTCGAGGAAAATGTCGCCGCCCGCGAGCGTGAGTGATGCCTTGCCCGTCGAGAGCACGACCCTGTCGTTCGACAGCGAAGCGCCCGTCTCGCCGACCTGGATATGGCACTCGCCCCCGACGACGAGCACGTCACTCTGCTCGACGCGCGTCGTGCGGCTTCCGACGACGTGCAGCGTCTGATCCTTGCCGACCTTCCGCGTCTCGCGCTCCCCGACCTGCACGTCGAGGTCCGTGCCGACCTGGAGCGTGTGTTTCTCCCGGACGACCTCCTCGCGGTCCTTTTGCGCGTGCATGAACACCTTCTCGCGCCCCTTGGCGTCCTCGAAGGTGATCTCGTTGAAGCCGCCGGATCCGGGCGAGCTGTCGCTCTTCCACGACGTCTTCGTCTTGTGATCGGGCAGCTTGTACGGGTGCGGCGACGTCCCGTTGAAGACGCGGCCGACGATGATCGGCTGGTCGGGATCGCCTTCGAGGAAATCGACGAGGACCTCCTGCCCGACCCGCGGAATCGCGACGTTTCCATAGCCGCGCCCGGCCCATACCTGGCTCACGCGGATCCAGCACGAGCTCTCGTCGGTGTACTTGCCTTCGCGATCCCAGTGGAACTGCACGCGCACGCGGCCGTACTCGTCGACGTGGATCTCCTCGCCGGCAGGGCCCACGACGACCGCGCTCTGCAAGCCGCCCATGCGCGGCTTCGGCGTGACGGGCACGGGCCTGTACGGATCGTCGGCGAACACGGCCGTGCCGGTGCTCGACCAATCACCCTCGCTCGTCCCTTCGAGCGTGCGTTGCACGAGCAGCAGGCGGTTCTCCTTGGCGAGATCGTCGCGCGGATGCGCCTCCATGCAGAACACGTCGCCGGGCGAGAGGCCGAGCGCGGTCGTCTGGAACAGGACCTTGCGGCGCCCTTGCCGCGCGCCGTCGAGCCTGCGCGCCGCGAGCGCCTTGGCCTCGCGCTCGTCGACGCGCCCCGGATCCACGACGAACGCGCCGGGCACGTAGCTGTAACTCTCGTATCGATCCTCTTGATCGAACGTCGACTTCGCCTCGGCGATGAGCTGGAAGTCGGGCCGCCTGCGGAAATCGTGATCCCGCAGCGTCATCCGGCCCTGCCGCACCTGGTGCGAGACCTTTACGTGCGTGATCGCGTCGCGGGACTTCGCGTGCTCCAGGTTGTTCACGTAGAGCAGCGGCGCGCCGGCCTCGCGCACCGTGGGATCGGTGACGAGGACGAGCAAGCTCTCCGTCTCGCTGCCCGGATCCGGCGGGCGGAAGTGGTAGCTGATGCCTGCTTCTTCGAGCAGCCGCGAGAGGAACGCGAAGTCGGTCTCGCCGTACTGCACGCGGTACTCGAGCTTGGGGAACGTGCCCGCGTCGAGCTCGAGCACGGGCTCGATTTCCCAATCCGCGAGCAGCTTCTTGGCGATGTCGGGGATCGAGAGGTGCTGGAAGATGCGCTGATTCCTGCGTTGCGAGATCCGCCAGAGCGCCGGCACGATCCGCAGGAAGTACGTCGAGAGCCCGTCCGGCTCGACCTCGATCTGCTCGGCGAACTGCACGACGCCGGTCCAGGCGAGGCCCCCCGCGACCTTGAACCCCGCGCCGTTGCCGACGAGGGCGTCGAGGTCGATGTCCTCATCCACCGAGCGCGCGACGAGCGAGACGTCGAAGAGCGTCGACATCTCCTCGACGACCGAAAAGCTCCGCACGGAGAGGTTGATGTCCTTCGCGGCGAAACGAAGCTCTAGGTTTTCCATGGGACAGCGTGCAAAAGGATACGCGAGCCCAAGGCAGGCGGGAAGACGGAAGCTTCGTGTAGGATGGCCCCGTGCGAAGGCCAGGACCCCCGTGGCTCCTCCCCCTCCTTTTCGCCGTGTGCAGCACGCGTTGCGGCGAAATACGCGTGCGTGGCCTCGCACCGGCGGGCCGGCTCTCGCTCGCCCCTTCACCTGCGCAAACCGTGCAGGCCCCATTGCAGGCGCCCGCGGGCCGTGACGGGGATGTCGGCTCGCCGGACCCGCTGATCCTCGAGGCGCATGATCCTGCGGGCCGGTGGGTGATCCTTTGCCAGCCGCGCGAGGACACGAATGGGGACGGCCAGATCGAGGCGCACCGGGGTAACCACGGCGGGCCGTCCGGCGACGACGTCGACCCCTATCTGATCCTCGGATCGGGCGCGGGACAGCCGATCGACCAGTACGTGGCGCATGCGGGCTCCCACGTCGCCGTGATTCGCGACGGCAAGCTCGTGGTCGTCGACGTCGAGGGGCGGACCGAGACCGTAGTGCCGCGCGCCGACGTGACCGACGACAACGACCCCTTCAGCCCGCACCGAACCGCCGTCTTCGACGCCGCGGGCAGGACGCTCGCCTACCTCGCGACGAAGGGCGAGCGCACGATTGCGATCGTGCGGGACCTCGCGTCCGGCGTGGAGACGGAGGTCGATCCCGGGCCCGGACGGCTGTGGCGCATCGAGCTCCCGGGCGACGACAGCTCGATCGCGATGCAGGTCGTCGTCGCCGATACGAACGGCGACGGGATCCTCGGCTGGCCGATTCCCGCGACCTCGCTCAGCCATCGCCGCTGCCGCACGCGCGCGTCGCACTGCATTTATTCAGGGAATATCGATACCGTGGCGACGCGGATCGTCTCGCTCGCGACGGGGCAGATGACGGTCGTGCCTCCGATCGTGGCGCCGCTCGGGGATCGATGGATCGTCCGGGAGGAGGCGCCCGAGGAGAGCCCGGCCGCGCTGTTTCTGGTGTCGGCGGAGGGAATCGCGCGGCCGTTCGTCTCCGCGGCGTGCGACGGAGATCCGTTTTACCTGGATCACGGGCGCAAGCTCGCGCTCGTGGTTTGCCGGAACGGTGCCGTGAGCTTCAGCCATGAGCCGGAGCGGATGCGCGTCGAGCTCCACGGCGAGGATGTTCATTGGCCGCTCGGCGTGTACGTCCAGGATCCGCGCTTTTATACGAAAAAGGTGGGGACGGGGAGCGTCGTGTTGCTCTGGACCGTGAACCCCGAGGAGGGCAACGCGGACCCGCCGGACGTGCTCGTCGACATGGAGCACCACGGCGTGCTCCACCCCTTTCCCGAGGGAGCGCGCGCGCTTTCGGCCTACGACAGGTATGCGCTGTACGTGTCTGCAGAGAACAAACTCATGCTGCGTGATAGGAGGCTCGGCGAAGATTTCGTCCTTCGTCCTTCCGAGCGCAACGTGCTCATGGATCAGGTCGGACGGTTTGCCCATTGGGGCTCCGAGGTCTTCGACCTCGAGCGCGGCGTCGTCGGCGAGGTGTCCCTCTTTTATGCGATGGTCCTGACGACGGACGGATGGGCCCTCGGCGTTCCGCACACGCCCGAGGACAAAGTCCCGGAGCGAAACGAGCTGTGGAGGGGGCCTTTGCGCTGGGCGAAGCCGAAGCCGGAACCGTATTACGGCCGCTTCGGTTCATGGTAACTTCCGCCTCGATGCTCCGCCTCCACACCTTTCCTCCGTCCCCCAACGCCCTCAAAGTTCGGTTTGCGCTCGCCGAGCTCGGCCTCGTGTACGAGCCCGTCGAGGTGAATCTGCTCCGCGGCGATCAACGCGACGCCACCTTCCTCGGCAAGAACCCCCACGGCAAGGTCCCGGTCCTCGAAGACGGAGCGCTCGTGCTCCGTGAATCCGACGCGATCGTGGCCTACCTCGGCGATACGTACGGAGCCGCGTCCTGGCCGAAGAGCCCGGCCGCGCGGGCCGAGGCGCTTCAATGGCTCTTCTTCGACGCGGCGAATTTCGGATATGCGGGGCGCCTCTGGTGGGCCGACGTGCTCACCCCGAAGACCGGGCGCACGGGGCCCGCCGCCGGGCCGGAGCTCGTGGGGCAGGTCGCCACCGACGTCGGCCGGGCCCTCGGCGTGCTGGAGACACACCTCGCGTCCCGCGACTATCTGCTCGGCGACTTCACGCTCGCCGATTGCAGCGTCGGCGTGATGGTGAACCTCCTCCGCGGCACGCGCCTCGATACGCCGGAGGCATTCCCTGCCGTGACCGCGTATCGTGATCGAATCCGTTCCCGCGCCGCGTGGACGGCGGCGGGCGGGAAGGCGATCGAGGTATGACGAAGGCCACGAGCAAAAAAACAACGAAACGTCCCGCGCCTGCGCCCGAGGACGTCGAGGCGTTCCTCGTCTCGCTCGCGCATCCCTTCGAGAAGGAGATTCGCGAGCTCCGGACGATGATCCTCGGCGCGGACCCGCGTATTGGCGAGGGCATCAAGTGGAACGCGCCGAGCTTTCGCACGACGGAGTTTTTCGCGACGTTCCATTTGCGCGCGAAGGACGGCGTGCAGATCATCCTGCACCTCGGCGCGAAGAAACGAGCGACGTCCCCCGACCTCGCCATCGCCGACCCGGAAGCGCTGCTCGAATGGCTCGGCAAGGACCGGGCGTCGGTGAAGTTCCGCGACGCGAAGGACATCCAGGCGAAGCGGGCTGCCTTCGTGGATGTCGTTCGCCAGTGGATCGAGCACGTGTAGCGGCGCGCGGAGGGGGCGAGAAGATGCGTCGGCCCAACGGCGGGCAACGCGCCCGATTTCACCCTGGATGCTGACAAATCACGGCCTGAAAGCAGGTTCGAGCCTTCCGACCCGCGCAAACCCCGCGACGGTCTCCCGGCGCCTCGTTCGGACATGCTCGAACGATGTACAGGAAGTGGTGCAGGCCACGTTTAGAAATGTCCGAACGATGCACAGGCGCCCCGGTGGGGCGTTCGGACGTGCGCGAAGGCTCACGCGACGCCCGGCGCGACGTTTGGGCGTCCCAGAATGTCGGGCCGGGCGTCTCGTGTGTCGTTTGGGGATGGCAGAATGCGTGGCTTTAGGGCTCCTGTGCATCGTTCGAGCATGCTCGAAGACGGGATCCCGATCTCGGGGCAGAATTTGCCAGCAACAAAAGCGGCATTTCGGCGTTCAGCCCTCGTCGCCCGCGTCGCCGCTCCCGCTTCTGCCCCTCTTGGCGCCACGTTCGTGTCGCAAGAAGAACGACTCGACGAGCTTGTGTTGCCCTGGGAACGCCACGCGGAGCATCCTTCTCTGCCATCTCGGCGGCGTCGAGCGCGTCGCGGATCACCAAGCTTCAGAGAGGAGTGACGGTGAAGTTGGTGCTGATCCCCTTCACCTGCGTGAACTTCCCGCTCGTCGTGGTGCTGATGCTGCCCCGGTTGAAGCGCATCACATCGCGCATCGCGGCGCCGTAGGTGATCGCGGCCCAGTCCCAGTCCCACGAGGAGCTGCCCGGAATCTGGCGGTGGTCGTACTGGTCGACGATGTCCTCGAACCCTGATTTACCGGCAGCTTTGTTACCGAACGTCACCGTGACGGTCGGCCGCCCGGTCGGGTGGTCGATGCGCGCGTTGTTGCTGGTGCGCAGGAAGCCTGTGAACGAGACAGTGAACGTGACGCCTGCGTACGCGGTGTAGCGGATCTGCGACGTGGTCCTGTTCACCTTCAAGGAGATCAACATCGTGGTATGCGGCGGGATCGGCCCCGTGTACGAATCGGTTTGCGTCACCGTCTCGGTAGTGGACGTCGCCTCGTTGTACGACTGGCTCGACTCGAAGCCGAATTCGGTCGTCACGGTGCTTTCGCCGAAGAACGGGATCTTGGCCTCGTTCTCGATTGCGAGAGAGAAGCTTTCGGTGAAGCTGACGTCCGCTGCGTGCGAGGTCGTCGTCGCCAGCGAGTATTCGAGTGCCTTGCTGAGGGTTGCCGTTTCACTGGACGAATTGACAACGGTCATGGTGCCGCCGGTGATGACATCCGTGCCCGTGATTTCGGGCGTCCCGTAGACGAAGGTCGCAGGGTCGAGGGTGGTCCCGAAGTCCGACAGCGTGATCTTGAGTCGCTCGTTCGACCTGTAGCCGCTGGCGTAGGGGTCGGACGGGTTGTAGCGAGCCTGAAGCACGTAGCCGTCGCCGGAGGGGCTCACGTCGAAGCCCTGCCCGACAGCGGTGCCCTGCGTCCCGCCGGCCCAGGCGAAGCCGAGCATGTGCGCCAGCATGGCGAGGTTGTAGGTGACGGTCGGATCGTGGGCGACGGCATGCTTGAGGGTTGCGAGATTGGAATACGCGAGCTCGCCGCCGAAGTAAGGCTCCTTGACCGGATACGTGGAGGGGGTTCCCTCCGGTGGCGCGAACAGGTCCAGCGTGAACTGCTGGTTGGTGCCGTAGTGACAGGTCGACTGCTTGATGGGCGCCGCGTTGGCGGTGCTCGCCTGCCAGACGTCGAGACACAGACCGCTATGCTTGGCCTTGAGGGCGTAGCGGCCGTTGGGGAGAGCGACGGCCTCGAATTTCTGGTTGTCGCCGGTCTCGCAGTTCCATTGCTGCACGTCGGCTCCGTTGGCGGTGGTCGCATAGGGGATGTCGAGGCATAGGCCGCTGTTCTTGTTGACGATGCGGTAATACCCGTTCGCCTGCTGATCGAGCTCGAAGCGCTGGTTGTCCCCGCCGTGACAGTTCCCCTGCATGAGCTTTGCGCCCATCGCCGTGCTCGCCCCGGAGATGTCGAAGCAGAGGCCGCTGTTGACGGGCTTGATGTTGTAGAACGTGCGGCCTTGCAGCTTGAACTTCTGGTGGCCGCCGTTATGGCAGGAGTATTGCTGGATCTCAGCGCCGTTCCCCATGCTCGCGTAGGCGACGTCCACGCACTTGCCGCTGTGCTTGGCCACGAGCCAGTGGAACCCGTCGTAGTTGTCCACGATGTGGAACTTCTGGTTGTCCGTGCCGACGCAGGTCCATTGCCGGAGCTGGGCGCCGTCCGCGGTGCTGAGGTCGGGCACCTCCAGGCACTTGTTGCTGTGCTCGAAGATCAGGTTGTAAGAAGAGTCGCCCGCCGGAACGAGCTTGAGCTTCTGGTTGGTGCCGCCGTTGCAGTTCCCCTGCTTGACCAGCGCGCCTTCCGCCGTGCTCCCGTTCCAGACGTCCAGGCACATGCCGCTGTGCTTGGCGGAGAACACTGTGCTCGTGCCCGTGCGGGCGTTTAGCTCCTGTTCCGTGGACTCGATATCTTCGTTTTCGCCGAGGTCGTGGTCGGACTCGACCACGCATCCCGTCAGCACGAAGGCGCTGGCGAGGGCCACCAAGCTGCCCAGCATTCTTTGCCGCGCCCTGCGCGGGAGAGCCATTTCGAGCGCAAGAGGCGCGCAGGCCTTGGCGGGAGCCGAGGAGGCGAGGATTGTCGAGGGAGAGAGCTTCATGGTGGATGTCTCGTGTGCGGGTAAGCCGAGGGTTGAACCAAGCGCGCCACCGTCGCTCCGCGACGGTGGCTGGCGAAGGGCGCTCTTCGAGCCGCGTCGGGGGCGAAGCTTCGCGCTTCGCGACGTGGCGTCGTGTGCTGCGAAGGCCCATTGCACGGCGTGGGCCAACGGTGGATCCCCGCGCTCGCCGCAGCGGGCCGGCCGTATCCAGGCGCAGGTGGACCGGCGGCGGGAGGCGCGGCAGCTTGACAAGTCGTCGTCCCTTACAGTTTGTAAAGGGACCTCCCCGGCAGATTGTAAACCCGAGCGTCTGGCCTTGGGTTTTCGTGTGTTACTTCACGCCCGCGCGTCGTTCTCTTGCTTTTTGAATCGACCAGGGCGGCCGCGAGGTGGGACGCGGCGCGGTCGGTGTAGCATCGCGCTGTGCAAGCAGACCCGAGCGCAGGAAAGGCGCCGCGCGGAGAGGCGCTCGAGCTCGTCATCTTCGCCGGCGACGCCGTTCTGGCCCACCCATTGCCCCCGAGCGGCCGGGTCACCATCGGTCGGGCCGAGGACAACGACGTTCGCATCGAGCATCCCTCCGTCTCGCGCCGGCACGCGGTCCTCCACCTCGACCCCGGGCTTTCGCTCGAGGATCTCGGCAGCGCCAACGGCACCAGTCTGCGCGACTCACGAAGGACGCCGGAGGACGGCTCGACCCAGGGGCTGATCCAGATCGCCGCGTGGAAGGTGGACGTCACCCCCGGCGACACCCTCACCTTCGGCTCCGTGATGACGGTGATTCGCCGCGCGGCCCCGCCGGACGAGCTGCTCCCGGCGGGCGACGGGCTCGCTCCCGGGGTCGTGGTTCACCACCCCGCGATGCGCGCGCTCTACGCGCAAGCCACGCTCGCCGCCCGAAGCTACCTCAGCGTGCTCGTCCTCGGGGAGACGGGCGTGGGGAAGGAGGTGCTCACCCGGGCCGTCCACCAGCGCTCCCCGCGCGCGAAAAAGCCGTTCGTGGGGCTCAACTGCGCGGCGCTCTCGGAGTCGCTCCTCGAGAGCGAGCTCTTTGGTCACGAGAAGGGCGCGTTCACCGGCGCGCTCCAGGCGCAGCCAGGGCTGTTCGAGGCGGCCGACGGCGGTACCGTGTTCCTGGACGAAGTGGGCGAGCTGCCCATGACCATGCAGGTGAAGCTCCTCCGGGTCCTGGAGGAGCGGCAGGTGCTCCGCGTCGGCGGTCGCAACCCGCGCCCGGTCGACGTGCGCTTCATCGCGGCCACCAACCGCGATCTGGAGGCCGAGGCGGAGCGCGGGGCGTTTCGGCAGGATCTCTTCTTCCGGCTCAACGGGATCACGCTCACGATCCCGCCGCTCCGCGAGCGCGCCGAGGAGATCGCGGCGCTGGCGCGGACGTTCGTCGAGCGGGCGTGCGCGCAGCTCGATCGACCCCGGGTGCCGGCGCTGTCGGGCGAGGCGCTGGCGCAGCTCGAGCGCTACGCGTGGCCGGGGAACATCCGGGAGCTGCGCAACACGATCGAGCGCGCGGTGGTCCTTTGTGCGGGGGAGACGTTGCGGCCGGAGCACCTGCCCTCCCGGTTGCAAGCCAGTGGTGTCAAGGCGCCGCCGTCGAGCAGGAGCGATGCCGCGCCGCCGTCGAGCCTGCCCGCTCCTCCGTCGCGCCCCGCGGCGGCGCGAGCGGACGAGCGAGAGCGAATCATCGCGGCGCTGGAGGTCTGCGCGGGGAACCAGACGCAGGCGGCGGCGCGGCTCGGCATCTCGCGGCAGACGCTGATCGCGAAGATCGAGGCCTACGGGCTGCCGCGTCCACGGAAGCGGACATGAGGCGCTGTCGGAGATCGGCCGCGTTTTTCCTCGCCGCCTCGCTCACGACATTTGCTGCCCGCGCGTACGCCGCCGCGGATCCCCCGCGCGCCGGGGAGGAGGTGGAGGACGAGGCCCGCGCCCGGTTCGAGCAGGGCGTCGAGCTGCTCCAGAAGGGCGCGTGGTCGGATGCGCTCGTGGCCTTCTCGACCTCGGCGCGGCTCTACCCCACCCCGCAGGCGATCAACAACGCCGCCATCTGTCTGCGAAAGCTCGGGCGCTACGACGAGGCGCTGGATCAGGTCGGGGCGCTGCTCCTCGATTTTCCGGATCTGCCGGCCGAAAAAAGGCAGGCGGCGGAGCGCGAGGCGGCGGAGCTGGCAAAGTTGGTCGGGGCGATCTCCGTCGAGGGGGCCGAGCCAGGGGCGCAGATCACGATCGATGGGCGCGACCGGGGCATCTTCCCCGCTCCGCGTCCGTTCCGCGTGCTGACGGGCAGCCACCTGGTGCGCGTCCTCCAGGAGGGCTTTTTGCCGTTCGAGGCGCGCGTCGAAGTCGTCGCGGGGGAGACTTTGCGGATCACGGTTTCCAGGCAGCGTCGCGTGCCGGAGGCTCCCCCGCCGGCGCCCGGACCGGCCCCGCGCGCTGCCCCTCCGGCGCGACGCTTCGGCATCGAGCTCGCGGGGGCGATGATGATCTCGCCCTCGTTCGGCGGCGAGATCATGGAGACCTGCACAAAGCGCTGCGACGCCACCCCCGCGCTCGGCGGGTACGGCGTGCTACGCGGCAGCTACGCGATCGGGGCGTCGCTGGACCTTGGCATCTCCGCCGGGTTCCTCGCTGGGCGTAAAACGCTCACGGATCGACGCACCCCCCTCCATCCGCCCCCGAGCGTTCCCGTGGGGCCCGTGGACGACACCCTCACGCTCAGCGGCGGGCTCCTGGGGATCTGGGTGGGGACACGGCTCGGAAAGCAGCCTTTCCTCGATCTGCGCTTCGGCGCAGGGGCCATGCTCGGACGGATGAGCGACGTCCGGTCGTGGACCGACGCGGAGACCCACGCCGCGGGTCCGTTCGGCGCGACGAGCTTCGGCGGGTTCCTCTACCTCGATCCCGAGGTACGCGTGGGCGTGCGCGTGGGGGAGCACCTCTCGCTGGCGGTGGGCGTCGAGGCGATGATGCTGCTCGCCGTCGCTCCCCCGGCGTGGCCCGAAAATCGAGCGTTCTCCGATCCGAGGTACGGCATTTTCACCTTCAGGTCCGAGTCCCTGGCCGGCCCGGTGTTGTTCCTGGTGCTGCCGAGCGTTTCGGCTCGCTACACCTTCTGAGCGGAGAGCCTCGGCCCTCGATCGATCAGCGGCTCTTGCCCGCGCCCCACTCCGTCTCCACCGTGAGCCCCTGCCCCGCCCCGGTGGCCGCCGGCGCCGCGCTGGGCGGCGCGCTGCTCGCCGGCGCCGCGAAGGACGTCTCCGCGCTCGCGGCCGGCTTCGTTCTCCCCGCCGCGATCGGCTTCTCGCGTGGCTCCCCCAGCGCCTTGGCCTCCACCATCCGTTGCTCCAGCTCGCGCAGTTTGGCCAGGCTCGGCGCCTCCCGGAGCTCGCCCAAAAGCTTGTCGATCCGGTCCTGAGCCGCCCGCAGATCCCGCGTTTGCCGTTCGGCCAGCTCCCGGCTCCTCGTCTGCTCCGAAAGGGCCAGCTCCGTCGCCGCTTCCTTGGCGCGGACGGCGTGCACGTACGCCGCGCCCGCGCCCGCGCTCATCACCAGCGCCGCGAGGGCCGCGCCCGTGATCACGAGCCGTGATCGTCGTTCGGCCCGCCGCGCGGCAGCGAGGAAAGCCCGCGCGTCCGCCGAGGGACGCGCCGCCTCGCGCCGCACCACATCCTCCGCGAAGGCCAGGCGATGCCGGCTCCACAGCGGAACGAGCTCCGGGGTCTCCCGCCAGCGTGTCGCGTCCTGCTCGAGCTCCTCGGCGAGGAGCCGATCGTCCCGCGCCTCCTCGACCCAGCGCCGGAGTCGCCCCCACTGCACGAGAAGCGCCTCGTGCGCGAGCGTCAGCCCTTCGGCGCTGGCGACCACGAGCCGCGCCTGCTCGAAGGCGGCGATCACCTCCGTCGCCCCCGGGCCCACCGCCTGCTCGAGCTCGGGGCGACTCCGGTTCTCCCGTGTCCCCCGCGGCGTCGTCAGCGCGAGCAGAAGCGCCCGCGCGCCCGCCTCCGCCCCTCGAACCTCCGCGCCGAGATCCGCGAGCGTCGCCTCGGCGTGCCGCTCGAGCGCGCCTGCGACCCCGCCGATCGCCGCGACCCCCACCCGCGTGATTCGCATCGCCTCCCGATCCCGCCGATCCCAGAGCTCCGTGAGCGCGAACTGCACGAGCGGCATCGCGCTGCTCATCCGGCGGACGTCGGCGAGGATCTCCTCCCGGAGCGCCTCGTCCTCGAGCGCGTAGCCGTACGCTCCGAGCCCCTGATCGATCACCGCTCCCCAGGCGCTCTCCGTCATCGGCTCGAGCAGCACCGAGCCGCGGATCAGCGCCTTGCCGAGCCCCGCGAGCGCGAGGAGCGGATCGAGCAAATCGCGCCGCAGGGTGACGAGCACCCGCACCCCGGGCAGCGCCGGCTCGGCGAGCTGGCCGAGGAGCTCGATCGCCCACGCTCGGCTCGGGTCTCCGGCGAGCGTCACGAGCTCGTCGAGCTGATCGACGAGGAGCACGATGCCCCGCTCCGCCTCGCGCGCGCGTGCGACGAGCGCCCGCGAGAGCGCCTCGGGCGTGAGCGCGCCTGCGCATGGCACGAAACTGCTGAGCGCGGCGGCGATCGCCGCGCGCGGATCGTGGCCAGGCTCGGTGATCACGGTGTCCCATGCGCGCGGCCAGCCTCCGAGCGCGCCCTCGGCCACCCGGGGCAGCACCCCGGCCCGCGCAAGGCTGCTCTTCCCGCTGCCCGAGGGGCCCACGAGCGCGACGAGCCCGCGCGTGCGCACGGATTCGATCGTCGCGGCGATCTCACTCGATCGGCCGAAATAGACGTCGCGGTCTTTCTCTCCGAAGCGCCCGAGGCCGCGGAACGGGCCGATGTCCTCCGGGGGCAGCGCGCGCGAAGGGCCGGCGAGCTCGGCCTGGATCCGCAAAAGCTCGATCGCGGTCTGCTCGGCCGAGCGAGGCCGCGTCGCCCGCTCCGGGGCGAGCAGGTTGTCGACGAGGCGGGCGAGCGGCTCCGGTATCTCGGGCGCGAGCTCGCCGACGGGCGGCGCGGGGCGGCGGCCGTCGAGCACCACGTCCGAGAGGCCGTGGCCATCCGGTGATCGTGCCGGGAGGCGCCCGGTGAGGCACTCGAAGAGCGTCGCCCCGAGCGCGTACAGATCACTCGCGGCCGTCGCTCCGGCGCCGGTCGCGAAGACCACCGGATCGATGTACCCGAGCGTCCCGTACCGCTCGAGCGCGCCGAGGGTCGCGCCATCGCCGAGCTCGAGCGGGCGGGTGACGTCCTCTGCCGAGCCTGGAAGGCGCGTGGTCTCCAGCGGCAGTCCGGAGAGCTCTGCGGGACCCGCGCCTGATCGCGACCGCGGCGCGCTCCGCTCATCGGTCGCGGCGATCCCGAAATCGATGAGCTTGTGGACGCCCGCCGCTTCGATCACGTTCGCGGGCTTCACGTCGCGGTGGACCAGCCCGGCGCGGTGGACCGCGGCGAGGGCCGAGGCGAGCGCGATCCCGATGGCGATCACCTCCGGCATCGGCAGGCGCCCTTCGGCCGCGATCCGCTGCGCGAGAGGCGACCCTGCGACGTACTCCATCGCGAGGCCCATGACGCCGCGCTTTTCGTCGATGGGCAGCGAATAGAAGCGCACGACGCTCGGGTGCTCGACCTGGCAGAGGGAGCGTGCCTCCTCGAGGATCTGCTGGCGAAGCGCGGCCGCGGAGGCGCTCGCATCCGCGCGGGTGCCGAGCGCGAACAGCTTCACCGCGGCCGTGCGTAGCTCGGTCGCGCCGTAGATCTCCCGCGCCAGCCACACCGGCGCGAAGCCACCCCGCCCGAGCTGCTCGACGAGCAAGAAGGGCCCGAGGCGGCGCTCGGCATCGGGAAGGGCGAGGAGGTGCTGAATCGCGGGAGAGAGGTGCGCCATGACCACGGGTCTCGACGGGAGCGCGCTCGATGCATGGCGCATCGAGGCTATCTCGTCAATCTCGATGCGGGGGACCGCAGGCGCTGGAGGCGCATTCCTTCTCGAACCAAACGAACCAGGACGCGCGTCTCCTCACCGGATGAAACGTTCGCATACCTCTTCGGGCAGGAAGACATCGGTGTCGCAATCGCCGCACGTCACGATGCGTCGATCGCCGGGGCCGACCTTGAGCTTGGCGCCGCATTCGGGGCAACCCAGCGTGATGGGTCGGAGAGACGAGCATGGGTCTCATCTCGGGGCCGCCTCGCTGGGGCGTTGCCCCAGGCCCCACCCGGGGCTCTCCGCCCCGGGACCCGGACCAGCGCCCGCGCTGGACCGAGGGTCGATGAACTGCGCATCGCGCAGTTCATCGAACGGGCCGAGTCAAGACTCCGCCAGCCAAGACGGCAGCGCTGACGGTTCAGCCGGCAACGCGGTCCCAACGGCCTGTGGAAAGAACTGCGCGATGCGCAGTTCTTTCCCAAAGGGTCCAGGGCTGGCCCTGGTTCGGGTCGAGGGGCGAAGAGCCCCCGCGGGGCCCGGGGCAGCGCCCCGGCTCCCACGCCCCCGACGAGACCCATGCTCAGGCCGCGCGGAGAGGGGGAAGGGGGTGAGGTTCCGAGCTACCGCAGGCTGTGGAACACCCTCTCTCAACCGTGCGAACCGCTCCCGCACCTTTGCAACGAAGCTCGAGCCACCGGCGCGTGTAGAAAAAAAGCGAACCGGGTGCGCCTATGTCCACGAAGGTCCCCTCTCTTCCTTTCCGCCTCCCTCGCCGCTCTCCACCGTCGGTATTCGCGTCCGCATTCGCGTGGGCGCTCCTCGCGGGTCTGCCCCTCGCGACGGCGAGCTGCGGCGGGGGCGGGGGCGATCCGACCTCTTCGAGCAGCCAGGGTGGCGGGGGCGCGACGACCTCCTCGTCGAGTTCGAGCGGCGGAGGTGGGCAGGGTGGCGCCGCTCCGTTGGTGTATCGCCATGGCGACAGGGTGGACATCGAGGGCGACTTCGGCAGCAATGATGTCACGAAGACCTTCCTCGGCGGCGCCGACGGGAAGATCGAGTCGTTGTCGCCGGGCCAGACCATGATGAGCGGCGACGGCTGGTCGTTCAATGACCTGGGCGGCCCCACCACGGTGGAGATCGACGCGAAGCGGGGCAAGGTGCTGTTCACGCCCCAGGACAGCAGCCATTACAACGCCACCCGACGCTTCGATCCGGGCTTCGCCATCCAGGAGCACCGGTATTTCTACAAGGCCCACTACGTGCGCAACGTGATGCTGCTCGACGGGGCGCCGTACCCGAAGAGTTACCAGTGGAAGCACGAGCGGGTGAACTGGGAAAACTCGGTGGTCGACGGCGACTGCGAGATCAAGATGCATAGCTGGTTTGCCGGTGGCGGGGGCGTGATCACCTACGTCAACCGATCGGCGATGGACAAGTCCACCTATTACGGCGGAGAGGCCGCCGACAGCAATGGGGACTGGGCGCTCCTGGAGATGATGGTCTTCACCGGCACGCAAGGGCAGGAGGACGGCAAGCTAATCACGCGCGTCCACAAGAACGGCAAGACGCTGATCAGCCAGAACAAGCAAGCCGAGCGCATCTATGCCGATCCGAACCTGCGGCTGCGTCATTTCGTCGAGCAGAACTACTTCGGCAATTTCGGCCAGATCGAGGACGGCGTGGACAATCCGCTCCCGAAGCCGGACGTGCGCGAGCTCTCTTCGGACGACAGCCGCGTCCTCGTCGGCAACACGGCCGAGACGGGCTGGAGGCGCGTCGAGCTACGCGACAGCGTGGACCTCCAGAGCGCCACGCTGCGCGAGGTGCAGGACTGGGAGAGCTGGAACGGCGCCATCCGCCTGCGCCTGAACGCGGACGGTCTGCCGAAGGGGGAGCACGATCTGTTTCTGGTCGTCATCGACGGCGTCGACGCCGACGGCTGGGATGTCGTGACGCACTCCATGCCCCTGCGCGTCCGCGTCGATTGAGGAGCCCGTCCAGCGATTCGTGGACGGAGAGCAACCGCGCGAAGATGCGCGCATTTGCACCGGCCTGAGCGCCCTGCGGGCGCGCGTGGCCTCCCGCGAGGGCGGGAGCGTTTTCTGGAAGGCCAGGACTGTCTTCCGCAAAGGCGGCCAGGTGTTCCACGATGACGGGTCGGCGTTCCGCGACGGCGAGTCGACGTCCCGCGAGGGCGGGGTGGCGTTCCGCGAGGGCGAGTCGACGTCCCGCGAGGGCGGGGTGGCGTTCCGCGAGGGCGGGGTGGCGTCCCGCGAGGGCGGGGTGGCGTCCCGCGAGGGCGGGGTGGCGTCCCGCGAGGGCGGGGTGGCGTTCCGCGAGGGCGGGGTGGCGTTCCGCGAGGGCGGGGTGGCGTTCCGCGACGGCGAGTCGACGTCCCGCGAGGGCGGGGCGCTGTTCCGCGAGGGCGGGTCGACATTCCGCGACGGCGCCCCAAATGTCCGGGGCAAGCACGCGCCGAAACCCAGCTCCGCCGCCGTGCGTGCAGCACGACGGTCGTGATTGAGCATGTCGCTGGGGTCTCGTCGAGCGTGATAGCACAAGCGTCGACCACGCGACGCGAAGCGCCTCCGATCGTCGCGTGCCCTCACGAGGGTGGAACCCGTAAAAGACTCGGAAGCGCCGAGGAACCTGGGCGCAAGCCATTGCTTTCATGCGTGCGGGCAGCGGTCGGATCCTGTATCGTTCGCGAGGACGCTTTGTCGCCGCGTCACGCGGCTCCCGCGGCGTCTGATGAGGTCGATAGATGCTTCCGCCCCAGCGCCGTCAGGCACTTTTCATGCAATCCGTATTCATCCAAGCCATCTTCGCCGCGGCGCTTTGCGGCAGCTTTGCGGCTTGTGGCGGGGGCGACCCAACGCCCCAAGGCGCCTCCTCCTCGCAGGGCAGCGGCGGAAGCGCCTCGAGCGCGGGGACAGGCGCGACCGGGGGGGGCGGCGCAGGCGGCATCGGCGGCGCAGGCGGCATCGGCGGTGCGGGCGGTGCGGGCGGCATCGGCGGCGTGGGCGGCGTGGGCGGCGTGGGCGGCGTGGGCGGCGCAGGCGGCGAAGGCGGCGTGTGTGTGCCCGGATCTACGCAGACGTGTTATGGCGGTCCCGCGTCGACGAACGGCGTGGGCGTCTGTAAGGCGGGCACGAAGACGTGCAACGCAGATGGCATGGGGTACGGCGATTGCTTCGGCGAGGTCCAGCCCACGATGGAAGACTGCCAGACGCCCGAAGACGAAGACTGCAATGGCAGCTCGATGTGCCCCATAGGAACGGGGCCGTGGAGCAAACGCTTCGGCGATGGGGCCGACCAATCGGGTCAAGGAATTGCAATCGACGGGACAGGGCACGTCCTTTTGGCAGGGACATTTGCAGGCGCCCTCGATATGGGGGGAGGGCCGCTCTCCAGCGCCGGCGGCGACGACATTTTCGTCGCGAAGTTCAGCCCCGACGGGGAGCACATCTGGAGCAAGCGCATTGGCGGAATGCACAATCAAGGTGTCGGCGACATCGCCGTGGACGCTGCCGGCAACATTTGGCTTATCGGCTCGTGTAACGGCACGATCGATCTCGGCGCCGGGGCCATGAGCTGCGAAGGCACGCTGAACGTGTTCGTGGCCAAGCTTGATCCAGGCGGAGCGCCTCTCTTCGGCAAGCTCTTCGGGAGCGCGGCTGGCCAATACAGCCAGGGCTCGGACATTGCCGTGGACGGCGCGGGGAACGTCGTCGTTACGGGGTACTTTGCGGGCAAAATTGACTTTGGAGGAGGCCCTCTTTCGTCGCAGGGGGCCGGCTGGGACGTCTTCGTCGCCAAGCTGAGCTCCACGGGCCAGCACCTCTTCAGCTCGCGCTTCGGTGACGGGGACGATCAAATGGGGTTCGCTGTCGCGTTCTCTCCGAGCGGTGACGTCATCGTCGGGGGGCACATGAAAGGCGCTCCGGATTTTGGTGGAGGCGCCCTGGCGAGCGCCGGAGGGGACGACATCTTCGTGGCGAGGCTCAGCCCGGATGGAGCGCATCTCGCGAGCAAGCGGTTCGGCGGCACCGGGAACGACGGGCTCTTCGATCTCGCGACCGATGCTGCCGGTCATGTCGTGACGACAGGATTCTACCGCGACATGGTCGATTTCGGCGGCGGCGCCTTGGTCGGCGGAATCTCGCCCAGGATCTTCGTCACGAAGCTCGATCCGAGCTTCGCGCACATTTCGAGCAAGGGCTTCGGGAATCAAAGCGGCTACGGCAACAAGGTCATGGTCGACAGCGCAGGCAACACCGTCGTCTCAGGGACGTTCCAGGGATCGATCGATTTTGGCGGCGGCGTGCTGACCAGCGCAGGGGGAAACGACATCTTTGTCGCCACACTGAGCCCTGCGGGAGCACACCTCTCCAGCGCGCGGTTCGGCGACGCGAGTGGTCAATATGGGGCTCCCCTCGCGAGGGATGCCGCGGACCATATCTTCATGACCGGGGGCTTCGTCGGCGGCATCAACCTCGGCACAGGACCCCTGACCAGCGCGGGCGGCCTTGATGTCTTTGTCGGGCGCCTATCGCCCTGAGGACCTCCGCGCGGCGAGCCGTGCACACGCCCCCGCATTTGTGCTCGCGCTCCCGCTCGCGCCCCCGCCCCCGCTCCCGCTTCCGCCCCTTCCCTCCGTTGTGGTAGCGTCCCGCCGATGGAGGTCGTCGCGCTCGGCCCCTTCTACGTGGCCTCTCTCCCTTGGCAAAGGCAGAGCCGCGAGTGGGTGCTCACCGTCGTCTGCAAAGCCACATTCGATCTCGCCCCGGGAGAGCTCCGCCTCTCCTCGGGCCAGGAGCCCATCAACGACGCCGACAACCACTGGGACGACGATCCCCGGCGCAGCGTCTACTCCCCGAGCGACCTCGTCCCCTTCCGCAAAGGTGCGGACGTCACCCTCGTCGGACACGCGTTCGCTGCGCACCACCAGCCTTGCCGCTCCCTCCTCGCGCGTTTGGTCGTCGGCTCCCTCGACAAGGCCATCGAGGTCCACGCCGACCGCACATGGTCCGGCGAGGCGCAGATCACCGACGGCCCTGCCTTCACCCACATGCCCTTGCGCTACGAACGCGCGCAGGGCGGGGCCGGCACCATGAACCCGGTCGGGATCCCCGTCGCCCCCGGCCCCTTGCCGAACCTCCACCCCGCGCGCCGACAACACACGTTGAAGGATGATGGGTCCCCCGTCGGCTTCGGCCCGATCGCCGCGGGCTGGCCCCAGCGCGAGACCCGCCTCCGGCGCCATCGCGGGAGTTTTTCCCACGCGGAATGGCACACGCGGCCCCTGCCCGACGACATCGAGATCGAGTACTTCAACGCCGCGCCGGCCGATCAGCGCCTCCCCGAGATCACGCCTGATCTCGAGATCGTCCTCGAACACCTCCACCCCGATCATCCCCGCCTCACGACGCGCTTGCCGGGCCTCCGCCCGCAGGCGTTTGTCGAGCGCCCGCGCGGCGGCGCGCAGGAGCTCAACCTCGTCGGGGATGCCCTCTGGATCGACACGGATCGGGCGATCTGCACCGTCACGTGGCGTGGCCAGATGCCGCTGCTCTCGCGCGACGAGCGCGGGCGTGTCCTCGTCGCGATGGGCGCGGCCCGCCAGAAGCTCGGCTGGGACGACGTGCAGATGCTGATCCGCGCGCTCGCCCCGCAAAAATCGTCCACGCCCGCGCAGCCCGCGCAGCCCGCCGCGCCGGCCCCCGCGCCCGCGGCCCCCGCGCCCGCCGCGCCCGCCGCCGCGAAGACCGCGCCGCCTGTCCCGCCGAAGCCCGCTCGTCCCGCCGAACAACACATCTTCGAGGAGGAGTCGGTCGAGACGGAGATCATCTCCACCGAGGAGCTCGCGCGCGCCGAGGGCGTGAATTTGCCGGCGTGGCTCGCGCAAGGCAGAGCCCGCGGGGGGGCGTCCGCGCGTCCCCCGGCGGCTGCGCCCGCGCCCGCACCCGCGCCCGCTCCCACGTCCGCCGCTGCGCCCGTCCCGCCTCCTGTTGCCGCGACCAACCCCGT
The DNA here is from genome assembly GCF_029946465.1 of Polyangium sorediatum. Classification (NCBI taxonomy): domain Bacteria; kingdom Pseudomonadati; phylum Myxococcota; order Polyangiales; family Polyangiaceae; genus Polyangium; species Polyangium sorediatum. The sequence goes on from NZ_JARZHI010000005.1 coordinate 194,099, forward strand.
CACGGCGCCCCGCACCCCGACGCAGCCTCCCCGCACGCCGCTGCCTTTCCCGGCTGTGCAGCCGCCTGCGCCCGCGCAGGTCGTCCCTCCGATGCCGCCCGTGCCTGCGATCTCCGCGGCGCCCGCGGTTCCTCCCGCTCCCGCCATCCCCGTCGCGCCGCCTTTCACGCCCCCGCAAGCGACGCCCGTTCCTCCCGCCGAGGTCCCTCGCCGCGAACCTCTCGACGTGACGCCTGCGCCTGCCTCGCCGCGCGAGACCAGCCCCTGGGCGGCCGGCGCGTCGGCGAACGTCATCGGCGCGCCCACGCATACACCCGTCGCGGCGCCCGTCGCGACCACGCCCGCCGCCCAGGACGACATGCGCCCGCGCGTCCCGCCGGCGCGCCCCTCGCGCCGGCTCGGCCCCGAGGTCGTGGATCTCCTCTGGTTCGATCCGCAGGGCGTCGCTCGTGTTCGCGCCGCGTTCCCCGCCATCGTGGACGAGCTTGAATTCGAACCGCTCGATCCCAAGCACGACCTGCCCACCGACGATCCGAATGCCTCGCGGGATCGGCACGACACCTTCGGCGTCCTCACGCGCGCCACGCCCACGGACGGACGGGGCATTCAGCGGGCGATGCTCGAATCGATCAGCGAGACGGGCCGCTTCACGCCGCCCGTCGTCATGCTCACGGGCGAGCTCCGTTTTCCCTTCGACGAGGTCGAGCACCTCCAGGCCGCCGTCGCGGCGGTCACGCCCCTCGTGACCGAGGACAACAAGAAACTCAAGGATGCCCTCGAAGCGGCGAACGAGGTGTTGAAGACGCCGCTTCTCCAGGCGCCTTCCAATGTCGAGGCCGTCACGAGCGAGCTGCGCGACGCGGTCCGCCAATCGAAGCGCAGCGTCACGGTGACCCAGCTCGACGCCCACATCGAGCGCGTGCTCCTGGATCAACGCAAATACCAGAAGCGCATCGTGTTCGGCGACGAGCAGATTCGCGCCCTCTGCGTCCCCGCGGGCGAGAATACGACGGTTCCCGTCTACCTGCCGCAGATCCTGGCGATGAAGCTGCCGCTCATGCTCAAGATGAAGGCGCGCCTGCTCGCCGAGGCCCACGCCCAGCAGGATCAATACGAGTCCCACCCGAATGCGCTGCGCGTCCTCGCGCTCGGGCGCGTGGTATCCATCGACGGCTGGCGATAGGCGCGGTTTGCCCACCGCGTACAAAAAGGGAACCCGACCGGCTCCCGGGTGCCGGTCGGGTTCGGATTCATTGTCGATTCGTGGGCGAATCGCCCCGGATCACCAGAACCGGCCGGCCCCGCAGAGGCCGCCAGCGAAGCCGCCGCAAGCCCCGTAGTACGGGCCGCGGAGGAAGCGGCGCCCGCCGATCGCGCAGTCGAAGCCGCGCCCGTAGCCGCAGCCGATGCCGCCGATGCCGCCGATGCCGCCGATGCCGCCGATGCCGCCGATCCCGCCGATCCCGCCGACGCCGCCGACGAAGCCTCCGCCGACGACGGCCCCGCCGACGAAGCCTCCGCCGACGAAGCCCCCGCCGCCGCCGCAGGCACCCCAGGCGCAAGCGCCCGTGCTCGAGAGCGCGTCTTCGCTCTCCGCCGTCGTCTCGTCTTCCGCGCTCACAGCGAGCTCTGCGCTGTCATCCGCCTCGTCCGCGAGGGCCAGCTCGGACTCGGGATCCTCGACCTCGGCCGCGCAACCGGTGCCGACGAGCGCCACGGACGCGGACAGACCGAGCAGCGCGAAAAACTTCGAGAACTGATTCATGGTTGGCCTCCCCAATTGTTTCCGTTCGTGGGTGGTCGTCTCCGCCACGGCAATCACGGCGAGCCGCGCTCACCGGAGCACATCTGACCACCGCGCTGTCTCTTTGGCCTGGGCGAGCCCTCGTCGAGCGGGGCGGCCACGCGCTCGCCGATAAACTTTGGAAGTTCTCACGAGGACGGGAGGAACCGGCCTGCACGGCGAACATCCGTGCCGGGCGGCGCTTCCGGTCGTGCGCGGGCGGTCTCATGGGAAGGGGGCGACGAAGAGGGCGGGGCCTGCCTTCGTTCGTCGAGAGCAGATTCGCCGCGCGCGTGCCGCGCGTGCAAAGGAGGAATGCGCCATGGGACGAACGATTCGCCTCGTCATGCTTGCCGCGCTCGCGGCCGCGCCGCTCCTCGCGGCATCCCCCGCAGAGGCGCAGCGCCGGGAGCGAAATCCCGTGTTCAGGAACCTGAGCGTCGACATCACGCGCGGGGGGGACCTCGACGTCGATTTTCGTGAGTATGGCCTGGCACGAGGGGCGAACGTCGAGCTTCGCCTCCGCGCCGAGGTCCGCGCCGTGTACCGCTGCGCGACCCGGGCCGGCGTCGTCACGGGGGGCCAGGGCGACCGGCGGATCGTCCGGCAGTACGTCTCCGAGCGGAGCACGCTCCGCGCCGATCGCGAGGGCCGCATCGTCGGCTCGTTCACTCTCGAAGCTCCGCCGGCGGCCACCTTCTGCAGCCGCGATCGCCGCCCGGTCCTCGTCCGCGTCACGTTCGACGACGTCACGCTCCGCGACGTGACGAACAACGTGGCGGTCCGGCTCGAGGGTCGCTACAGCGAGCGCCTCGGCAATCGATACAACCCGTTCGTCGTGTTCGACCGGCGCGACGACGACGGCGACCACGGCGATCGATTCCGCATCGAGTGAGCATCTGCTTCGAGCACGAGCGAGGTTCGAAACGCCGAACGCTCCTGGTAAGCTCGCGCCGGTGACGTCTCCGTCTCTCGAAGTAAGCGGCGCGGCTCAGGCCGCGAGCCCCGCGAAACCTGCCGAACATGCGCGCCTCGACGCGGTCGACGTCCTCCGGGGCCTCGTCATGATCCTGATGGCGATCGACCACGTGCGGGACTTCGTGGGCCCGCCGGTCGACTTTCGCCTCGACGTCACGAAGACCAGCGCGGCGCTGTTCTTCACCCGGTGGATCACGCATTTTTGCGCGCCCGTTTTTGTCCTTTTGGCGGGCACGAGCGCCTACCTCCAGGCCGCGCGGGGCAAGAGCCGGGGCGAGCTCTCGCGCTTCCTCCTCACCCGGGGCGCCTGGCTCGTGCTCCTGGAGATCACGGTGATCCGGCTCGGGTGGACCTTCGATCCGGGCTACCACATCACGCCGCTCCAGGTGATCTGGGCCATCGGCTGGAGCATGATCGCGCTCGCGGGCCTCGTGCACCTGCCCGTGCGCGTGGTGGCGGCGATCGGCGTCGTCATGATCGCCGGGCACAACCTGTTCGACGGCGTCTCGTTCACGGGAGGGAGCGCGCTCGACGTCGTCGGCTCGATCCTCCACGCGTCGCGGCCTTTCGAGCCCGCGCCGGGCCACTACGTGTTCGTCGCGTATCCGCTCGTGCCGTGGATCGGCGTCATGGCCGCTGGATATGGCCTCGGCGCGCTCCTCGAAGCGGCGCCGGGGGAGCGCCGCGCGCGGCTCTACAAGCTCGGCGCGGCGCTCACGCTGGCCTTCGTGATCGTCCGGGGAGCGAACGTGTACGGCGATCCTTCGCCCTGGACCTCGCAGGGCAGCGCCCTCTCCACGGCGCTCTCGTTCCTCAATTGCCGCAAGTACCCGCCGTCGCTCTCGTACCTGCTCATGACGCTCGGGCCCGCGCTCCTCGCGCTCGGCGCGCTCGAGGGGCGCGAATTCCCCGGCAAGAAGGTGCTGCTCGTGTTCGGCCGGGCGCCGCTCTTTTATTACATCCTCCACCTCTACCTGATCCATGCCTCCGCGGCCGTCGTGCACTACGCGATCCACGGCCCGAAGGTGTTCGACTGGCACGACCCCATGGGGTTGCCCGCGGAGGCCCAGCATGGTCTGCCCTTCGTCTACGGATACACGCTCGCCGTCGTGGCGGCGCTCTACCCGCTCTGCCGCTGGTTCGCGGAGCTCAAGCGAAGGCGGCGGGATCTCGTTTTCCTCAGTTATCTTTGACGTCAAAAGGTGATACGCACGATGCGCTCGCTGGATGGCCTGTTCGAGGCGCTGGATCGACAGATTCCCCGGGAACTCGCGGAGATCGTGGACACGGTCTCGCCCTCCGTGAACAAGCTCGGGTTCGACAAATGGGGCTTCTCCACGGCGACGGCGAAGCGCACGCTTTACGTCGCGGCCTGGTTTTACCGGCACTATTTCCGGGTCGAGGTGCACGGGATCGATCGCGTGCCGCAAGGGAGGGGCCTGCTCATCGGCAACCACTCGTCGCAGCTCGCCTACGACGGCATGATGGTGGCGACGGCGATGATGCTCGACGCGCATCCGCCGCGGGCGGTGAAGGCGATGATCGAGAAGGTCTTCCAGCGCCTGCCGCTCGTGAACGTGTGGCTGACGCGGTCCGGCCAGGTCACGGGCCTGCCCGAGAACTGCGAGCGCCTGCTCGCGGACGACGAGCTCATCATGGTCTTCCCGGAGGGCGCGCGTGGCAGCGGCAAGCTCTGGAAGGATCGGTACAAGCTGCTCGACTTCGGGACGGGCTTCGTGCGCCTCGCGATGAAGACACGCTCTCCCATCACGCCCTTCGCGTTCGTCGGCGGCGAGGAGGCGTGCCCGGCGTTTTTCGACATCAAGCCGCTCGCCCGCGCGTTCAACATCCCGTACTTCCCGATCACGCCGACGGTCCTGCCTTTGCCGCTGCCGGCCCGCTGCTCGATCTGGTTCGGCGAGCCGATGTGGTTCGAGGGCACGGGCAACGAGGAAGACGCCGAGGTGCAGCCCAAGGTGGATGCGGTGAAGGCGCGGATCGCCGAGCTACTCGACGAGGGGCGCGCCGCGCGCAAGAGCCTCTACCTCTGACGCGGACGGACCGACGAGCTGCGCGGTTGCAGGTCGGGGCTTGGCATTTGTCCGCGCGATGGTGCACATTGCGCCCGCCATGAAGCCTTTGAACGATGGGGGCTCCGCTCCGACAAGCGGAGCTACGCCCCCAAACCCCCTGCTGATCACCAGCGCGCTCCCTTACGCCAACGGCCACATTCACCTTGGCCACATGCTCGAGTACACGCAGACGGACATCTTCGCGCGGTACCAGCGCATGACCGGGCGCCGCTGCGTCTACATCTGCGCGGACGACACGCACGGCACGTCGATCATGATCCGCGCGCGCAAGGAGGGGCGCTCGGAGGAGGCGGTGATCGCGGACATGAGCGTCGCGCACCAGCGCGACTTCGCCGACTTCATGATCCAGTTCGATCACTACGGCAGCACGAATTCGGCCGCGACGCGCGAGGTCTGCCACGAGATCTGGGCCTCGCTCCGGAAGAACGGGCGGGTCGCGAAGCGCGACGTCACGCAGCTCTTCGACCCGCAGGCGGGCACGTTCCTCGCCGACCGCTTCGTCAAGGGCACCTGCCCGCGCTGTGGCGCGCCCGATCAGTACGGCGACAACTGCGACAAGTGCGGCTCGACGTACAGCGCGACCGAGCTCGTCGACCCGAAGAGCGTGCACACCGGCGCGCGGCCGGAGCTCAAGAGCGCCGAGCACCTGTTCGTCGCGATCGAGCCCGATCACGCCTTCCTGACGGAATGGACGGCGGCCGAGGGCCGTATGCCGAAGGAGATCGCAAACTACCTCGCGGGGCATTTCCTCGCCGAGCCGCTGCGCGACTGGGACGTCTCGCGCCCCGCGCCCTACTTCGGCTTCGAGATCCCGGACGCGCCGGGGCATTACTGGTACGTCTGGTTCGACGCGCCGATCGGATACATCGGCACGACGCGCGAGTGGTGCGACAAGAACGGCGAGCGCCTGGACGATTGGTGGCGCTCGGACAAGACCGAGATCGTGCACGTCATCGGCAAGGACATCGTTTATTTCCACACGCTGTTCTGGCCCTCGATGCTGAAGAGCGCGGGGTATTCGTTGCCCTCCCGCGTGCAGGTGCACGGCTTCTTGACGGTGAACGGCGAGAAGATGTCGAAGACGAAGGGCACGTTCGTCATGGCACGAACGTACCTCGACCACCTCGACCCCTCGTACCTCCGTTATTACTACGCGAGCAAGCTCGGCGCGCGCGTGGAGGATTTCGATCTCAACGTCGACGAGTTCGTCCAGAAGGTGAACGCGGAGCTCGTGAACAAGATCGTGAACCTCGCGAGCCGCTCGTCCCGCTTCGTGGCGAAGACGGGTCTGTCCGCGAGTTACCCGGACGACGGCGGGCTCTTCGAGGCGGCGGCGAAGGCGGGCGCGGAGATCGGCGAGGCGTACGCGGCGTTCGATTTCGCGCGGGCGATCCGGCTCCTCGTGGGCCTCGCGGACCGGGCGAACGAATACGTGGATCGGGTGGCGCCGTGGGCGCTCGCCAAGCAGGCGGGCAAAGAGCAGGACGTGCAGAATGCGTGCACGGTGGCGCTGAACCTGTACCGGCAGATCGTGCTGTACCTGGCGCCGGTGCTGCCGAAGCTCGCGGCGGAGTCGGGCGTGCTCCTGAATTGCCCGATGGATCGGTTCGACCTCGCGCAGAAGCCGCTCGTGGGCACGCCCGTGGCGCCGTACCAGCATTTGATGAAGCGAATGGAAGTGGAGGCCGTGCACAAGATGATCGAAGCGAGCCGCGCGGGGGACCCGGGCGAGGCGCCGAAGGCCGCAGCGGCCCCGGAGGCGGGCGCGGCGGAGGCGGCCCCGGCGAAGTACGAGGATGCGGGCGACGCGCTCGCGAAGGAGCCGCTCGCGCCGCAGTGTTCGATCGACGATTTCACGAAGGTCGACATGCGCGTGGCGCGGATCATCGCGGCCGAGGGCGTGCCGGGGGCGAAGAAGCTGCTCAAGCTCACGGTCTCGCTCGGCGGCGACACGACGCGGCAGGTGTTCGCGGGGATCAAGGCGTATTACGATCCGAAGGACCTCGTCGGCCGGCTCGTGATCGTGTGCGCGAACCTGGCGCCGCGGCAGATGAAGTTCGGGATGAGCGAGGGAATGGTGCTCGCGGCGGGCGACGGGGAGAGCGTGTTCGTCCTGTCGGCCGATAGCGGGGCGAAACCCGGGATGCGGGTGCATTGAGGGGCCCTGGGGGCGGCGCGGAGACGCGCTGGCCCCCTCATTCCCTCGCCGGCCAGCTCCCCCTGAGCGCCTCTCCGAGCGCCTTCGCCTCACCCTCCTCGTATACGTAAACGCCGAGCTCCCACGTGAGCACCTGCGCGGGCCGGTCCTGCGTATCGCCCGCTTCGATCGGGATCACGTGCACGTGGTGGTGCGGGAACGAATTGACCCGCGTCGTCGCCGCGCCGAGGGCCGCCACGAAGGTCCGACGCGGCGCGAGGACGTGTTCGAGCGCGCGCGTCGCCTCCCACGCGAGCTTTTGCACCTCTGCATATTCGTCCCACGACAAAGCCGCGATCGACTCCACGTGACGCCGCAGCACCACGAGCACGTGTCCGCGCCGCGCCGCGAATCGATCGAGCACGGCCAAGGCGCGTGGGCTCTCGGCGAGCCGCTCCGTGTCTGCGGGAAAACCGCGGGCGAGCGCGCACATCACGCAGCCCTCGAACGACGCGGGCAACCGGTGCCGCTCTGCCTCGACGCGCGCGAGGGCCTCGGTTTTTTCGATCCGGGGCATGGCCGCTTCAATACGTCCCGTACCGCCGGACGATCCGCGGCGGCGGCGACGGCTTCCGCGCCGAGGGGGGCGGGAACGTTGCGGTGGGCGTGTGCATGAGGGGCGGGCCTTTTTGCGATTCCTCGTATTCCTCGACCCGGGTGGCGACCGTGTTCAGCCGATCGGCCTCCGGCTCGTACACGCCAAAAGGAAAGGCGAGTGATGCTTCATAGGCGCCGAGCAGCGTCGGCACCGGCGCGGCGAGCGGAAACGTCTCTGTCACCACGTGCACGTTCCACCGGGTGCCTGTGAACCGCCGCTCCGGCGGGTGCAAAAAGAGGTGCCGGGCGAGCGCGCGGAGCGCCGCCGCGCTGTCGAGCAGCTCCTTCCGGATCTCGGGCGTCCGGAGCGACCACGATTCGATCATCGATTCGTTGCAGAGCACGTACTCGCGATACCCGACGCGCTCCTCCGGGCCTGCGAGCGACGCGGCATACCCCGTCTTGGGCGTGTCGTGCACGAAATACACGGCCGCGATGCGCTCGGGGTGGGCGAGCGCGTCGGCGATCGGCACCGGTTTGCCCGCGAGATCCCGTACGTCGAGGGCCTTCTTCGAGGTCATGAGCACGGCGATCCACGCCTCGGGCTTCAGCGTGACACGCAGGAGCTGGTCGCCGTAGGACTCGCCGCCGAGGCCGTACGTCGTGGCCCAGGGCGCGGTCCAGGCGTACCGCGCGCGGGCAAACGGCGTCGTGCGGAGCATTTGCGCGAGCGGATCCTTGGCGAGGGCGCGGGCGTGGAGCAGTTGATCGAAATACGACGCGCCGTGCTCCGGGGATTCGGCGCGCGTGAGGAGCACGGGGGCTTTTTCGAGCGCAGCGATCTGCTCGCGCGTGGTCCACGTAAAGAGCACCCGGCGCGCGATCGAGCCGTCCGTGACCGCGTACGGCATGAATTTCTGGAGGATCTCCTCTTCGCCCTGGTTCAGGCCGGTCGACGCCGCGACGGACGGCGCGGGGGCGGCCGTGGGCGACGCCGGCGCGACGGTCTCCGTGGGCGTGGACGAGGCGGGCGGCGTGGGCGCGGGCGCGGGGCTGCAGGCGAGCTCGGAGAGCGCGATCGAGAGCCACGCGCCCTTTTCCAGTGTGGCCTTGGCCCTCCGGCGGTACCCCACGCGCCCGTCGTGTCGTCCCATGGCAGGCGAAGATATCAGGTTCGAACGTGCTTCGCGCCCCTTCCGTGAGGCCGCGCCTTTGCCCGTCGAGGTGCACGCGCGGGGCCCCTGGAAGAGGGCCGCTATCGCTTCAGCCGCCCCAGGGCGTACGAAATGCCCTCTCGGACGGTGCTGAGCGTCATGACGGTGCTCAGATCGGCCTGCAGGTCCACGAGCGTCTTGGCGATGCCCGGCTGGATCCCCGTCAGGATCGCCTGCGCGCCCAGCAAACTGACGGCGCGGGCGGCCTGAATGATCGCATTCGTGACCTCGTTATCCATCACCTGCACGCCGGTGATGTCGAGGATGGTCATCCTCGCCTGATACTTCGTGACGCCATCGAGCAAGGCCTCGAGCACCGCCTGGGCGCGGACATTGTCGATCGTGCCCACGAGCGGCATCACGAGGACGTGCTTGGCGACCGGGATGAGCGGGGTCGACAGCTCGCGCAGCGCCCTCTTTTGCGCGTCGATGATCTCCTGCTTGAGCGCCAGCCGCTCCCGCTCGCTCTCCCAGCGTTCGGTGATGTCGTGCAAGAAGCCGAAGAGATGGTCGAACGAACCGTCGGGGCGATACACACCTTGAATGAGAATGTTCCCATACATGGTGCTGCCGTCCTTGCGCACGAAGCGCTTGTCGAGGCTATATCGTTGAATCTCGCCCCGGACGAGCTTGTTGAACAGATCCATGTCGAGCGAGACGTCCTCGGGGTGCGTGAGGGCGACCCAATTCGTGGCCGTCATCTCCTCGGGTGAATAGCCGAGCTGTTCGCACAACCGCTGATTGAACTCGACCCAACCGGTCTCGAGGGACGTCACGGTCATGCCGATCTGCGCAAAGTCGAAATAACGGCGATACCGCAGCGCGTCCGCTCGGGCCGATTTGATTTCCTGGGCCTGAACCTCGACCTGCTTCTCTAAATCTGCAATGCGTAGACGCAACAGATCGACATCCTCGTCGAGGGGAACCGATTGTTGGGCGGGTTGCAATTCCATGCGTACGATTCTGCCTTCCTTCGCGCGACGAGCAGCAGGATGAGCTGGGGGCGGGGAGCTGGATGCAGAGAGGAAATGTCGCCTGAGACGCAAGAGCACGTCAAGCGTCGCCGCATGAGATTTTGGTTCTTATGCCCTGACGTCCGCAGCGCAGAGGCAGTCTGATACGCGGAGATACCAGAAGTGGGGGTCACTACCGATAGCAACCGTCCTCATGGTTTTGGTCGAGAGCCTGAGCGACCTCCGCCGCTACGAGCCCATCGCAGCAAGCACGCGGACCAACCCGCAGCACGAAATGCTTGGCGTGCACCCACGAGGGGACGCGCGAGTATCGTCGTCCCCGGGGTCTTTCACGGCGACGACGTGACCGTCATGAAAATGGCGTGTGCGAGGCCACGGCCTGTCGTAGCGCGTGGCCATCGTCGTCTCGGGGGGGCGTGAGGTTCGTGGCGGGGCGTGAGGGGGGAGGAAATGGCTCCACCCCTCGAATCCCATGGCGGCCGGCGAGGCAGGCGAGCGTCTACTTGAGCGGAGGCGGCTCGTACACGCGTTTCACGTCCGCGCCGCCCGCGAACGCGTACGATCCCGCGCTCCCGTATCCGTACGCAATGATGCCGAACGGTTTGTCCCCGGAGAGGCGGTGCACGCCGGGCTGCAACGGGCATTTGCGGGAATGGTACGTCTTGCCCTCGACCATGCCCGCGGGCTCGATCTGGCAAAGGTTCGTCGTGGCGCCATCGAGCATGATCTCCGAGCCGACCTCGGCCGCGACCACGACCCAGTTCTGCGTCCACGAAGACGGCGTCGGAATCACGTATTCGGTGCGGAACTGCTCGATCGGCGGGAAGACGGTGAGCGAAGGGTCGCCGATCGCCGGGCCGTCGACGTATCCATTCGAAACCTGAATCTGCCCCACCATGACCGGCTTCGTCGCGCCGACCACGAAATTGTCCTGGGCCCAGGTCGTCTTCACCTCGCCTGCCTGGAGCACGAATGAATCGAAGGGCGGGGGCAGGTTCGTCGTGACCGTCGCGTCCTCGGCGACGCCGAGGAATCGAATGACGTCGGGCTCACGAAAGCCTGACGTGGAGCGCACGGGGCTCCTCGTGATCACGTACCGCGAGCCGATCGATTCCACGGGGAACATCTGCTCTTCGAGGTGATCGAGGCAGCAGGTATTGTCGCTCGTCCAGCCGCCGTAGGTCGGGACCTCGAGGACGCCGCCGGGCGCGCTCGTGGTCTCGACACCCGAAAAGACCGCGACCGGGAGCGTGGACGTGACGATGGTGGACGAGAGATCGGCCGCCGTCTTGGGGTCGTCCTGGAACGTGGCGTCGTCGGTCTCCAGGTTCAAGACGTCGAAGGGATTCAGCGTGACCTTGATCTCGCCGCCGGGCTGCGTCGCGGCGATGGGCGGGTTGCCCTTGATGCGCCAGCTCGGCTTGACCGTGACCAGGGTGTTCGGCTTGGTGCCGACCACGGTCACGTACGAGCGATCGATGATCTTCCCGATGCCCGGGAAATCAAGCGGGATCGGGTGCCCGGCGGGCCAATTGATGATGCGGTAGATCTTGCCGAGCCCGGGCGTGGGCAGGAGGAGCGAAGCGTCATTCGAGTAGGCATTCTCGAAGACGTTGAACTGATACACGACGATCGGCGTGGACGAGGTGATGCGGAACGCGTTCGAGGACAAACACGTCCCGGGGGAGAGGTAATCGTTTGGCTTGACCCCGCAATCGAGCTCGCGCGTGGGCAGCTTCGCCGTGAAGAGCGCGCCGGGCTGCACGTCGACCGCGAGCACGAGCTTCGGCGTCGCGGGCATTCCGAGCGGCGCGTCGTTCAGCTCGATCACGACCTTCGCCACGGCTTCGCCCGTATTCGAAAGGACGACGCCCCAGGGCGCGCTCGCCGGATCGTTCAAGCCGTCCTGTTGATCGAGATCCACGGCCCAGAACTCGCAGCCCACGTTGGAGGGCTGATCCGCGGCGACGTCGCAGGCGCCGGTGCACGCCCCATTGGAGCAGCCGAACCCCGCGGTGGCGTCGCAGACCTCGACGACCTCCGTCGCCGTCTGGCCGTCCTCCGCGCAGCGGCGGACCTCGTTCCCGACGCACGTGAGGGCGCCGGGCTGGCATTCGACGCAGCCCACCTTCGGCGCGCACACGCCGCTCGGACACGTGACCGGCGTGCCGGGCGTACCGTCGGGATTGCAGGGCGTGAAGACAGCGCCGAAGCATTGGCCGCAGCCTTCGCCGCCGCCGCCGGCCCCGGCGGTGCCGCCGCCGCTGCTCGTGGACGTGTGATCACCGCTGGCCGAGCAAGCGAAGGGGATCACGAAACATGGGAGGAGAAAGAGAGATAGCAGAGTGCGCATGCGCCGGAGAATGCCACGGTTTTGCGCGGTTGCGATCGCCCTCTCGCGCGCCTGCCGTGGAATTACGGCGCCGTACGTTCGAGCGCGCGGAGGAGCCCGATCTCCAGCCGATGGCCCGATGCGTCGATCCCCGCGGCGAGGAGCGCATGATCGTAGCCCGCCTCGACCGCGTCCGCGGCGCGCGTGAGGAGCGCCGCGCGCGGGGGCAGGGCGTCGGCGCGGCCCTCGAACGCATCGCGGCAATCGTCGGCCGAGCACGAATGAAAGGCCCGGCAGCGCAGCGGACGCGCCTCGTGGACGGAGCAGTACCCACGTTCGTCGAGCAGCGCGCACGGGATCCGCGCGGCCCAGCGCTCCTCGTCGGAGAGCGGCTCGACGCGCGCCACGTGCCGGGCGAGCCGCTCCTTCAGGGCTTCGAGCGCCTCCGGGGCGAGCGAGCGGCGGAGCCACGCGGCGACGGCGAGGATCTCGGGCAGGGTCGCGTGCGCGTGCACGTGGCAGCAATACGAGCAGCCGGCCGAGCAGGCTGGGGCGCGTGCGGCCGCGCCGCGGGCGCGTGTGGTCTCCCGCTCCATCGCCGCGTGGGCCGCGAGGGCCAGCGATTCGAGGCTGCCCTCGCCGAGGAGGCTCTCGACGTCCCGCGCGACGCGCGCGCGGATCGCCTCGTCTCTTTGCTGGAGGACACGGAGGGCACGCACGGCCCGAGGATTACGCCTCGGGCCGCGCGGGTCAACCGCGCATCGCTTGCTTCACTTCACTTCGGCGGTATCGACCCGGAACGTCGTGATCGCCGAGCTATCGTTCGTCGTGCGGAACTGGACGCGGACGGTCTGGCCGCCGTAGCCCGCGAGCGAGAGGCTCTTCTGCGCGTAGGCGCCGGCCGTCCCCTTGTTCAGATTGCTGTAGGTCGCGAGCGTCTTCAGCAGCGTGCCGGAGGTGCTCCGGAGCTCGACGAAGAGCTGATCGTATTGCGTCGTCGTCGTGGTCTCGGCCGTCGTCACGTTCAGGTAGAACGTGAGCGTCGGCGAGGCGCCCGTAGGAATCGTGATCGGCTGGTGCATCGAGCCCGAGACGCTGACGGCATTGCCGAAGTACGGGTACCCGGTGCCCGATTGCGGGTAATTGCCGTTGTTCGTGTACAGCGCGCCCGTCCCGCTCAGCACCCAGGGGCTCACGCTGCTCTCGAACGTGCCGTTCGTGAGCAGGTTCGTCCCGCTGCCGCCGCCGCCGCCGCTGCTCGTGCCGGGGCATTCGCCGACGCCGACCGCGCACCAGGCCGATTGCGTCGACGTATATTGCGCGCTCGATCCGCCGAAGAGCGCGCTCGCCGCGCTCAGGGTGGCCTGGCGGGCGCCTGCGAAGTTCGTGCTCGCGGTCATGTAATCGGCGAGGGCCTTGTACCAGATCTTGCCCGCGTCGTCGGCGCCGATGCCCGTGACCGCGACGCCGCTCAGGTGGTGCGTGCCGCCCTTCGCGAGCAGGTAAAATGCGTGGTTCGGGATGCCCGAGTTGATGTGGACGCCGCCATTGTCGCTCGTGCCCGTGTACCGCTCGCTGTAATGGTCGGGGTCGTCGTTCGATGTGTAGCCGCCATTGCTTGCGTCGTGGGGGTCATCCATGTAGCGGAGCGCGTCGCCCGAGGTGCCCGGCGTGTAGCAATCCTCGCCGATCTTCCAGGTGTCCGTGCTCTCGCCGTAGACGTACCGCTCGACGAGCGCGCCGAAGACGTCCGACCAGGACTCGTTCAGCGCGCCGGATTCGTTCTGGTAGGTGAGGTTTGCCTCGTACTGGGTCACGCCGTGCGTCATTTCGTGCGCGGCGATGTCGAGCGAGACGAGTGGCGCGAACGTGGAGCCGTCCCCGTCGCCGTACGTCATCTTGGTCCCGTCCCAGAATGCGTTGTTGTAGGCCGTGCTGTACCGGACGATGGAGCTGATGAGCCCGGCGCCGCCGTTCGCCGCGGCGTACGCCGTCGGGCCGCCCGCGCCGTCGATTCCATTGCGGCCGTGGACGGTCTTGAAGTAGTCGTAGACCATCGACGCGCCAAAATGGGCGTCGACCACGACCCGCTGATCGCTGCCGTTCCAGACGTCGTCCGTGTCGGCGATACGATACACGGTGCTCGTGCCATTGGCGTAGGTGAACGTGCCGACCTTGCGGGTGAGGTCCTCGGGGTAATACTTGCTCGCCGAGACGCTCGTGCCGATGGTCACCGTGCCGCTGTAGAGCGAGGTGCCCTGCGCGGTCTGGAGGTTGTCGTAGCGGTGGATCTCCTCGCCGCTGTGCGCGTCGATGAAGATCACCGGCATCGCCGTGTCGCGGGTGCTATCGATGCGGCGCAGCTTTACGCGATAAGCGAGGTGATCCTCTCCCGCGTGGCGCATCACGAGCAGATCGACCTCGGGCGCCGCGGTGATGCACGATTCGCAGACGTATCGATCGAGCGCGGCGCGGATCGCCTGCTTTTCGCTCAACGTGGGCGTCGCCGAGAGCCCGCGGCGGATGTGCTTGACGAAGCCATCCGTGACGTCGCTCAGATTCCCATGGCGATCGAGGTGCACGATCGCCTCGCCCTCGAAGACGGGCACGCCCTTGAATTTTTGCTGCATTCGCGTGTGGGCGAGCGAGAGCTCGTCGATCCGCACGCGCTTGACGACGATGTCTTCCACGCTCTCGAGGCCGAGCGCCTCCACGTTGACCGCAATGTGCGCGCGGCTGATGGCCTCGGCCAGCGTGCGTTGATCGGCGTCGCCGGCCGGCGTGAAGACGGGTTTGCCGCCTTGCGCCGCGGCCTCCTCCATACCCTCGGCGGGGAGGTTCTCCTCCGGCATCTCGGAGACCGCGCAACCGGCAGCCAGCACGAGCGAGAGGCCCCCCAGGGTTTTCCCGAAACGACGAACGCCAAGCACGGAGATCGGTTGCTTCTTCGACATGACCCTTCTTTCGCAAACAGGTGGAGGTTTTCCGTAAGCCGAAAGTATGGAGAAGCGATGCATGGGAAATCCAACCCTCTCCCTGTCAAGCGACAAGCAGCAGGCGATTCCACGCCAAGGGAGCCTCGCTTCCAGTGACCCAAGAAACTTTCAGCAGTCTGCGAACGTAGGATGCACGAGGGGGATGACGCGTGGCGACATCCACAAGGAGTGCTTTCCACGTTGTCGCGGGTCGTTGTAAGATTTTTTGATCGGACATCGGGAGCGTGACGTGAACAAGCGATCCTTCACCTGTCTGTTGATGCTTCTCTCTTCTCTCGCCGCATGCGGGAGCGAGCCAAATCCTTCTCCCGGCGCGGGCGGCGCCGGGGGCGCGGGGGGCGCCGGCGGGGCCGGCGGAATGGGCGGTGCCGGGGGCACCGGTGGAATGGGCGGTACCGGAGGTACGGGCGGCGCGGGCGGAATGGGTGGGAGTGGCGGCGGCGCGGGCGGAATGGGCGGCGCCGGGGGCATGGGCGGTGCCGGCGGAATGGGGGGCGGCGGCGGAATGGGGGGCGGCGGCGGAATGGGGGGCGGCGGGAGCGATGCGAAGGTGGTCGTCGGCGTGATCAATGCGCCCAACGAGCTTTTCGTGCAGGCGGCGTCGGTGCACGTCGTGGCGAAGGTGGATGGCGCCGTGGTCCGGGACGAGATGTGGGGCACGGGCGTGCCGGCGCCGCTTGTCTTGCCCAAGGAGCTCCCGATCGAGGGCCTCGCGGACGACGCGCTCGTCGAGGTCTCGCTGGAGACCGACGTCGACGGCACCGGAATGAACGTGCGACAGCGCCTCGCCAGCACGCGCGCCCGGGCGGGCAAGACGCCTTTGCTCCGCGTCACGCTGAGCGGAAACAATTGCGGCGGCGGGTGTGGTCTGGGCCTGACGTGCAACTGGGGCCGTTGCCTCGACCCCTATCTCGCGCCGGAGGTGCTCGAGGCCTACACGTCCGATTGGGCGAAATATAGCTGGTGCAAGCCGAAGGGGGCGGGCGCGCCGACGCTGACGCTCGGGCAGGGCGACGAAACCTTCAGCCCGCTCGCGGATCAGGACACCTTGCAGGTCTGGTCCGGCGAGCAAGGGGGGCACCACATCTTCGCGTCGCTCCGCACGCGAGGTTTGAAGCAAACCGCGATCGTGAAGCTCACGGCGACGCTCACCGACACGGGCGAGGTCCTCGGGCCCTCGCAATCGGTGCGTGTGTTTCCGGACAGGCCGGCGCAGGGGTTCTGCGAGGCGAAGGGGATCCTCTTCCAGATCGATACGAAGCTCGACATCGAGGTGCTGATCAACCGGCAGGTGAACCTGAAAGCCGAGGTCTCGGACGCCGATGGGGCGGCCGTCACGGAGCAGAAAACGGTGGTGATTGGTTCGCCCCGATGAACGGGCAGGGGATACGTTTTCAGCGGAGGAGCGGAGGACTTGGTGATGAAGCGGAGCAAGCTTGCGATTTTGGCGGCCCTTGGGCTCGTGCTCACGGGGTGTGACGATGGGGGCTCGGGCACCACGTCGGGAACGGGCGGATCCGCCGGGACCGGCGGAATGGGCGGGGCCGGCGGAATGGGTGGGGACGGAGGGACGGGCGGCATCGGGGGGCAAGGCGGCGCTGGGGGAATGGGCGGCGCTGGGGGAATGGGCGGCGCAGGCGGCGCCGGGGGCATGGGCGGCGCTGGAGGCATGGGAGGCGCGGGCGGCGCCGGAGGCATGGGCGGGGCTGGGGGAATGGGCGGCGCGGGTGGGCAAGGCGGCGCGGGGGGTCAAGGCGGCGCGGGCGGCGCGGGCGGCGGGGGCTCGATGGGCCTGCAATTCGTCTTCGACAGCTCGTATCCCGCGGCGGTCGGCGCGGGCAATACGGCTGTCCGTGCGGGCGACATGAACGGCGACGGAAAGCTCGACCTCGTCGTCGCGAATCCCGCCGGTGGCTTCCTCGGCGTCCTGCGCGGCGCAGGCGACGGCTCGTTTCAGGAGGTGCACCGGACGCCGTTTGCCGCCATCGGGGCGAACCACGCGCTCGCCGACATGAACGGCGACATGAAGCTCGACGTCGTCGTCACGGTCAGCGGCCAGGGCTCCTCCACGGGGGTCTTCGTCCTTTTGAACCAGGGCGATGGTTCGCTCCTCGCGCCCCAGCAATACACGGGCAGCACCTCGACGATGGGCGTCTTCGCCGCGAAGGACCTCGATTCGGACGGCGACGTGGATCTCGTCGTTTCGCGCGGGACCAACGGCATCGACGTCTTCACGAATGCGGGCGACGGCACGATCTCGCTTTCGGCGACGTACACGGTGAGCGGCTCCCATTCCATGTTCGGCCTCGCTCTGGGAGACATCGACGGCGACGGCGTCGACGACGTGGTGACGACCAGCACGGCGAGCGCGAACGTGATCTGGGTCTTCAAGGGAATCGCCGGCGGCACGTTCGCGGCCGGGGCGACACGCCCGGCGCAGAGGTCGGATTCGATCGCGCTCGCGGACGTCTCCGGTGACGGGAAGCTCGACGTGGTGGTGGGCCCGCGGCAATCCTCCGGCCCCGGATATGGCGTCCTCGTGAACAACGGCGACGGGACGTTCGCGCCCCTCGTGAAATCCGCGGCGTCGGAATTTGCCGACATCGCAGGGGTCCTGGACATCGACGGTGACGGGAAGCTCGACCTGCTCACGACGTACCGCTTCGGAGGAGCGTATTCCCTGAAGAACCTGGGCGCGGGGGCCTTCGACGAGCCGGTTGAGCTCGAAGCGGGGCGCAAACCGCGGGCGCTCACCACGGGGGACGTCGATGGGGACGGGCATACGGACCTCGTCACCGGGAACGACGGCCCTGGAATCTCGACCGTGCGGCGCGACGGAATGGGCGGCTTGCTCCCCCCGATCGGTGCGTCCTACGGCGTCGGCGCGCGCAGATCGGTCGCCGCCGATTTCGACGGCGACGGGCACAAGGACATCGTGTTCAGCCATGCCGCGGCGGTCGACACGATACTACGAGGAAAGCCCGGCGGCGGGTTCGAATTCGCCGGCTCGCACGACCTCCTCGAGATGCCGATCGGGCTCTTCGCGTTCCCGGCGGACGCGAATCCGAGCCTGGACCTCGTCGCCGTGCTGCCGGGCGTGACCGACGAGGGCTACGTGGTCCAGGCCTTCCCGAATACGGGCGGCGTTTCGTTTGGCCCGACCATCCCTTCCTTCGCCGGGTACTTCGGCGCCGGGAGCACGGACGTCGGCGACACGGACGGCGACGGGGATCTCGACGTCCTCGTGGTGGCCGACACGAACAACGGCGGCGTCTCGCTCCTGAACAACGGCGATGGCACGTTCTCGGACGCGGAGTTTCTCTACACCGACGGCGTGGCGATCGCCGATTACGACGAAGATGGGAAGCTCGATTTTGCTGGCGCGGGCGAATTCGTGGTCTTCGTGCAGTCCGGCAACGGGGATGGGACGTTCGCGAATGCCAAGGAGTACCTGCTCGTCGACGACATCATCAACGACATGGCGGCGGGCGACGTGAACGGCGACGGGCACGCGGATTTCGTGGCGACGTTCGCGCAAGGGGACGGCGTCGTGCTGATGCTCGGCGTCGGCGACGGCACGTTCATCGGCTCGACGTTCATGCTGGGCCTCGGGATCGCGTATAACCCGGTGCTCGACGATCTCGACGGGGACGGCGACGAGGATCTCGTGCTCCTCGCGGGCGGACGGGTGAACGTGCTCCTCTGGGACGGCGATTACTTCACCGCCGGGCCGACGATCGACGCCGTTTCGCGCCCGACGTCCGTCTCGGTGTCGGACGTGACGGAGGATGGCCGGCCCGACCTGCTCGTCACGTCGAATGCCACGAACTCGCTCGTGATCCTTCGGAACACGAACTGAATTTTCGTCCCCACCGGGCCCGGGAGCTTTGCTAGGATCGTCCCGGCCGATGTCCGCGAAGTCTGAAAAGCTCCCCTTCCTCGCCTACCACACCAGCACCGGAGAGCCGCCCGAGCTCGTCCCGGGGCCCATCCAGCGCGAATGGATGAACGACACGCGGGACGCGTTCGCGAACCGCTGCCTGCCGCTCCTCATCGCGAACCAGGCCGGCTGGCTCGTCCTCTCGCCGCACACGGTGCGGGCCATATGGGACGGGACGGCCTCCCTGAAGAGCGTGTGCATCGAGAACATCGAGGGCCCCGAGCCGTACCTGGCCATGAGCCATTTCGGGCACGGGATCCTCACGTTCTCCATTCCGTTCTTGTTCCGCACGCCGCCCGGGTACAACCTGCTCGTCCGGGGGCCGGCGAACATGCCGAAGGACGGCGCGGCTCCGCTCGACGGGATCGTCGAGACGGACTGGAGCACGGCGACGTTCACGATGAACTGGCAGCTCACGCGGGCGCAACACCCGGTGACCTGGAAGCGAGGCGAGCCGATTGCGATGATCGTGCCGATGCGCCGGGGCGAGCTCGAATCCTTCGAGCCGGAGCTGCGCGGCCTCTACGACGATCCGGAGGTCGCGAAGGCGTACCTCGAATGGCGGAACAGCCGCACGCAATTCATCAAGGAGCTTCCCGTCGAGGGCTCGAGCGCAAACCAGGCGGCCTGGCAAAAAGACTACGTGCACGGCCGCGCGCCGGACGGGACCGTGGCGAAGGACCACCAGCGCAAGCTCGCGCTGAAGGCGTGGCGGAAGGGGAAGAAGCCGTGATCAAGCGGCTCGCGGACGCGATCGTGCGCGGCTTCGGGTTCCGCGCGGGCGCGGCGCTGTTCGAGGAGGCCGTGGAGAAGGTCGAAGAAGCGACGCGGGAGCCGACGGCGAAGGAGCGCGAGGCCGCGGCGAAGGAAGCGCAAAAGCGCGCGCTCGCCGAGGAGAAGGCGCGCGCGGCCGCAGCGAAGCAGGCCGAGAAGGACCGGAAGAAGGCCGCGGCGGAGATCGACGCGGAGCTCGCGGCGCTGAAGAAGAAGGTCGGGAAGACGTAGCGGGCGGGGCAGGAGGCAGGAGGCGGGAAGCCAAAGCGGCATGCTTCTATCGGTCCAAGGCCGATGAGGTCGTCCGCGTTCGCCGCTCGTGCGGGTCTCCTCACCCTCCTCGTCGTCGTGGGCTCGATGCTGGCGGCATGTGCCGCTGCGCCGCCGCCGGAGCCGGAGAACTCGCGGCGTGATCGCGTTTTCGGTCGTCGAGCCGCGCGCGCCGATGATTGCGCGGGCGATCGAGCGGAAGTCCACGAGTGGCCGTGCGCGAACAATGGAAGCTCCGCGAAGGAGGGGGTTTGTCCGTCGAGATCGGGGCGTCCTGTCGTGACGGGAGCCTCTTGCTCGTCGAAGCGCGGAGGCCGGGGGCGTGGAAGGTCGTGATGCGCTCTTGCTCCGGGATCGCCGATATCGGAAGAGCCTTGGGCCCATTGTTTCGAAAAGCGCTCGTTGCGTTGACGAGGCAGGCAAAAATTGCAGCGGCGCGGAGCGAATGGGTGTACCAGGAACATCCATGTCCTCCTCCTATGTGCAGCGCCTCGTGGGTGTATCGATTTCAGTCGCGACGTTCTCGTCCGGGTTCTCCTCGGCAAACGCCGAGGCTCCGGCTTCACCAGCGCCCGCGCCGGTCGCACAAACCGCGCCCGCGCCTCCACCGCAGGACGCATCGAGCGAGTCTATGGACGTCCCGGCGGAGAGCCGCCTGTTCACGAACTTCTTCATCGGAGGGGGCGCTGGCGCGTCGTACGGCGTGGGCCCTGGTTTGACCGGGATGACTGCAATCTCGGGGGGCATTCGGCGATCGCCGTTTGTCTTCGTGTTCGAGACGCAGATCCTTTGGGGTGGATGGCGGAAGCCCGCGGAGGTCACGCAGGTTGAGTGGAACGGCCTGATCGTACCATTCGCGCTTTGCTACGAGCGCAGCGGGTGGATGGGCTGCGGCGTGTACGCTTCCGCGCGGCTCAAAGCGAAGGGTTTTCGAGGGGATCGGGAGGCCACGAGCACGCTGACCTACCCAGCCGAGAACCAGAGCTGGTTTTCGACCGCCGGGGTACGTGCTGGCTACGAGCTACGGCTGACCACGAGCATCTACGTGCGCGCGTACGTCGACGTGCTGAAGACGCTCTCCATGCCAAACTTGCACGGGGGCGGCGCGCCCCTCTGGCAGGTGAGCCCACTCGTCGGGAGCGTGGGTCTCCACCTATTCTACACGC
Source organism: Polyangium sorediatum (assembly GCF_029946465.1). Classification (NCBI taxonomy): domain Bacteria; kingdom Pseudomonadati; phylum Myxococcota; order Polyangiales; family Polyangiaceae; genus Polyangium; species Polyangium sorediatum. Next base: position 215,353 of record NZ_JARZHI010000005.1, read on the forward strand.
TCGGCTACGACCACGGACGCAAGCCGATCTTCAATTGACCGGGAGGCGCGTGCCTCGGCGCGCGCCTCAGCTCGTGGCCAGGGCACAGCAAACCGTGGCGGGTTTGTCAAGGGACAAGGTGCCCACGACATCACCGCCGCTTGGAGCGCAGGTGCCCTTTGTGTAGGCGACGAGCTCCGCCGACTTTCCGGCGAGCGCGACGCCCGGCATGTAGTCGTTGCAGGGGGGGATCATCCCGGCGTAGATGTCGAGCTCCGCGTTTTGAGCGGTGCACGCAGCGCCGGCAAACGTGTGCCACTTGACTTGACAAACCCCTCCCGTCGGCGGATCGCACGTGCAGGCGGAGCACGTCCGGTCATCGTTGATGACAGCATAAAGGAGGTGTCGATCCTCCCAGCCCTCGGGGCAGAGGTGCTCGCCCTCGCGGAAGATGCACGCGGCGTAACCTTCGGCGAGAGGTCCACAGACCTTCCCGGGCTGCGTCACGCAGGTCGGCCACGGCTGGTCACTCTTGCAGACGCGGCCGAGGGGCGTCTCTGGCCCACCGGGCCAATACTTGGGGGGCGGGGGCAGGGGATCCCCACTCGTGTGGGGCTCGCACGGCTGCTCCTCGATCACGGGGGGGTCGAGCGTCATCGAACGGACGCAGGGAGAACCACCACAAAGCACATCGAGGGGAAAAGATTTGTCCTGGTTGCAGGAGCCATCCCAGTTTGTCGGCGGATCGAAGTTTGTCTTGACACCGCCCCCAGGATCGGAGCAGGGCGCGGAGCTGATCGTCCACGTCGCCGGAGGCTTGCACGTCCCCTCGGGCGTGTCGCACGAGCATGCGCCGCACGTGGGCGGCGGCGGCGCGGGCGTGCCCTCGAACGCGAGGATCGGCGTGTCCGGGGGACAATCAGGCGGGTCGCTCCAGTCCGAGAAGAAGGCGACGGACATCCAGTCGTCGTCCGGCGGCTTCGAGACGCATGCGCCGCCGTCGCAGAGGGACGACATGCCGCCGCCGCCATCCGTACCGCCATCCGGAGCGGGCGCGTTCGGGCAACCCGCAGGGATGGGCTTGGGGCCGTTGGGACAATCCTCCGGCAAAGGACAGGGGCAGCAGGCGGGATCGAGAACCTGCTTCCCGTCGTGCATGCAGTTGCTACCGATGAAAATGTCACCTCCCTGGCACCCTCCGATCGCGGCCGCGAGGATGAATGGGGCAGAAACGAGACAAACAAAATATTTACCGAGACGAACCATGTCCCGACCTTAGAGGTTGTCGTGACGGAACGCAAGTCCGTCGACAAACCACGAGCGTACGTGGACAAACACGCGCCGGGACGGAGGGGAGGAAGCGGGCGTGTCGCAGAGGGCGCGTTCAGCTCGCGCCCATCTCCGCCTTGATCCGCGCGATCTCCTGCGCCGCCTCGGCGGCTCGTCTCTCGGCGGCCGCGAGGTTGGCTTGTTTGTCGGCGAGTTCCGCCTCTTGCTTGGCCAAGAGCCGCTTCGCCTCCTTCTCCTTCATCGCTTCGAGCAGGGCCTTCTGCCGCTCCAGTTTTGCTTCGAGGCGGGTGATGGACTGGGAAAGCTCCGTGATCGTCGGGGTCCTCGAGCCGCCGCTCGACAGGAAGAACCGGTCGGCGAAGTCGCTCGGCACCTTGCCTTCGAGGTTCCCGTGCACGTGCTCGCCGATCTTGCCGCCGGTCAGCTTGCGGAGCGCATTGATGTCGTTGACCAGCGCCGTGCGGGAGCCGGCGACAAAAACGTCCATTTGCTGCTCGGCGACAGACGTCTTGGTGATCGCCTCATCGGCCCTGGAAATGGCGGGGGCGAGCTTACTGGCAAGGGTCGCGAGCGCGGGCACCCCGGCGGCGCCGAGGGGGCCCACCCAGGCGCGCATCGTTTCGAGCTGGGCGCCGAGCAGCGGGCGTTTGAGCTCGCTCGGGCTCTGTCCCGCGAAGAGCTGGCGATAAAGCGGCGCCGAGTAGTCTTGCCCGAACGCCGCGAGCACGGCCTTTTTCGTCTCGTCGACGAGGAGGTTGAGCCCATCGTCGGCCGCCACGACGAGCGCCTTGGCGCGGGCGATCTGGTCGCGCAGGGCGTCTTCCTCGGCCTTGCGTTGCCGCAGCGCGGCCCGGAGCGCCGCGAACGGGCCGGCCAGGGGCGCGGTGTCGGGGTACGCTTGGAGGTTGGTTTCCGTGTGGCGCAGCTCGTCGTCGATGTCTTCGAAGGACTCGTCAATCGCGATGGTTCGGGGTTCTGCCATGGGAGAGGACGCTACAGGTCGGCCGGGGAGGGTGTAAAGGGTACATGTGGGAAAGCGGACTGGGGGTGGGATGGGTCGGGGAGCAGCATCGGGCCACGCAGACGAGCAAGGGGAGGGGTCGCGGCGAGGTTCAGGGCTGGGCATGGGCGGCGCGGAGGGGTCGCGGCGGGATTTCGCGTCGCAGAGGCGTCGGGGGAGGGGGGCTCGCACGGAGATTTCGCGGGAGAGACGACGGGGGGGAGGGGTCGCGGCGGAGAAACGCGGCGCGGATGTTTGGCGGGGAGGGGTCGCGGCGGAGGACCCGGGCGGCAGCTCTTCGGTGACGAGGTTTCCCCGAGAAGCGCTCCGGCGGCTCGACCTCCCTGGGGGCTGCGGGGCTTTCGCGCTTGTGAAGAAGCCTCCGGCCGGGTGGGGGGCGCTGGTACCGTCTGCGTGGGAGGTCCCATGCGACGTTGTGCGTTCACCTCGTTCGTACTGCCCTTGGCCCTTCTTTTCTGCGCCTCGGCCGTGCATGCGGTGGAGTTCCGCGTCTGCGTCAAGCCGCCGGACGTCCCGCCCGGCCTGACCCAGTGGGCCTATGAGCAGGGATCGGCGACGGTGTGGACCACGCGCAGCCGGGTGGAGTTCGCGCGGAAGGTCGAGGGGCGCGCCACCTTTATCTACGACCCCTATGCCCCGCCCGAGAGCGTGCGCATTTTGCCCATCCCGTACAACACGCTGAAATGCCCGCCGCCGCCGCCGAAACCGGCGCCGGTGAAGGAGCCGCCGAAGGAGGAGAAAAAAGCGGAGGACGGGAGCACGAGCAAAACGCCCGGCAAGCGCGGCGGGGACAAGGAACACAAAGGCGGCGGCGAGGAGGGCAGCGTCGAGAAGCGCGTCGAGAAGCATCGCGTGCCCAAGCCAAAGGAGGCCCCGCCGCCTCCGCGTGTTTCGGCTCCGGCGCGGCAACAAGATCCTGTTTTGCCGCGACAAGGTGTTTTGTCGAATGAGCCCATCCTCACGCAGCGGGACGTGAAGTGGGAGGACAAGGAGCACGGGCTCGTGGATCGAGGCGGCGCGCTCCCCCAGCTCGTGGACACGGCGGACCACAAGCCGTTGAACGTCACGTCATGCGAGCAGACGAAGGAGGGCTGCCCGGCGCGGAAGCAGAAGACGCGGGCCGGGGTGATCCTGGAGCAGGTGGTGATCGCGGGGGCGATCTTCAACCTGCAAATGAACGAGGACCTGCATCGGCCCGACGGGAAGGAATACGGGATCGTCGGTGGGATGAACGCCGATGGGCCGAACGACCCGCGGCTCCAGGCGGCGGCCGCGGCCGTGATGTTCTCGCCGGTCGCGATGGCGCTCGGGAACAGGTTCATGAAGGCGGCGGCCGAGGCGAGCAAGGCAGGGGAGAAGCTCGTCCTCAAGGATGTGAGTGAGCTGTCGGAGGATGCGGCGGAGTACCTGGCGAAGGAGTATGGAGAGGAGCTGACGCAGGCGCTCGCGGAGGCGGGCGTGGTCGGGCCGTTCCGGGTGATGCAGAAGTTCACGCTGGGGTATGAACGAAAGTGGCAAGCGCACCATATCTACGAAACGGCAAGGATGATCGAGGCCGGCCTCGATGCCCTGGATGGACCGGCGGTGATCCTGTCGAAGGAGGCGCACACGGTGATGACGAACAAGCTGCGCGACGCTACGACGGGCATCGGTCGCGACCAGCTACCGAGGCTCTGGAACGCATACAAGAAAGTCTACGCTGATTGTCCCCATTGGCTCAAGACGATCAAGCATTACTTCGATTGACGGGTTGGGTGAGCCGGACATCGAGCGATGAAAACCAAGGTAAAAATATCTTTCCATGGTCACCATGTCCCTGGGGGAGAGCAGGCTATCCTCGTTCCGGCGGGCTGCGGGACGGATGTCGTCACGGTGCACGATTACAAGGCTCTACGGCAGGTTCTCGTCGACGTCACCATGGCCGTTGACGACCCTCGTCTGCCTCTCCTTCTCCAGCTCCTCCTCGCCTACAAGGTCGAATGGTTCGAGGATCGCTGGGACGAGTACACGGACGACGACTTCGAGTCCGCGCATTTGATCCTCGTGACCGATACCTTCGAAATTTGCGTCCTCGGAGGCCCGCGGTTCGGCACGGATTACGACCTGTCGAATGCATGCCCCGCGTGCGGGGCGGGGATGCGGCAGACCTCGGCGTACGTGCTCGATGGTGCCGACGCCGAGAGCATGGGAAAGCTCGGAACGTTTCGCGCCGTGGATAGCTACAGCGACATTTTGGTCGACCATCGGCTGGCAGAGACCCTCGAAGGCGCAGGCCTCTCGGGGCTCTCCTTCCAGAGCGTTTACGCCCGGCAGGAAGACATGCGTCAGATCAAGCTGCCCTGGCGGCAGATGTGGGCATCCCACACGCTGCCCCCCATGTCCCGGCGGTCGACGGGGGTCTCCTGGGACCGCGTGTGCAAGTCTTGCGGGCACAGCAAGGTGGAGATGACGCACCCTGGGCCTCTGCGCGTCGCCTACCGCGCCCAGGATCTCATCGGGGCAAAGGACGTGAACCGGATGTGGGAGCACTTCGGTCTTGCGCGGTGGAACGGCGACCTGAAGACAGCCGTACTCTCGCAACCCAAATTCCTCGTCACCCCCAAGGTCTGGCGCATCTTCCGCGATGCAGGCGTGACCGGCTTCCAATGGCTCCCCATCCGCGTCGTCGAGGAGGAATGACGGGACAGCCCGGACGCCCCGCGCTCTCCCGTGACGCCGCCCTCCCACCCCGCTACCATCTCCCCGCCGTGAACGTCGTCACCCTCTCGATCCCAGCCTTCTTCCTCCTCATGGGCCTCGAATGGACCGTGGGGCGCTTCAAGAAGCGGCGCCTCTACCGCGGCCCGGACGTGCTCGCGGATCTGCTCCTCGGCTCGGCGCAGACGCTCTTTGGGGTCGTCGCGGCGGGCGTGCTCCTCGGCGGGTACCTCTTGCTCTACGAGCGGCGCTTCTTCGACGTCTCGCCAAGCTCGGCGCTCGCATGGGTCGGTTTGCTCGTCGGCCTCGACTTTCTTTATTACTGGTTTCACCGCGCCTCGCACCGCATGAACCTCGCCTGGGCCGCGCACGCCCCGCATCACCAGAGCGAGGATTTCAATTTCGCCGTCGCCCTCCGCCAGGGGCCCGTCCAGCCGCTCGTCTCGCGCTTCTTTTACCTCCCGCTCGCCCTCTTCGGATTCCCGCCCGCCATGTTCGCGACGGCCCTCGGAATCAACACCGTCTACCAGTTCTGGATTCACACCGAGCTCGTCGGCAAACTCGGCCCGCTCGAATGGGTGCTGAATACGCCCTCCCACCACCGCGTGCATCACGGTTGCAATGGGCGGTATCTCGATCGCAACCACGCCGGCATGCTGATCATCTGGGATCGGCTCTTCGGGACGTTCGAGCCCGAAGCGGAGAAGCCGGTCTACGGGACCGTCAAGCCCGTCGCCTCGTGGAACCCGCTCGTCTGCGCGTGGGCGCCCTTCGGCGACATCGTGGAGACCGCCGCGCGCGCCCCACGCTTCCTCGACAAACTCAAGGTCTGGTTCATGCCACCCGAGTGGCGGCCGCAGGGGTTGGAGCCGGCCGCGCTCGACATCACGCCGGATCGGCCGAAGTACGACGCGCGCCCGACGCGCGGCGCGGGGATCTACGCGGCCGTGATGCTCGTCCTCACGCTCGCCGTCACGGTGTACTTCCTCGTGAAGGGCGCGTCCGCGCCGCTCGGCACGCAGCTCGTGTTCTCGGCCTGGTTCGTGGCGGCGCTCGGCGGGCTCGGGGGCGTGCTCGAAGGGCGCGCGTGGGCGAAGCCGCTCGAAGCCGCGCGTCTCGTCGCCACGCCCTTCGTGCTCTGGATGCTCGTCTGACGATCCCGCACCGAGCGTTTGCCGAGGAACCAACGGCCTGGCGCGCCGAACCCGCGCGCCTCTCGCGCGTCGTGTTCGTGCTCCGTTCGTCCCGCGAGGTGTTGGTCAGCCGACGCGGACCTTGGCGTCGCCGCGATGCCGGCCGGTACGGGAGCGGATCTCGATCCTGTACACGCCGAGGGCCGACACGACGAACTCGATCGGCGGAGGGCTCTGCGGCGCGCCGGTCGGCGGATCGCGCACGAGGGAGTCGACGATGTTCGTGCCCGACGGCGAAAAGACCTTCAGGGAGTAAGGCGGGTCCGCCGTCTCGCCGGGGACGAAGACGAGCGAGAGCCGTTCCCCCTGCGGGATCTTCTCGAAAAACGGCACAGTGCCGCGGTTCGAGGAGCGGGCCGGGTGGCAGTAGATCTCGATGTCGCCTGAGCTCTCGATCGGTCCTGACATTGTTGGCGGTGTCGCCCTCCGTGGCGGCTGTGAGGCCAGGGGCGAGGAGAGGACGCTAGCAGCCTTGGGGCTGCGCCATCAAGCCCCGTCGACGTGGCGCGCGCTCCCCTGGTAGTATCCGCGATGATGCCGAAAGGCCTCGCCTCCGCGAGCGCAAGACACCACGTCGGGCGCATCCGCGGCAGATCGAGCGGGCGGCGCGTGGATCGTCACGCGAGCCAGCCCCGTACCCGAGGAGAACACGAAGGAACATGGATCAGCGCGCTCTCCAGCGATCATCGTTAGGCCCGAAGACCGCGAGCGCCGACCCGATGATCGGCAAGGTCGTCGCAGGTCGTTACCGCCTCGAGACCCGGATCGGCGAAGGCGGTATGGGCGTGGTGTACCGCGCCCGCCACGTGCTCATCGATCGGGTCGTCGCGCTCAAGCTCATCCGGCCCGATCTCCGCGGCGAAACGCACCTCCGCGCATGGATGCTCCGCGAGGCACGCGCCGCGAACCGGGTGGATCACGCCCACATCATCGACATCCACGACATCGGCGAGACCGAGGAAGGCGAGCTCTATCTCGTGATGGAGTACCTCGTCGGCACGCCGCTCAGCGCCGAGCTCGCGCGTGGGCCCATGCCGATCGCGCGTGGCGTCGACATCCTCGAGCAGATGTGCGCCGCCCTCGCGCGCGCCCACGACCTCGGCGTCGTGCACCGCGATCTGAAGAGCGACAACATCCTCCTCACGCAGCGCGGCGGTCGAAAGGACTTCGTCAAGATCCTCGACTTCGGCCTCGCTGCCATCGCGCGCGACCCGCGCCTCGCGCCGAAGGGCGCGGTCTTCGGGACCCCGGAGTACATGTCGCCCGAGCAGGCCCGCGGCGAGGAGGCCACGCCGCACGCGGACCTCTACGCGCTCGGCGTGCTCTTCTACGAGATGCTGACGGGGCAACTTCCTTTCCGTGCAAACGATCGCGAGACGTTGCTCGAGATGCAGCGGACGGCGATCCCCCGTCGCCCGCGCACGGTGCGCCCCGACGCGCACCCGCAAGGCGAGACGATCGCGATGCGGCTGCTCGAAAAGGACATCCGCAAGCGCTACCGCGACGCCCACCATCTCCAGGAAGAGCTGAAGGCCCTGCAGCGCAGCCTGCCGAGCACGCCCTGGGAGATGGAGACGGGCGAGGCCCTGCCCGCGCCGCCGCCGCCGCCGCCGCCGCAGTCGGCCGGCGTGACGGAGTGGGCGAACCGGACGGCGCTCTTCGCCCGCATGGCGGCGCGCGCGTACCCGGCGGGCAACGCGCCGCCCGACATCCAGACCGCACTCGCGCAGCTCTGGGAGCTCGCGGCGAAGGCGAACCGGCTGGAAGGCGAGGTCGCGAGCCACACGCGCAAGCTCGACGCCCTGGAGCGGCGCGGGCGCGCGCTCCGCGCCGAGATCGGCCGCAAGGTCGAGGAGCTCGCGCACGAGGAGTCGCGCGTGATGCGCGAGGCCGGGGCCGACGGCGAGGACGTGGACAAGGTGCGCGGCGAGCTCGCGCAAGCCGAGAAGCTCGCGACGGAGGCGAAGCTGCTCGCCGACGGAGCCGCGCGGCAAGGCGCGTTCGATCGGACGGTGTTCGAACGCGCGGGCGCGACGGGCGCGACGGTGCAGGCGAAGCGCGAGCAGCTCGCGCGTTACGAGGCGAAGAAGAACACGCGCGAGACGACGGCGCGGGATCTGCGGCGCCAGATCGACGAGCTCCGCGGGCAACTGACGCGGTACGCAGAGGCGCTCGAAGAGGATCTCGGGCAGGGCCGCGAGAAGGTCGCGCAGCGGACGCGCGAGGGCCTCAGCTTCGAAAAGTCGTTCAGCGACGCGTCGAACCTCCTGCTCGCCCACCTGCGCAACAAGCCCGAATGCCGGGATCTCGTGGCGGAGCTGCTCACGGCGAACAAGGACGCGAACCCCGCGTCGAGCGAGAGCGGTGAGCCCAAAGCCACGCTCGACAAGCGTCCGGGGAACTGACCTCCCAGATCCCGCCAGGGGGCCGGCCTCGGCCGGCCCCATCTCCAACAAAAGATGGATGACGGCGAAGGCGTGCTGTGGTAGTCAGCGCGCGCCTCGGCGGGGAAAACCGTCGAGGGCGAGGCTGTGCTGAAGCGTCGGCGTCAGGGCTAGCGGGTCGATTTCGACGGAGCCTGCGCCGCGGGGGCGAACCCCGTCGGTGCCCGCTCATCCGCGTCTCACGCAGGCGGCCAACCCCTCGGAACCTGGGAGATCGCCGCGGCGGCGGAAGCCGGACGTCGGCAGTCTCCTCGTTTGAAGGAGGCACACCGTCATGAACGTAGAGGGTTCTTCGCGCCCGAGCTGGGCGCGAGCGTGGCCCGCGCGCGCCTTGGCCGTCGTAGGCGCGCTGTTTGCTATCGCCCTGGCTCGTCCCGCGCACGCGGACGAGGCTTCGCTGAAGCTTCCCGATCTGGGCTCCGTTTCCTTCATGGGAAACACGGACGGGCGCACCCTGCTCCTCGCGGGCATGGGCGTCTGCGCGCTCGGGTTGATCTTCGGGATGACGATCTACCTGCAGCTCAAGAAGATGGCCGTGCATCGCTCGATGCTCGAGATCTCGGAGCTCATCTACGCGACCTGCAAGACGTACCTGATCACGCAGATCAAGTTCATCATCCTGCTCGAGGTCCTCATCGGGGCCGTCATCGCCGTCTACTACGGCTATTTCAAGCACTTCGACGTCGGTCGTGTCGCGCTCATCCTGTTCTGCAGCCTCGTCGGCATCGCGGGCAGCACGGGCGTCGCCTGGTTCGGCATCCGCATCAACACGTTCGCGAACAGCCGCACGGCCTTCGCGTCCCTCCGCGGCAAGCCTTTCCCGACCTACGCGATCCCGCTCAAGGCAGGCATGAGCATCGGCACGGTGCTGATCAGCGTCGAGCTGCTCGTCATGCTGATCATCCTGCTCTTCGTGCCCGGCGAGTACGCGGGTCCGTGCTTCATCGGCTTCGCGATCGGCGAGTCGCTCGGCGCCTCGGCGCTGCGCATCGCCGGCGGCATCTTCACGAAGATCGCCGACATCGGCTCCGATCTCATGAAGATCGTCTTCAACATCAAGGAAGACGACGCGCGTAACCCCGGCGTCATCGCCGACTGCACCGGCGACAACGCAGGCGACTCGGTCGGCCCGAGCGCCGACGGCTTCGAGACCTACGGCGTCACCGGCGTCGCGCTCATCTCGTTCATCCTGCTCGCGGTCGCGGACGTCAAGACGCAGGTCCAGCTCCTCGTCTGGATCTTCGTGATGCGCATCATGATGGTCGTGGCGAGCGTCTTCAGCTACCTCGTCAACGAGGCGATCGCGAAGGCCCGCTTCGGCACCGTCGACAAGATGAACTTCGAGGCGCCGCTCACCTGGCTCGTGTGGCTCACCTCGTTCGTGTCGCTCGGCCTCACGTTCGTCGTGTCGTACCTGCTCATCCCGAACCTCGGCGACGGGACGCTCTGGTGGAAGCTCTCGCTGATCATTAGCTGCGGCACGCTCGCCGGCGCGATCATCCCCGAGGCGGTCAAGATCTTCACCTCGACCGAGAGCAGCCACGTGCGCGAGGTCGTGACCTCATCGCGCGAGGGCGGGCCTTCGCTGAACGTCCTCTCCGGCATGGTGGCCGGTAACTTCAGCGCCTACTGGCTCGGCATGGTCATCGCGGGCCTCATGGGCGCTGCGTACCTGGTCGCGCTCCAGGGCCTCGCGACGATCTTCACGTCGACGATGGCGGCGCCGGTCTTCGCCTTCGGCCTTGTGGCCTTCGGCTTCCTCGGCATGGGCCCGGTGACCATCGCGGTCGACTCCTACGGCCCGGTGACCGACAACGCGCAGAGCGTCTTCGAGCTCAGCGTGATCGAGTCGCTCCCCGGCATCAAGGAGGAGATCAAGAAGGAACACGGCTTCGACGTCGACTTCGAGAAGGCCAAGCACTACCTCGAGGAGAACGACGGCGCGGGCAACACGTTCAAGGCGACGGCGAAGCCGGTGCTCATCGGCACCGCGGTCGTCGGCGCCACGACCCTGATCTTCTCGATCATCCTGGAGCTGCAGGCGGAGTTCGGCGTGGTGCAAGCGATCGAGCGCCTCTCGCTCATCAACGCGCCCTTCCTCCTCGGCCTCATCGTCGGCGGCGCGGTGATCTACTGGTTCAGCGGCGCCTCCTGCCAGGCCGTCGTGACCGGCGCCTACCGCGCCGTCGAGTTCATCAAGGCGAACATCAAGCTCGAAGGCGCCGAGAAGGCGAGCATCGAGGACAGCAAGAAGGTCGTCGAGATCTGCACGCAGTACGCGCAGCGCGGGATGATCAACATCTTCCTCGCGGTCTTCCTCGGCACGCTCGCCTTCGCGTTCCTCGATCCGTTCTTCTTCATCGGCTACCTGATCTCGATCGCGCTCTTCGGTCTGTATCAAGCGCTCTTCATGGCAAACGCCGGCGGCGCCTGGGACAACGCGAAGAAGCTCGTCGAGGTCGAGCTGAAGGAGAAGGGCACCCCGCTCCACGCAGCGACGGTCGTCGGCGACACCGTCGGTGATCCCTTCAAGGACACCTCGTCGGTCGCCATGAACCCCATCATCAAGTTCACCACGCTCTTCGGCCTCCTCGCCGTCGAGCTCGCGATCAAGATCCCGCACCAGACGAGCATCGTGCTCGCGGGCATCTTCTTCGTCGCGTCGACGATCTTCGTGTGGCGTTCGTTCTACGGCATGCGGATCAAGACGGACGTGAAGGCAGCGGCGCCCGCGGCGCACTGATCACGTCCCACACAGCGGACCCACGATAAGGTCCTGGTCGAGCGCCCTCGTTCCTCACGGAGCGAGGGCGCTTCGCTTTTTCGAAGCGAGCGTTACGCCTTCGAACTATAAATCAGGCCATGCGTGTTCTCTGTCCGTCGTGCGGTTTCCACCACGAGGTTGTCCGCGTGCTCGAAGACGGTCACGGAGAAAGCCGCAAAGACGTCTACCAAGTCGCCCCGCTGGCCGAGTGCGAGCGCACATGGATCAGCGACCAAGAGCTGCTCGAAGCACGCGCCCGCTTCGGCACCGAAGCCATCGTGCAGGACGACGAGTACGACGTGTAGCCGGCTGCCGGGGTTTCACCCCGGGCCCCACCAGGGGCTGTCCGCCCCTGGACCCGGACCAGGGCACGGCCCTGGACCGAGGCTGCATCGACCGCGATGCGGTCGATGCAAGGTCAGAAGACGACGGGGACGAGGACTTTGACCTGTTGCGCAGGCGCAGGGAAGCGGAACGTGCCCACGACCTGCGCAACGCAGCTCGCGAGCTCGCGCTGCCAGAAGGTCGACTCGGGGACCCACACCTCGTCCACGCGGCCCGCGCCGTCGATCGTGAACGACAAGGTCATGCGGCCCCGGACGCGGTTGCCACGCTTGGCTTCGAGCAAGTAGCAGTCCTGCACGTCCTCGCGGTGATCCGCGAGGATGCGCTGCACGACGTCGTCCGTGAGCGGCCCCGTGATCGTGGCAGCCTCGATGCGCGCCTTCACGCGCTCCCCCGGGCGACTCGAACCGTAGCCGTAGCCATGCCCGACGGTGCCGATCGAGCCGAGGCCAAGGACCCCCTCGCCCGTCCCACCACCGCCGATGCCGATCCCACTCAGGCCGATGCCGCCGGTGCCAAAGACCTTGCTCGGGCCGCCGAGGACGCCGCCACCGGCGACGCCACCAAAGACCCCGCCTTCCACGCCGCCGATGAGCTCCCCCGGGCCTCCTTGAAGCACGCCGACCATCCCGTACTCGGCGGCCTCTTCGAGCGCCTTCCTGCGCGCGTCATTCGGATCGTTCGTGGCGGCCGTGCCGGGTTTGTCCGCCGCCTTGGCCTTGACCCCGTCGCCGACCATCACGACGGGCTCGGGCCCCGCGGAGCGCGCGGCGCCGCTCGCGCAGCCACCCACGAGCCACGCCGCCGTCGCGAGTGCCGCCACGCGAGCCTGATTGTGCATGAAGCGAGACTAGAAGGGGGGACGCAGGGCGTCAACGAACGCCGCTGGCGGGAGGCTTCACGCGGCGCTCGCCGCGCTGTCGTTCTTGGACTTGCCCTCGGCGTAGAGCGCCTCGATCTGCTGGCCATAGCGCTGCCACACGACGCGGCGCTTCACCTTGAGCGAAGGCGTGAGCAAGCCGTTCTGCGTGGTGAAGTCCTCGCTCGTGAGCGTGACCTTCTGGATCTTCTCGAAGCCCTTCCACTCAGCCGAGTACGTCTGGATCTCGTCCATCACGAGCTGCTTGACGCGCGCGTTCTCGCACATCGCCGCGTCGCTCTCGAACGAGAGGCCCTGCCCTTGCGCCCACGCCTTCACGGCCTCGACGTCGATCGCCACGAGCGCGACGTTGTAGAGGCGGTTGTCGCCGTAGACCATCGCGTTGAGGATGTAGGCCGAGAGCTTGAGCTGCTCCTCGAGCGGAGCCGGCGAGACGTACTTGCCGTTCTCGAGCTTGTACTGCTCCTTGATGCGGCCCGTGATGTAGAGGTAGCCCTCGTCGTCGAGGTAGCCGAGGTCGCCCGTGCGGAAGCCACGATCCTCGGTGAAGACCGCTTTGTTCTCCTCGTCGCGGTTGTGGTAGCCCTGCATGATGTTCGGGCCGTGAATCACGATCTCGCCGTGCTTCGGGTCGCCCGAGGCTTCCTTGTCGATGACGATCTTCACGTGCGGGATCGCCTTGCCGACGCTGCCGATGCGTTGCGCGCCGGGGCGGTTCGCCGTCGCGATCGGGCTCGTCTCCGTGAGGCCGTACCCCTCGTAGACCGTGATGCCGAGCGCGTCGATGAACTCGGCGACCTCGCGCGAGAGGGCCGCGCCGCCGCTGAACGCGTACTTCATGCGGCCGCCGAACTTGGCGCGGATCTTCGAGAAGACGAGCTTGTCGGCGAGCGCGAGCTTGATCTTCTCGCCGAGCGAGAGCGAGCCCTCGCCCTCCTTGCGCTTCTTCGTGGCCGCGCGGATGCCAGCCTTGAAGAGCGCCTGGATGGGCTTCGGCTTGCCGGCCATCTGCTTGTTCACGCCGTCGTAGATGCGGTTGAAGATGCGCGGGACGCTGCAGAGCATCGTCGGGTGCACCTCCGCGAGGTTCGCGATGATCTTGTCGACGCCCTCGGCGAGGGCCATCGCGCCGCCGAGCGAGAGCAGCGCGTGGAGCTCACACGTGTGCCCGAACGAGTGCGCCCAGGGCAAGAACGAGAGGCTCCGGTCGTCGGTGACGAGCGGCAGGATCTCGTGCACGGCGTTGATGTTCGAGGCGACGTTGCCGTGCGAGAGGATCACGCCCTTCGGGTTGCCCGTCGTACCCGAGGTGTAGATGAGGCACGCCGTGTCAGCAGGCGTGGGCTTGATGGCCGGGACCGGGCTCTTCGCGCCGGCTTCGAGCAGCGCCGCGTAGGACGAGGGCTCGCTCTTCGGGCGCGTGAGGCCGATGATGTGCTTGAGCGAGGGCGCCTTCTCCGGGATCTCCTGGGCCGTCTGGTAGATCTCCTCGGTCGCCACGATGAGCGCGACGGCCTCGCAGTCGTTCACGATGAAGGCCCACTCCTTCGGGAGCTGCGCCTCGTACATCGGCACGAGCGCCGCCCCGAGCCCGTAACACGCGTAGGCCGCGACGGCCCACTCGATGCGGTTGTTCGAGATGATCGCGACGTTGTCGCCGCGCTTCACCCCGAGCGACGCGAGCCCTGCGCGGAAGTCGTCGACGAGCTTGCCGACCTCGCCGTAGGTGGTCCACACCCACGTGCCGTCCTTCTTCACGCCGAACAGATCCTTGTTCTTGAACTGTTTGACGGAGCGCTCGAACAGGTCCACGAGTGTCTCGAATTTCGCCGACGACATGTCCACTCCTTAGCTCGGTCCCTTGAACCCGTCTTGTCGTGCACGTCCGCCGTGCCTGCAAGGGGCCACGCGCGGTCGGACGTCGGAAGAGCGCCTTTTCCCCGCGCTGGCCGCCATCATCGCGGCTCCTTTCGCCCACTGCAACAGCCTCGGCGTGAAGAAGCGCGTCCGCGCGCTGGCCGCCCCTCCGCCGTTTTGTTACATGAGCGGCGCCCATGCCTCGTTACGCCATCACGACGTTCGGATGCCAGATGAACGTCCACGACTCCGAGCGGATGCACGAGGTCCTCCGTCGCGCCGGTTATACGGAATCGGAAGACCCGAAGGCCGCGGACGTGGTCGTGCTGAACACCTGCAGCGTCCGGGAAAAGGCCGAGCAGAAGCTCCTCAGCGAGGTCGGCCGTCTCGCGAAGTGGAAGCAGACGCACCCCGAGATGGTCCTCGTGGTGGCCGGGTGCGTGGCCCAGCAGGAGGGCGAGCGGCTGCTCACGCGCAGCCAAGGCATCGATCTCGTCCTCGGCCCCGACAACATCCCCGAGCTGCCGCGCCTGCTCGACGACATCGGCCTCGGCGCGCCTCCGCTCGTGCGGACGGTCTTCGACCTCGAAGCCCCGCGTTTCCTGACCGCGCTCTCCGACGAGGGGGACGCCGCTCGAAACCCCACGGTCGACGCGCGTGCGCCCACGGCGTTCGTGACCACGATGAAGGGCTGCAACGAGCGTTGCTCCTTCTGCATCGTCCCGTACACGCGGGGGCCGGAGCGGTACCGGCCGAGCGCGGAGATCATCGCGGAAATCGCGGGGCTCGTCGCGGCGGGCGTCCGCGAGGTGACGTTGCTCGGGCAAACGGTGAACAGCTACCGGGACCCGAGCAGCGAGCTTTCGCGCGCGCCCGGCGCCTCGCCCGATGATCCGGACGAGAGCGAGTTCGCCGCGCTCCTGCGGCGAATCGCGGCCGACCTCCCCGGGCTCGCGCGGCTCCGGTACACGAGCCCGCACCCGCGGCACCTCACGCCCTCGCTGATCGAGGCACACGCGGATCTCCCGGTCCTCGCCCGCCACGTGCACATGCCCGTGCAGTCGGGCGCCGATCGCATCCTGAAGCGCATGATCCGGCGCTACACGCGGGCCGAGTACGTCGCGCGGGTGGGCTCGCTCGTGGCGCGGCTGCCCGATCTCTCGCTCTCGACCGAC
Organism: Polyangium sorediatum; assembly: GCF_029946465.1. Taxonomy (NCBI): domain Bacteria; kingdom Pseudomonadati; phylum Myxococcota; order Polyangiales; family Polyangiaceae; genus Polyangium; species Polyangium sorediatum. Next base: position 230,998 of record NZ_JARZHI010000005.1, read on the forward strand.
ATCATCGTCGGGTTCCCGGGCGAGACCGAGGAGGATTTCGCCGCCACGCTCTCCCTCGTGCGGGAGGTGGGCTTCCGGGGACTGTTTGGGTTCAAATATTCGCAGCGCCCGTACACGCCGGCTCGCAAGCTCGCGGACGACGTGCCCGAGGCCGAGAAGAGCGAGCGGCTCGCGCGGCTCTTCGAGGTGAGCGAGGAGCTGCTCGGCGCGCATTTGCAGAGGCTCGTCGGCAGCCGCCAGCGCGTGCTCGTGGAGGGCGCGGGCAAGGAAGGCACGAACGCCTGGACGGGTCGCACGGAGCGCAACGAGATCGTGCACGTCGCCGGGGCCGAGCGGCTCGATCTGCGCGGATCGATCGTCGAGGTCGTGATCACGCGCGCCAACAAGCACTCGCTCCAGGCCGAGCTCTCGGACGAGGCGCGCGCAGCGGCCAAGCCGCTCCCCGCGGCGCCGGTGGAGGCGCCGAAGCCACGCGCGGCCGGCGAGCGGCGCTCGCTCCCGATCGTGGCCGCCGGGGGAGGGTAGGCGCTTGGCGCTCGTCCTTCCTTACGGAGACCATGCCCCGCGGCTCGGCCGGGACGTCTTCCTCGCGCCGAACGCGACGCTCGTCGGCGACGTCGAGCTCGGCGACGAGGCGAGCGTGTGGTTCGGCGCCGTCTTGCGCGGCGACATCGGCCCGATCCGCATCGGCCCTCGCACGAACGTGCAGGATCTCGCCTGCCTGCACCTCACGGACGGCATCTCGAAGACGACGATCGGCGCGGACGTCACGATCGGCCACGGGGCGATCCTGCACGGCTGCACGGTCGAGGACGGGTGCCTCATCGGCATGGGCAGCATCGTGCTCGACAACGCGGTGATCGGCGCGGGCTCGGTCATCGCGGCCGGCGCGCTCGTGCCGCCGCGGATGGTGATCCCGCCTCGATCCATGGTGAAAGGCAGCCCCGCGAAGGTCGTCCGCGAGGTGACCGACGAGGAGGCGCAGCTCGGCCTCGCCGGCGCGGTTCATTACGTGGTGAACGCGCAGAGGTACCGCGGGATCTGCGGGGATGGGGCAGGTTGAGCGGCGCTCGATGAGTACGCCGAAGCGGAGGAGCCGTGCGCATCCGGAAGATTTGGGTCGACAATTTCCGCCGGCTTGAGAACTTCGAGCTGAATCTGTGTGACGCGACAGGGAGGCCTCGTCCGCTCACGGTCGTCGTGGGCGCGAACATGAGCGGCAAGACGACGATCTTGGACGCGCTCCACCTCGTCTACGCCTGCATCGAGAACGCCAGGGAGCCTCGGCTGCGACCGGATTTCGATCCCGCGGACCCTGCCATTCGTCGCGATCCCAACCTCCCCATCGCGGTCGATGTCGAGTTTGAACTTCATCCCGGCGAGTGGGCGGCGATCGATCACGTCGAAAGGCTTCTAGGAACGAGCGGACTCGGCGTGCCCGAGAGCGCGCGTTACGTCGTGAGATTTCGCTGGCCTGCACCCGAGGGCAGCTTCTTCGGCGTCAAGGAAACGGAGCCGTACAAGGCGAACCTTGCTTTTCGGGGGCGCGCGACGGCAAAGGTGGCGCAGAGCCGTCGGCTCCTCAAGGAGGACGTGTTCGAGCAAATCGGCGGCATGATCTATCTCGATCAGCACAGGACGGTGGACCTTCGAGGTCCTACGTCGAGGGTAGGGCCCGAGCCTGAGCTGCGGGAGGAGGCAAGCAGCCGCGATGTGCTTCCATGGCTCGCGTTCATTTCCATTCTCGACCAGAAATGGGACCCTGCGAAGCAGGGAGAGAGCGCGTGGCGGCGAGTGAAGCGGCTCTACGGCGAGCTCGCGTTGCCCTCGACGATCGACGACATCGAAGCGTCCGACGAAGGGTTCGACCTCCGTTTGAGGCGTGGGGATGACGTGTATTACTCGGCAGGGATGAGCAGCGGCGAGCGGCAGCTCCTCAGGTTGGCAGCAAACTTTACATCTGCGCGCGCAAGTCGCTCTGTCATCCTCATCGACGAGATCGAGCTACACATGCACCCGGCCTGGCAGCGAAACCTGCTGCATTTCTGTCGTAGCGGTGGGGATTACGACAACCAGTTCATCGTCACGACGCACTCCGAGTCCCTGCTGCGATATGTGAGTCCAGCAGACGTTTTCTACGTCGGTGGCCTGGACACATGACGATCCACAACGAGATCGATCTGCTGTGCGAGGGGGTGCCTGAAGGTCTGGATGTCAGGTTCCTCGAAATGGCGCGATTCGCTGTCCAGAAGACGCTCCCGTTCGCCGCCCGCGTTGGGATTTTCGATGCGGGGTCCAAGCTCGACCTGGTTCCATCGGTCCGCGCACGCCGAACGCTGTTCAAGAAGGGTTACGTCTTCGCCGTGAGCGATCGGGACTTCTTGATCCGCCCGCTGCTCGAGGACAGGCGAGCCAAGGCCCTCGACCTGGCGATCGAGGGAGAGGGCCTGAAGAGGCTCACCGCCTACCCGCTTCGGCGTCACTGCATCGAGAGCTACTTGATCGAGCCTGCGTTCATCGAGCATGCGCTTGGGATCTCCGGTGTCAGCGACGTGCTCGCCCAGATGGCGGAGCGGCGCCGTTGGATCGACATCGTGAGAGCCGTCCTGGAGGACGTTGCCTACAAGGCGCGTCAGGCGCGACCCAGGCTCGGGGACGCTCTCCCTACCTGCGAAGGTGAGGCCGTGCGCATCGTCGCAGAGAAGATTCACGCATACCGCGACGCGATCCAGAGGCAGACGCAGCAGGAAGAGCCTTCGTCACTGGTGCGCATGTTCGCGGATGACTTCGACGACGACGGTTCGCTCTACACGCGCGTGGATGGCAAGGAGCTCCTGGGTGAGCTGAGGACCTGGCTCGATCAGCAGGGGTTGCTGCCTGGCGGTGATCTTCACACGGCGTTGCGTCATCACGCGGACCGACACGGTCCGCCGCTCCCGTTGATCGAGGAGGTCGCGGTGCTGGTAGAGAAGATCGCCGCCCTCCACGCTTAGGACGCGAAAGGCGGGCCCGCGAACACGGGCCCGGTCACGTCGCAGGGCAGCCCGTAGCTCGACGAAGTGAAGCGAACCCGAGGCGCGGGCGTTCTTGGTCACGCCATGCGTGATCTTCCTCCATCGCCGATCGAGAAACTTCCAAAGACGGAAAGGTCTCCGCTACGATCGCAGCGGTCTTCCGTGCAAAAGTCCACTCTCCTCCTCGTCCTGGGCATCGGCACCTCGGTCGCCGCAGGGCTCGGGCTCGGCGCCTATCGGTACGGGCCACGTTCGCCGGTCGTCGAAGGCTTGTTCCTCGGCGAGCAACGCGTGCCCGACGAGGGCTCGCCCGCCTCGTGGCTTGCCCGCCGTCAGCTCGACGCGCTCGGCTGGGAGGCGCGGTTCCATCACGACGGCGAGATCGTGGAGACCACGCTCGGCGCGGTCGGCGTCGAGATCGACGTGCAAGCCTCGCTCGATCGTGCCGGCGAGGTGGGGCATGTGGGCTCGCTCCTGCGTCGCATGCGGGAGGCGCGCCTCGCGCGGAGCAGCCAGGTCTTCGTGCCGCTCGCCTTCTGGATCGACGAGGCGAAGGCGCGTCGTTTCCTCGAGTCGATCGCGCCGCGCTTCTCCGTCGCGCCCGTCGACGCGGTGCTCGACCTCGAGAACAAGCGCAAGATCGAGGACGTCCCTGGCCGCGAGCTCGACATCGACGCCTCGCTCGCGGAGATGCGCGCGACGAGCTTCGAGGACGGCGCCGTGATCCGCCTCGTCACGAAGCGCGTGCCGGCGAACGTGACCGCGCTCGATCTCGCGCAGGTCGACGTGACGAAGGTCGTCGCCGCGTTCGAGACCTCGTTCTCGCTCTTCGGCTCGGGCGCGGGGCGCGCGGTCAACATCCGCAACGCCGCGCGCAAGATCGACGGCGTCGTCTTGCCGCCGGGCGCCGGGTTTTCCTTCAACGACCGCGTCGGGGCGCGCACGCGGGAGAACGGTTTTACCCTCGCGCCCGAGATCCAGGGCGACGAGCTCACGGACGGCATCGGCGGCGGCACCTGCCAGCTCTCCTCGACGTTGCACGGCGCGGCCGTCTACGGCGCGCTCGAGGTGCTGCATCGGCAGGGGCATTCGCGCGCGTCGAGCTACACGAAGCTCGGCCTCGACGCGACCGTGAGTTTTCCCATCGTCGACCTCAAGCTCAAGAACCCTCATCCGTTCCCGGTCATGATCCACGCCCATTTCCCGCAGCCGAACAAGGTGCGCGTGGAGATCCTCGGCGGCGAGCCGATCGCGAAGGTCGAGTACGGCTACGGGGTCGGGCAGTCGTATGATTTCGTCCGTCGGATCACGGTGAAATCGCACCTGCCGCCCGGGAAGCGCATTCATCGGCAGAAGGGCGTGCGCGGGTACGACGTCACCTCGACGCTCCGCATTTCGTATGTCGACGGCCGCGTCGAGGAGCGGCGCTGGTTCAGCGGCTATCGCCCTTCGCCCGAGGTCTACTGGGTCTCGCCCGGGTACGACGAGGCGAACCTGCCGCCGCTGCCCGAGCATGCGAAGGGCATCGAGGGCCGGCTCGCGGACGCCTCTACGGCGACGGCGTCGTTTCCGGTGTCGACGCCGGCGCAGGCTCCGGCGCCGTGACGGGCTCCTCGGGGTCCTTGCAGCAGCGGAAGCCAATCTCGTAATAACGAAACATCGGCCCGTGCGAGTCGTTCGTCCCGCGGCAATGGGCCCAGGGTTTGGCCCAAAATCCCCCCTTGAGCGACGAGCGGTAGCGCCACTCCTTGCGTGACGTCCGCACCCACTCCTCCACGTTGCCCACGAGGTCCTTCACGCCGAAGCTCGACGCGCAGCGCGGCCGGGATCCGCTCGCCTCGCCCTGGTAGAGGCGCCACGTCTCGATCTCGCGCACGCGCCGCTCGTCGGCGTTCAGCTTCCCCTCGTCGTACGGGATGAAATCCTTCGAGGCGTTGCAGGCGTTCGGGTCGAAGGTGTGGCCGTAGGGCCAGGGCGTCGTCTCGGGGCCCTCACACGCGAGCTCCCACTCGAATTCGGTGCAGAGGCGCTTGCCCACCGAGGCGCATTTCTTCTCCGCCTCGACGAACCGCATCATCACCTCGGGCCGCTTGCCCTCGCGGTTCGGCCACTCGTGCTCGTCCATGCACACGTGCACCGGCGTGGCCACGGGCTCCTGGGCCAGCATGCCCGGGAGGAACGAATAACAGTGCCCGAGGCGCCACGTCGTGCAGAGCCGCTGCACGTGCTCGTAATGCGTGCCCGAGACGAGCCGCGTGCCCGAAGGACAGACGTCGGCCGGAGGCATGACCTGGGTCGCGGCAGGCGTGGCCTGCGGCGCGGCGAAGAGCTGGGCGAGGAGCGTCGGAAGGAGCACCGAGGCGGGGCATCCTAGCGCAGAAAACGCGCCCTCGGGCGGCGCAACGCTGCGACGCGACGAACCCCCCCCGACGAGAGCGTGCCCGCCCTCCACGCTCTCGCCCGCCCCATCCGTCCGGGCTACGATGCGGTCATGCAGCGGACGATGCTTGGCTTCCTGGGGATCATGACGCTCGCGGTTGCGGGGGTCGGTGCTTGCGGCGGCAAGGTGGTGATCGACGCGGACGGCACGGGCGGCGCGGGCGGCGTCGGCGCCGCCGGAAGCGGGAGCGCCGGGACGAACACGACGACGAGCTCGAGCGGGACGGGGGGCGGCGGCCTGCAGAGCCTCTGCGAGGCGGCGTGCGCGAGCATGAGCAAGATCCCGGGGTGCGCGGAAGAGGACTGCGTCGACGATTGCGTGCAGGAGTTCGAGGACGAGGCCGGCCCGTGCTTGAACGAGGTCACCGCCTTGCTCGAGTGCGTCATCGAGAACGCGGGCTTGAACGGCGAGTGCTTCAGCTCGACCTGCTTTCCGTTCGTCGAGGCGCTCGATGCGTGCAAAGCCCCGAGCACCGGCTGCTCCAGCGTGCTTTGCTCCCAGGGCTCGGACGGGTCGTGCGACTGCTCGGGCCAGTGCAACGGGGCCTCGGTGACCACGCAGTGTTTCTCCCAGCCGGGCAGCACGCAGGTCTGCGTTTGCTCCATCAACGGGCAGGACGTCGGCAAGTGCGAGGCCAGCCTCGGCATCTTCGCCTGCAGCGTCGACCAGGGCTGCTGCGCGCAGTTCTTCCTCCCGTAATTAGAAGTCGAGGCTGTCGATCCCGGCCGCGAGGATCGAGGGGTCGTCGAGCAGATCCCGGCCCATGCGCAGCTCGTAGTGGCGCGCGCCGTTCGTGAGGCGGGTCAGCAGGGCGAGGTGCTCGGCCTTTCCGGGCACGTCGTCGATCACGAGGCCGCCGCTCGACGCGATCAGGTGGCCGAGGCCCTCGGCCTTCGCGATGGGGGCGAGCTGGGTCGGCTGATCCGGCTCGACGTGCGGGTAAAGCACGAGGGTCGGCGCGAGGCAGGTGGACCGGGCTTGGCCCGGGAAGGCGCGCTTCGGGTCGACGTCGCGTCTGTCGCCGTGGCTCTTCGTGGGGCCTGCAAAGGGCGCGAGGCGCGGGAAGGCCGAGAGCGTGGCCGGGCCGACGTGAAAGGGGCGCGGGAAGGCGCAGAGGCGCGGCCGCCCGACGGGGGCCTCTTCGAGGAGGAGCGCGTCGTCGCCGAGGAGGTCGTAGCCGGCGGACGCGAGCGTGATCGTGGTGGTCGTCTTGCCCGCGCCCGCGCCGCCGACGACGAGGATGGCCTCGCCGTGCGTGCGATGGACCAAGGCCGCGGCATGGAGGTGATAGAGGCCATGCGCGCGGAGGGCGAGCGAGAGCGCGATCTCGAGCGCGCCGCGGGCCGAGCCGGGGACGACCTCTTCGCCGGCGAGGAAGGCCTCGATGTGCGAGGTTCCCTCGGGGACGAGGATGCGGCTCTTCCGATCCCAGAGCAGGAAGGCCCGAGGCAAGCCCACGGGCTCGCGGTAGGCCTGCACGATGCCGTGGAAAAACGACGGACGATACCCCTCGACGAACGGATCCGTGTCGAGCGGAGCGACGCCGTGGCGGAGGGCGATCTCGATGCGGCCGCGGCTGCCGTCCGTCTGGCCGATGCCTTCGTCGAGGCCGAGCTCGCGCACGAGATCGGGCGCGCCGTCCTCGGTCGTCCAGGCGAGCGTCACGCCGTGCAGCGCCGCGGTTTGCATCACGCCTCAGGGCGGTAGCACGAGGCCGTCTTCGAGCATCTCGCGCAGCACGCTGTCGACGTCGCGCGCGGCGGTCTCGCGGTCGACGCGGAAGAGCGCGGTGATCCGCTCGGCGATCGCGCCTGGATCGGCGATCGACTCGGCGAGGGATTTCCACACGATCACGGCGGCCGCGTTCAGCGTGAAATAGAACTTCGTGTCGAGGTGGAGCAGGACGCCCGTGCCGTCGTCGAGCTCGGTGAAGAGCACCTGGGGGTTTGGCCTGGGAAGGTGCGGCTCGGTCACGCGGCGGGCTCCTTGAGGGATGAGGCGTAACAAGGGTAGGCGTACGTCACGACGAGGTCGGGGTCGAGCTCTTCGCCGTACGGCGCGCCGTCGAGCTCCACCCACGCGTGCCCCTCGATCTCGCCAGGACGCGAGAGGCCCATGACGAAACGCGCGGCGTGCCCGGCGCGGCGGAGCAGCGAGAAACGCGCGAGCGAGCGGTAGAGGCAGGTGTCGGGGACGAACGGCAGGTGATGGGTGATCACGTCCGCGCGCGCGAGCGCCTCGTCGATCACGTCGAGCGGCGCGGGCTCGATCGTGCCCCGCGCGAGCGCGTCGAGCAGCGCGGGCAGGCTCGACTGCGCGACCCGCAAGGGCAGCGAGAGGCGCAGGCCGACAGCGGTCGCGGAGAGCCGGAGGTGCTTGGGCCAGGCTGAAGGCATCCCGCGTTCCCCCGCGCCGCCTAGCGCACGACGGGCAGGGTGACCTTCTTCGCCCACGCGCCGCGCCACCGCTCCCGCTGCGCCGACGGGCCGCCTGCGCCTTCGTCGGTCCAGTGGGGCTTGTCGAAGTGCTTCATGCACCAGTTGCAGGGGAAGTGGTCCCACGTGCCGAGCGAGCCCCGGGCCATGGCGGCGAGCCGCGCGGCCTGGGTCTCGTGGATGATGCCGAGCAAGCGGCCGTGGGCTTCGCGCAGGCTCGTCGTGGCGAGGTCGGCGGCGACGTCGCGCGGCGGGCCCTCGCTCGGGACGCCCGCGTGCTGGCAGCAGAGGTTCAGCCGGCCCTCGACGTCGACGTGGAGCGACTCGCTCTTCATGGCCTCGCAGACGTGGAAGGTCTGCTCGCGGTAGAACCCCTCGGGCATCGTCACGGGCATGGTGAGCGCGGCGGAGAGGCGCTCGATGCGGTGCTGCGCGTCCTGCCAGGCGCGGGGCGGCAGGTACAGCGCCTCGTCGTGGTGCGTGCCGGTCGCCTGGAGCATGGAGAGCGACGCGCGCGCCGCGCCGAGCTGCGCGGCCATGAGGCCAAACGCCTCGATCTGATGCACGTTGCGCGCGTGGAGGACCATCTGGAGCGCGAACGGGAGGCCGTGCGCGGTGCAGAGGGTCACCGCCTTCATGACATCACGAAAGCTCCCCTTGCCGCGGATGCCGTCGTGCGTGATCTCGTCAGCGCCGTCGAGGCTCAGGTTGACGGCGGTGAGGCGCTCGCGCCGCGCGGGGCCGTCGCGCAGGAGCCCGAGGAGCTGCTCGAAGCGCCTGCCGTTCGTGACGATGTGCCACGTGAGATCGTGCTCCACGATCGCGTCGAGCACGCCTTCGAGCTCGGGGTGGAGCGTGGGTTCGCCGCCGGTGAGCGCGACTTGGCGGGTGCGGTAGAGCCGCTTGGCCTCGGCGAGGACCTTGCGGATCGTGGCGAGCGAGAGATCCTTCGGTTTCTGGCCGGGATCACGCAGGCAATGCTGGCAGTCGAGCTGGCAGCGATCCGTGAGGTGGAAGGCGATCCAGGTGACGGCCATGGCGGGTGGGGGCTCCGGGGCGGGCGCGCGGGGAGGGTGGCCGCTCAGCCCATGACGGTCATGCCCGTGGCGGGACCCATCGGCGTGAAGAGCGTCGCGCGGGCCACGGAGCGCTTCTTCGTGAGGCGCGGCGGCTCGTAGGGCTTGCGCGGATCCTCGACCGGCTCCCTCGCGTCGCCCTCCGAGCCTTCGAGCGTTGCGTTCCGGTCGTCGATGTCGGCCATGCGCGTCGTTCTCCTTCTGCCGCGCCGCGAAGGCGAGCGCCTCGAGGACACTCCGCGCAGCGTATCACCGGGGCGCAGAGGTCACAACGAGGGGCAGCCGTGGGTTCGTTGCGCACGCGCGGCGTGGCATTCATGCCTCACTCAGGCAGGCCGCGCGCGGGAAGGGGACGAGGAGCGCGTGCGGATAGGGGCCCTCCTCGAAGAGCGCGACCTCGTAGCCGGCCTCGAAGGCGACGCGCGGGATCTCGTCGGGCGAGAGGTACGAGAAGAATCCACCATCCGCGTAGAACTGATCGCCAGGCTCACTGCGGCCCGGCGCGCCCATCGCGGTGAAGGCGCGGCGAAGCGCGTCGCGCAGGCGTCCCTTGGTCTCGGTCTTCGCCTCGCTGTCATGGCGGAGCTGGAAGCTCGTGAGCACGACGGCGCGCGGCGCGAGCGTGCGGACGGCGCGAAGAAGGCCGAGCCGCGCGGCGCCGGGCAAGACGTGCGAGAGGCTGCCCCAGCCGAGGATCACGGCGTCGAAGGAGAGAGGATCGCCGAGCGAGGCGAGGGGGCCGCCGCGGCCCTGGGCAGCGGCGACGAGGTCGTCGTAGGAGCCGAGGAGGATGTCGGCGGGGCGGTCCTTGGCGAGCGCGCGAGCGCTCTCGACGAAGTCGTCGCAGGGGTCGAAGGCGGTGACCGTGTAGCCACGTTCGAGCAGCGCGACGACTTCCCGACCGGCGCCGGCCGCGCCGACGAGGACACGGCCCGCGCGGGGGAAGGCGGGGGCGTCGAGGGCGCGTTTTTCCCAGGTGAAGAGGCCGCTTTCGAAGCGATGGCCGCCGGGGAGGTAGGTCTTCTGGCGCGCGTAGAGCGCGGCGGTGAGGGCGGCGCGATCCGCTTCGGGGATCCAGGCGAGGAGGAGCTCGTCGCGCAGGCCTTCGCGTGCGGTGGCGATGCGGTGCACGAGGCGGTCGGCCGCGAGGAGGGCGCGGACCCAGGGGGGGATCCTGTACGTCACGGGCGGGCATCGTAGCGGGTGGATGCGGGAGCGGGAGCGGCAAGTGGGATCTGATTGTGTGCCGCTGTCGAGGAAGGGTTCCGCGCGAGGAAAGCAGCTCACCAAGGATCTCTACCCATTCCTGCAACGTCTGTTGTATCGGCGAAGCTGCATCTGGCCAGCACGTCGACAAACGCCTCGCGCCTGCGTCGTCGTTCGCGAGCGATTGACAAAGAACCGCTTTGGGACGTAACCCCACCTACTGGGAGCCTCCTCGACCGAACCCGAGGAGCATTCCATGACCTACGCATGTCCATCATGATCATGCTGGTCGTCGAGGCCAACGAGGCCAACCGGCGCGTCGGCGCTGGAGGCGATGACGCTGGTCGCGGTCCTACGCGAGTACGTCGCGATGAAGAGCAGCACCTGGCAGGCATCGTTCGTGCAAGACAGCAGCCTAAAGCTGCCGCCATCTGTGCGTGGCTGTGACGCTCGGGGATGCTAGCAGCAATTCGTTGGGGGGAACATCTCATGAGTACGAAGACGACGAGGGCCGTCCGGCGCGGCATGATGTTCGGCATTGTCGCAGTTTGCGCTTCCTGGGCCGGGCACGTTGGAGCGCAACAGGGGGAAATCCGGAGTGCCGTGGCCTCCTATATCTGTCTCGATGTCGAGAATGGCGACCCCACGCCTGGGACCCTGGTGCGGACCTGGGAGTGCAACGGATTCCCGGCCCAGCAATGGACTGTCGACGCGACGAACGGAGAGATTCGGAGCGCCGTGGCGCCTTACATGTGCCTCGACGTCGAAAACGGCAACCCTGCGCCCGGAACCCAGGTGCGGATCTGGGGGTGCAACGGATTCCCGGCCCAGAAATGGACTGTCCAGGAGAACGGAGAGATTCGGAGCGCCGTGGGGCCTTCCATGTGCCTCGACGTCGCGAACGGCAACCCTAACCCCGGAACCCAGGTGCGGATCTGGCGGTGCAACGGATTCCCGGCCCAGAAATGGTCTCGCCAATAGAATTCGGCGCGGCGTTCAGGGACGCGGGCATCATTGCAGACCTGCGTTCTTGAATCCGCCGCCTCGTCCGTCGCCGCCCAACGTACGCCGCGTCGAGGTCGACGCTCTGCTGCGGGAGGCGATGCGGCGATCCCGGAACTCCGGATCGAGCTGCAGACGAGTTTGTCGCTTGGAGACGTTGTGGAGGTGTTTGTCGCTGAAGCTATGGGAGCCGCAGGCGGGGAAGATGGTGCCGTTTCCGGAGGAGGGGACGCGGAGGGTGAAGCGGGAATAGGAACGGAAACGGAAGCGGAAGCGGAAGCGGGGGCGGCAAGCGAAATCTGATTGTGTACCGCTCGACGCAACCAGATTGACCAGGAACCAGCTCGAATCGACCAGTCTTGGAGACGGTTCCAGGTCAACCTGGTTCCGGCTCCCGCGTCGATCACGGCGGTGCTCCCGCCGGAGAGGACCACGAAGCTCGAGGTGCTCGCCAAAGATGTCGAAAAATGCGAGGTGCGCGAGACGCTCGCAAAAGCCTATCTTTGCGGCAGCATCGAGAATCGCAGCGGAGTTGGCGAATAATGGCGATCACAGGCTCGGCCTTGCAGCTCGTCATGACAGCCCCATGTGCTCCTCAAGCAGATGGAGGGAGGGGCGTTATGCGAAGGAACCGTTTTCTGCCCGTGGGCGCGTTTATCGGAAGTGTCGTGGCTGTCGTGCTTCCTTTGGTTACCAGCGTGTCCGATGCGCACGCAGCTACCAATAACCCGTACGATTATCGGGTCACACCGCTCTCCGAGGCTCCCATCGAGAACCCGAAGCACCTCGACCTGTTCATGACCGATAGGGACGGGACCGTCTTCAGCACCTTTTTTGTCGAGGCCGAGGGAGGATGGAGCGCCTGGTCCAAGATCCATTCCGAAACCAAAGCCAATCCCGGCGCGCCGGTCACGGCGGTTTGGGGCAACGCCAATCTCCTGGATCTCTTCACGACCGGCAGAGACGGCGCTGTCTTGAGCACTTTTTTTAGCGCGCCGCAGGGTTGGCGATCTTGGTTCACCATTCATCCCGAGGCCAAAGCGCGGCCCGGGACGCCTGTCACCGCGTTATGGAATGGCACGAGCCACGTGGACCTTTTCATCACCGGCACCGACGGCACGATCCTCAACGCCGTTTGGGAGCCCGAAGCGGGATGGCAAACCTGGGTCCCCATCGATAACGCGGTCAAAGCCAAGCCCGGAGCGGAGGTCACGGCGGTCTGGAGAGACTCCAATCACCTGGACCTTTTCATGACCGGCGCTGACGGCACGGTCTTCACCTCCTTTTGGGAGGCCAGGATCGGCTGGCAGCCGTGGTCTACCATTCATCCCGAGGTCAAGGCCAATCCAGGCGCGACGGTCACGGCATTATGGCGCAACCCCAGCCACCTGGACCTTTTCATGACCGCCGCTGACGGCACGGTCTTCAGCGCAGCTTGGGAGTTCGCGACAGGCTGGCAATCGTGGTTCGCCGTCTCTTCCGAGGTCAAGACACGACCGGGCGCGCCGGTGACGGCCGTCTGGTCCAACCCGAATCACCTCGACCTCTTCATGACCGGCGCCGATGGAACGGTCTGGAGCACCTTTTGGGAGAGCGCGAGAGGGTGGCAACATTGGTTCGCCATTCATCCCGAGGTCAAGGTGAACCCGGGCGCGCCGATCTCGGCGATATGGAGCACCGCCAGCCACCTGGATCTGTTCACGACCGGCACCGACGGGACGGTTTGGAGCACCGTCTGGCAGGGAGATTGGCTACGCTGGTTTACCATCGACCCCGCGGTCAAGGCGGCGCCCGGCGCGCGGATCACGGCTGTCTGGGCTCCTTACTAGGACAACGACCCAGCTCGGGCGGCCGGCGGCAGCCGCGAAGCGGTGGTCGAATCTCGCCGCGGTCCTCCCGCGCTCGCGGGTGGCGCCGGATGTGGCGATCCGTCGCGGGAGACGCCCGAGGCCGAGGTCCGCACGAGGACATACTGAAGGAGCCCAGAGGACAGCCTTCCGCCCAGTGCACTCAATCGCGGCAGCGGTAGCGGGAGCGGAGGCGGGAGCGGGAGCGGGAGCGGAAGCGGGAGCGGGAGCGGAAGCGGGAGCGGGAGCGGAAGCGGGAGCGGGAGCGGAAGCGGGAGCGGGAGCGGAAGCGGGAGCGGGAGCGGCAAGCGGGATCTTTTGTGTACCGCTGTTGAGGAGGGGGATAGGTCCAGTGCCGGATAGGCCATGGGCCTTGCGAGGTGTGGCGGGCCGTCAGGGATGATCGATGAAGAGCTCGGCAATGACGGTGTTCGGGCGCGAGGGCAAATGGGCGGGTTGTTCACCCTATGCGCTCGGGGAGGTAGAGCGAGTCGAAGCCGCGCGTTTCTACGGCGCGCGCCAGCCTTCAGGGCGCTCTAAGCCCCAGGCATCTTGAGGCCGCGCTCGGCCATTACGGATTTGTTGCGCGCCTCGCTCTTCGCGTACGCCGGGCGGGCTTTGACCCGCTCGGCATATCCGGTGAAGCTCGGGCGCGGCTCGAGCATCTTGAAGTCGAGCATGTACGCGATGGTGCCGCCGAAGATGACGTCGGCCATCGAGAATTCCTTGCCGAGGACGAAGTCACGGCCAGAGATGGCCGATTCCATCGTCGCAATCATGTCGTCGTAGTTGCCCCAACCGGCGGAGCCGGCGCGGAACTCCCAGTTGCCGGCCTTGGCCATCGAGCCGGGCTCGATGACCGAGGGGGCGAAGAGCGACCAGCGAAAATAAGTGCCGCGCGCCGCGTCGTCGAGCTTCGGCGCGAGGCGGCCCGGGGCATAACGATCCGCGAGATAGAGGCCGATCGCCGCGGATTCGGTGACGACGGTGTCGCCGTCGACGAGCAAGGGCAGCTTGCCCATCGGATTGAGCTTCGTGACCTCCTCCTTCTTCTGGCCGCCGGCCATGATGTCGACGAACTTGAGCTCGTACTCGACGCCGACTTCCTCGAGCATCCACACAGTGTTGGCAGCACGCGAAAACGGGTGGTGGTAAAGAACGATGGCCATGGTGGTGTCTCTTTCTCCGTTCGTTTCCGCCGGTCGGTCGGCGGCGCGGCGGAGGCTACCAGAGGCCGGTCCCGTTGGGCGCGGCGCCAGGTGCGGCAGATTTGAATTCCTCTGCCCGCCGCGTTCATGGCGCCCGTCTCGGCGCGTGGCGACCTCGACCGCTACCCGGCGATGATCACCGGCTCGAGCCGCGGCCACACGAACGAGAGCGCGCAGGCGCCGCGTCGGCGCCTCCAAAGCTCGTCCAGCGGGCCGAGCACGCGGGCCTGCGCCGCAGGCTGTGGAGTGAGGGCGGCCCCCTGGATGGGATGAGGCAGCCCAGGCGGCGCCGGATCCGCCGTTTGGGCTTGACGCGCGGGACGGGGACGTACCCAATCCCGAGCGATTTCGATGAAGAGCTACCTTCACAGGCCGGGCACGAAGCTCACCGGCCATTCCACGAGTATCCTCGCCGCGGACTTCAACGCAGACGGGTCCCGGCTCGTCTCGACGGCATGGAAGGACCGCACCGTTCGCGTATGGGACGTCGAAGCCGCGCGGACCGTATCGACGCTCGAGATCGCGAAAGACGTCAACAAAGCACGCCTCTTCCCGACCGGGGACCGGCTGGCTGCCACGTTCGACGACCAGGTCGTTCGTATCTACGAGCTCGAAAGCGGCAAGGAGCTCTCGCGCGCGCGCCAGAGGCTCCATCCCCGGGCGCTTTGCGTGTCTCCGGGCGGCAGGGTGTACTGGGCGGGCTGGGGCAGCGACGACACCGTCGTCTGGTCGTGGCTCCCCGACGAAGCCCCGAAGCCGCTCCTTCGGGAGATTCAATCCTTCGAGCCCGAATGCAGCTTATCGCTCGCCCGGGACGGCGAGGAGCTGTGGTGCTTCTTCGCGTGGGATCTCGTGGGATTCGACACGCGGACGGGCGCGGAGATCGCGCGGTTTCACGGCGACAGGGACGTGGCCCTCGGGGAAGGCTTCGTGCTCTCTCCCGAGCGATGCGCCGTGGCCGTGAAAGCAATGCTCAACCGTGATGACGATCCGGTCCGGCCGCGCATCTACAAGTGGAACCTCGATTCCGACATGCATGAATGGGGCACGGAGATCTTGGGACATCCCTATGGCGACAAACCGCTGCTGACGATGGCCCGGAGCCAGCGCTGGGTCGCGAGCGTCGGCAAGGGGGGCGTGATGTTTCATTCGCTTCGCAGCGGACGAGCGCTCGGGCTGCTGCCCTTCGAGGCGCCCGAGGCGACGCTTTCTTGCCTGAGCGTGTCACCGGACGATGACCTCCTCGCGGTAGGAGCTTCGAATGGCGACCTGGTCGTTTATGCCCTCGGCGATTCCTTGGTCGAACCGAGCGTGGCGACGCCGCAGATCGCCACGCGCTCTCGCCAAGGAAGCCAGCTCCTCTTGCGATTGCAGAAACGACCAGGGCTCTGGTTACGGGTGCACCAGGACGGCTCTCTCGAGCAGGCCGAAGGTGATGCCCGCGCCGATTCGAACATCACGACGCTGGCCATCCGGGCGGACCATGGGAAAAATGTGTCCGTTTCTCCTCCCCGCCTTCGATGGGACCTTTGCAGGCGCCTCTGGCAGCACGATCTCACGAAGCCGTCGCCCTTTCGCACGTCTCATCCCGTGCAGGTCTTCCTCAAAGCCGATCTGGTCGTCGAGGGTTACCTCGGCGTCGGAAATGACCCGGGAGCGGGGCAAACCCTTCTCGGCGTCGACCATGATCCCGACGGCGTGGGAGAGAGGGTCGCCGGGGAGCTCAGCGCCCGGACGATCCTCGCCGGCATCGACGAGCTGCTGGCATTGCTACCGGATTGAGACGCGAGGGGCCTCCCGCGCGAGCCGGCGCTTTCGGTGCTCATCTCTCCTCTTCTTCCGGCACTCATACATCTCGAAGACGGACATCTTGAGCGACCGCTCCACGCTGCCCCGGACCCCGCGGGGGGCTGTCCGCCCCCTCGACCCCGGACCAGCGAGGCGCTGGACCCAGGGTTGAAAAACTGCGCGGTGCGCAGTTTTTCAAACAGGCCGACGAAGAAGCCGGGGGGACAGCAGAAGCCGTAGCGCGGCTGTCTTGGTGGGGAACGCCGCCGCCGGTCAAAGACCAATGGTGATCTTATCTACCAAAGGCCGCAGCGCGGACAGGTCGGCGGCCAACGCCTCGTCGCATGACGTCGTGGCGTGACGCGATGGCCTCACGCTCCAAACAGCACGGCTCCGTCCCTCCACGTGATGGGGCCGTAGGTGTTCGGGCGATGAGCCGATGGTCTCCTGCATCGTGCCCATCTCTCGACGCCACGAGCCCGTCGCTCCTTCCATCGCCCCCGTTCCTCCAAGGCACGGCCTCGTACCTCCGGAGGCTCGACCACACGCCCCAGAGACTCGTCCCCGTCCCTCCAAGGCACGGCCTCGTACCTCCGGAGACTCGACGTCGTCTCTTCGGACACATGCCCCCATCTCTCGCACACACGTGCCCGTCGCTTTTGGGCTCGGCCCCCAAGCTTGAAGACACGGCCTCATCGATGAACTGCGTATCGCGCAGCTCATCGAACCGACGCCAGCGAACCCCCCCGGTCTTGCCACCGACCCGCTGGAAGGCCGCGCGCCTGCCTCGGTTGGCAACGTCGCTGCCGGTCTTGACCGGGCCTGTTCGATGAACTGCGCATCGCGCAGTTCATCGACCTCGGGTCCAGCCCCTGGCTGGTCCGGGTGCAGGGGCGGATAGCCCCTGCTGGGGCCTGGGGCAAAGCCCCAGCGAAGCGGCTTCACGAGGAGACCCATGCTCACCGCCGAGCCCATGGCCGTATGCCAATCAGCAGCCGAGCCAACCGCAGAACCAGTCCGCGGCGTCAGCGACGGTGGAAGAGATCCAGCCCTCCACCGTGTCGAAGCCCGATTCCACGACCGATCCCGCCGACTTCGACCAGATCACGAGCTCGGCGGCGGCGTTTCCGGTCGGGGAGATCATCTCGTCGCTGATCTGATGGACGGCGGTGTTGATCGCTCCGCCCACGACCGGCTGCGTTCCCTGCAGCCAGATCAACGTCTCACGACTGGCGTCCACTGCCCGTATGTAGGTGTTGCCTGCCATATGGTTGACGACGAGCGCGGAGTCGTCGAACGCATTCATGGCGACCAAACTCCCCTGGTGGGTCCAGTCGATCCCCCACTGGGTCACGTGCCTCGACGCCTCGAACGTGCCGCCGCCCGACCAGCCGCGCACGGCGTTCCACGCATCCACCGCGTCTTCGCCCTTCACGTACACGGACACGCCGACGGGAATGACGACGAGCGGCACGTTGAATCCGTATTGCCCATTTTGGCCATACTTCAGCTCGCCATAAAGGCCGACGCCGGCCCCGATGTTCACCGCCCCCGTCGTCCCATCCGGATCACCTACGCCCCTCGTCAAGACGACCAGGTTCGCTTCGGCGCCGAAGGCCACGCCGGTATCCGTGAAACTCACGGCCGCGGCGCCGGAGACGAGCTGCACCTCCGTGTTGTAAGGGATACCGCCGAGCGCGTTCCACGAGCAGCCCGCCGTGAGAACCGACCCCGATACCTTGATGTTACCCCGCGACGTCTCGAAATCGCCGTCGAACCAGCTCACCTCGTACGTGCGCCCGGCCGTGGGCAGCATCGCGCGCCCAGAAAGGAGCTCGTTCACCTCGATCGCCGTGCCCAGCTCTTGGGAGGGCAAGATCTCGGAGACCGTCGTGTGCAGGCTCTTTTGCTGGATGGGGCTCAGCGAATCCCAGAAATCCCTGCCCGTGCCGAGGCTGTAACCCAGGTGGGGCAGCGCCTCGGCGATCACGAAAGGATCACTCACGGCGTACCCACCGCCCCCGGGGTTCTCCACGACGAGCAAGAGCTCCCGCGTGCCGTCGTCGTCCACGTCCTCGTTGGCGAGCCTCATCTTCGGCACAGGAGCCGGGTCGACGAACGGCTGCACGAGCCACTCGCCCGTACCCGCGTCCGCATTCCCCGTGGTGATGCCCGGCGACGTGGCGGCGCGTTTCAGGAAATCGCCTTTCCAGGACCGAAGACGGACGGTCTCCGTCCAGAGGCTTTCGACCTTCCACCCGCCCTGGTCCCAGGTGGTGACGCCCTCCGGGCCGTCGGGGCGGTGCAGGTAGTCGCCCTTCCACGACCGGAGCTGGATCGTCCCGTTGTCCGTGCACTCGATGACCCAGGCGCTGCCGACGCCAGCAGGGGCGGCGGCGACGCCGTACGGGGTGTCGGGGCGGGTCAGATAATCGCCCTGCGACGACCGGAGGCGCACCACGTCATTGCAGGCGGCAGCGCCCATCGCGATGACCTCCGCCGTCCACTCGTCGTGACCCGAGGAGGCGAGGAGCAGCCCGTCGTTCTGGTTGGTCCGGGACAGATAGTCGTTCTGCGACGACCGCAGCTTGAAACGCCCGTTGGCGGTCGGGACGACGGTCCACTCGCCTTGCTGGGAATGGGTGGTGATGGGCGGATAGGCGCCTGCGCCGGCGCGGTGCAGGTAGTCGCCCAGCCGCGACCGGAGCTGGATGTTCCCATTGTTCATGCACTCGACGGTCCAGACATTGCCGATGCCGCTCCCCCACGTGGTGGCGCGTTCCGGGCCCTCGGGGCGGTGCAGGTAGTCGCCCATCTTCGACCGGAGGCGCACCCGATCGCCGCAGCGCGCCGGGCCTAGCACCTGGGCGCTGTCCCCGCTGGCCGCCATGCTGACGACCCCGTAAGCCTCGCCGACATAGGACCAGTCGTTGCCCGTTTCGTGGCCGATTTTGCCACGCTTCCAGATCCCGTTGTTGGCGGCCGCGTATAACGACCCGTTGTAGCTCGTCAGGCCGGTGGCCCCGGAAACGTCGCCGACATAGGTCCACTCGGTGCCCGGGGTGGCGCCGATGGCGTTGCGCCTCCAGAGCTTGTTGTTGGAGGCCACGATCAGCGACCCGTCGTGGGCCGCCATGCCAGTGACCCCGTAGGCGGAGCCGACGTAGGTCCAGTCGTTGCCCGTCTCGGGGCCGGTGGCGCCGCGCCGAAAGAGCCCGGTGTCGGTGGTCATGTAAAGCGAGCCGTTGTAAGAAGCCATCGCGGTGGCGCCCCAGGCCGGGCCGACGTGGATCCAATTTCCAGAATGGAGAGCGTCGCGTTTGTAGAGCTCGTTGCCGGCGACGACGTAGAGCTCGCCATGGTGAATGGCCATTGCCGTGACCCCGTGGACGGTGAGCTGGGCGTACCAGTCGTTGCCCGTCGCGGGGCCGAGGGCGCCACGCTTGTGGATCGCGTCGTTGGCGACGACGTAGAGCCCTCGAGGCATTTGGAGTTCTTGCCGAGCCTCGGAGAGCTCCTCTTCTTCCAGAGGCGCGCCGACGTCGGCTGCGCACCCGACGGGCGAAAGCGCGGCAATGAGGAGCGAGAGCGAAAGGGGGAGCACGCGGCGTGAAGGTTTCTGTTTCATACGAAGCTTGTGTTGTGGCTGGTGTCGAAGGTGCGGCCGGCCCGTCCGGCGTCGCGGTCGGCCTCTCAGCAAGCCTCGTACCGACCAGGTGGAGCCACGTTTGCGCGCGATTTCCCGCGAGGCGCGCCCCCGCGCGCGGCCGCGAGGCGCCTTCGGCCATTGGCCGGCCACTGGCCGGCCAGCCCTCATGAGCCGCTTCATGCTGAATGCAACGAATCCCTCGCAGCCGGCGCGTATCTGATCTCCTCCACCGGCCTGTTCTTCGCGATTACGCAGGCGACGCGCTGGGAAGGAAGGAAGTAGACTGGCGCGCCATGCGCACCCTCCCTGCCGAAGCTTCCTCCGCCGGCGAGCCGCGAGAGCAGACGAACAACGACGCGACCATCGGCTACACGTCGGAGCAGTCGCTTTGGCGCGCGGCGACGGTCGTGGCCGAACACGTCGAGCCGCTCGGCACGGTCTCGGAGCACGACGGCGACGTTTCGACCTTCCTGGGGCCCGGGAAGCGGTACCAGATCCGTGAAATGCTCGGGGTCGGCGGCATGGGAGAGGTGCACCTCTGCCGCGACGAGGCCATCGGGCGCGACGTCGCGCAAAAGACGCTCCTCACGGGAGTCGCCGGGAAAGGGCGCGAGGAACGGCGGTTCTTGCGGGAGGTGCGGGTGCAGGGCCAGCTCGAGCACCCGTCGGTCGTGCCGGTCTACGACATGGGTATCGGCGCCGACGGCAAGCCGTACTTCACGATGCGAAGGGTCCAGGGGCATACACTCGCGGAGGTGCTGCGAGGGCTCGCCCGAGGTGATGCGTCGATCCAGGCGGGCCACACGAGGCGCCGGCTGCTCGAGGCCTTCGTCCGGGTCTGCCTCGCCGTGGACTATGCGCATACCCGCGGCGTGCTGCACCGTGACTTGAAGCCGTCCAACATCATGCTCGGCGCCTTCGGCGAGGTGTACGTGCTCGACTGGGGCGTCGCGAAGCTCGTCGCCGATCGAGCGACGGGCACGCCCATCACGATGGGGGAGCCCCCCAAACCCCCGGCCCAGCCGGTGACGGTCCCAGGGGCCGAGCTCGCGCGTCAGGAGGGCATGGTGGGCACGCTCGCGTACATGTCCCCCGAACAGATGCTCGGCGTGGAAAACAGCCAGGACGCGCGCACCGACGTGTATTCCCTCGGCGCGATCCTCTACGAGATCCTGACGCTCCGCCCGCTGCACCGGGGCACGCGCGAGGAGATCACCGAGTCCACGCTGCGCGGCGCCGACGCTCGCGCGTCCGCCGTGGCGCCCGACGTTCCGCCGGAGCTCGATGCGATCTGCGTCCGCGCGACCTCCATCGAGCGGGCTCGGCGATTCACGAGCGCACGCGAGCTCTGCGACACCGTGGAGCGTTACCTCGACGGCGATCGGGACCTCGAGCGCCGCCGCGAGCTCGCCGCGCACCACGTGCAGCGCGCCCGAGAGGTATTCGAGCGCGCGCGGCGGCCAGAGAATGCCGGCGCGGCCGCGGCCACGCGCGCCGAGGCGATGCGCGAGGTGATCCAGGCGCTCGCGCTCGATCCCGAGGAGGCCGACGCCCGCGCGCTGCTCGTGAAACTGCTGCTCGAGCCCCCCGAGCACCTGCCGCCGAGCGTCGAGGCCGAAATGGCCGAGTCGGCACGCACGAGCCGGCTCTACACCGCGCGTTTCGGCATCTACGCCCTGGTGGGCTGGACCGCGACGATCCCCGTCGTCGCGTGGATGGGTATCCTCGACGTGTGGTCGTGCGCCGCGGCGTCGGTGCTCTGCGTGCTCTCCGCGCTCTACGCCGTCTGGATCTGGCGGAGCCGCGGCGCCACGTCGAGGCAACTGATCGTGCTCGCCACGGGGGTCGCCGCGACGTGCGGGGCGCTGAGCTGCTGGCTCGGTCCGTTCGTCCTCACGCCCACCGCGGCGGCGACGACGACCATCTGGTTCACGCTCCACGCGGAGCGACGCGAGCGCTGGCTCGTAGGGCTCCTCGGAGGGCTCGCGATCGTCGTTCCCTTCCTCCTCGAGCTCGTGGGGTGGATCCCTCGCTCCTTCAGCCTCGAGGCGGGCCGCTTCGTCCTCCACGCGCGAGGCGTACACCTCGCGCATCCGCACACCACGCTCGCGCTCCTCTACTCGAGCGTGACGTTCACCGTGCTCCAGCCGGTGCTACTCGGGGGGCTCCGCGACGCGTTGAGCGCCGCGGAGCGCAAGCTCTTCCTCCAGGCCTGGCACCTTCGGCAGCTCGCCCCCACCGCGGGCAGCTCCTCCCACGCGCGTCGCTGACCATGCCGTCCGGCGGGTATCGGCGTACACTGCCCACGTTGAAGACCGAGACGCTCGACGACGCGCTGGAGTTCGCCCCGGACACGATGGGGACGACCCACCCAGGGCTTTTGGTGGTGCATTCCGGCGAGCAGCCCAAGCACCACGTGCTCGCGTGCGGTGAGGGCGAGCACACGCTCGAGGTGGGCCGCGACGAGCTCGCGGCGGCGGGGATCCTGGACGGTCGCGTGTCGCGGCGGCACGTCCGCATCGAGCTCGACGACGCTCGCTGGACGGTGCGCGATCTCGGCAGCCGAAACGGGACGTTCGTCGATGGGCGGCGGGTGCAGAGCGCGCGCAGCCTGAGCGCGCCCGTGGTGCGAATCGGACACACCGTGATGCTCCCCGTCGGCGACCGCCGGCCGTACGAGGCCCGCGGGCTCGTGGTCCGCGACGGCGTGGTGATGGGGAGCTCGCTGCTGATGTTACGCGACCGCATCGCGCTCATTGCGCTGAGCGGCGCGAGTGTCCTCATCCTCGGCGAGACGGGCGCCGGCAAGGAGCTCTGCGCCGAGGCCTTCCACACCGCGTCGGGGCAAAGCTTGAGCCGCCCGTTCGTCGCGGTCAACTGCGCCACGATCCAGAAGGAGCTCGCCGAGGGCATCCTTTTCGGCGCCCGCCGCGGCGCGTACACCGGCGCCGTGACGGATACGCTGGGCCTCGTCCAGGCGGCCAACGGCGGGACGTTGTTCCTCGACGAGGTCGCCGAGCTCGATCTGGGCGTGCAGGCCAAGCTGCTGCGCGTCCTCGAGACGAAGCGGGTCATGCCGCTCGGCGGCGTCACCCCGATCGAGGTCAACGTGCGTGTGTGCGCGGCGACGCACAAGGACCTGCGGGTCGAGGTGACCGAGGGGCGATTCCGTGGGGATCTGTACTTCCGCATCGGCCGCCCCGAGGTGCGGCTTCCGGCTCTCCGCGAGCGCCGCGAGGAGATCCCGTGGCTCATCGAGCGTGCGCTCGCGTCCTCGACGACGACCCGCGCGAAGGTCACGGCGGGCGCCGAATTCGTCGAGGCCTGCATGCTCCGGCCCTGGCCCGGCAATGTGCGCGAACTCCTGGCCGAGTCGAAAATTGCGGCGCTCTCGGCGATGGCCGCTCACCACGGAAGCATCCTCGCGACGGATCTCGACGAGGAAGCCGGGCGCGCGCTCGCTTCCGCAGACGAGTCCGAAGTCGACGCGCGGCCCGAGGCGCCGGCGCCCGAGCCCGAGGCGATCGAGGCGGCGCTCCGCGCGGAGCACGGCAACGTCGCGCGCGCCGCGGCCCGCCTCGGCGTCACGCGCGGCCGGGTGCGGCGCTACGTCGAGCGGCAGGGGATCGACGTGCGGACGCTGCGCTGAAATCGGCCCCCGAACGCCCCGCAGGACGCAGGGCGAGCGGAGCCGAGCGTATACGAGCGCCGTCGGGCTTGGCCCTGATCGGCGGGAGAGTTACCCACAATTCCCCAGCGGGCGGTGCCTTACTTCGCGCATGCCCACCTGCCCAACCTGCTGTTGGTAACGGTTATCATCCATAGCCCGGTATTGACGCTGGGAGCCGTTATCACGATGCCTTCACTCGCGTTGTTCAAATTGAACGCGCCATTGATCTCGGTGAGGGCGCATCCCTTGACGACGGGGGAGCCCAAGGACCCCCCGATGGGTACACTCGTGGTCCCGTCCTCGGTGGCATACGCCATGCCCGACGCGAACTCCGTTCCTGTCGGGAAGTCCGCGCAATCGGCCGAGATGGTAGCGTGCGAGCCGCTGACATCGTCAATGAGGTTGCCTTCGATATACCATCCGGTCGACGAGTGGGTGGCATCCGTCGTCGTTATCTTGACGACGCGCGCGAATCTGGTGGAGCTGTTCCACGAGCCATCGACGCCGGTCACGCCGGTGAGGAAGCATTGCCGCAGGCTGGTGCCCAGAGCGGCGACCCAGACGGGAGGGGAAGTACCACCACTATTGCTCGACCACAAGCCGCTTGCAACGTAGCTGCTGGGGAGGCACGCCGTGCTGGCTTTGACGAGATTGTTGTACGGGACCCGTGCGTTGTGCTGATCCGTGAATGCGCCTCCGTGTGCAAAGAGCGTGCTCCCACTCACGCGGGCCGCCGCTTTCATGCTGATAGAACCGCCGACCCAGAGGCCTTGGTTGAGATTGCCTGCCACCCCGCTGAGGAAGCATCTCTCCGAGGGGTCGGGCGAAATCGTGGTGCCGGTAAAATTGGTCGTGCTCTGCGCCGTGAAGGCGCTGAAACCGGTGAGCGCCTCCTCGGCCTCGTCGACGATCTCCTCCGCGTTGAAGCCATCGGGATCTGCGGCCGCACAGCCCAGCGTCATGCAGAGGCCTCCGCCAAACACCGCCACGATCGACGCGGAGATGAGCGAGGATAGATGCTTACGGGGCATGGTTTCAATCATCCTTTCGGCAACCCATCGAGTTGCCATTGCTGTGGGGGCTTCGAAAGCTGAATCGAGCGTCATGCGCCAAGCGCGGCGCGTGACGTTGGAGGTAGAGCCACGCACCCTCGCGTCGTGACCGTCGAAATCCTGCTGGGGACAAAAAAGGGCGTCGAGGACGGGAATTGCGCCGCGCAAGCTGCCCAAGACCCCGGCGCTGTCTCGAAGATGGGCCGAGCAAGACGCGAACGACCCAGGCGCCCTCTCGCTGATCACCCTTCCACGACGATGACGTGCACCTGCTGACCAAGCCCTTCGACGCGAAGGACTCCCGCGCCGGCTACCCCGGGCCGCACCGCAACGCGTAGGCGTCAGCATTCGCCTTCCTGCCACTCGAATCCTGTCGCCTGATACCGCCGCGGCGATTTCGGCAGGACGCCGGAAGGCGGCGGCGTCGTCCGGCATGCCGCGCCGCACCCCAGCGGGATTCGGCGCCGATCCGCGTGCTCTTGGCACTGCGGGGACCGGCTTGCGTCCAGAGCGTCCGGCTGCATGGACTCCGCAGGTGAGATTCAGACGCTGAACGACGCTCGATGGGGAGGGCTATCATGATCAGGAGCATCCTTCTTGCCGCATCCGTCGCCGCCGGGTTCTTGGTGACCGCAAGGGACGTAGCCGCCAACGCGAAGCTATTGTCGATTTACGCCGCGCAAGGCAATGGGGGCAATCTCCAGGTGATCGGCATTGGCAGGGCCGACGCCTTGCCCAACCTCGCGGACTGGCAGTACAGCGGCGATGGCAGTTGGCACGCCGGCTTCGCCTTGCCGAGCCCCGGTGTGCGCCTCTTGCCGTCGCTCGCCGTCGCCCCGGGCAATGGCGGCAACCTCCAGGTGGTCGGCCTCGGCTCCTTGGATAACTTGCCCTACCTCGCGTCGTGGCAGAACAGTTCCGACGGCTCGTGGCACGCCGGCTTCGCCCTGCCGAGCGCCACGGCGCCAGGCGCCCCACCGGGAGCCCCTCCCGTCGCCCTCTCGTCGATCGCGATGGCCAACGGCAACAATGGCAACCTCCAGGTGGTCGGCATTCGCGCCGTCGACTCCTTGCCCTACCTCGCGTCGTGGCAGAACAATTCCGACGGCTCGTGGCACGCCGGCTTCGCCCTGCCGAGCCCCAACGTGGCCCTCTCGTCGTCGATCGCGATGGCCAACGGCAACAATGGCAACCTCCAGGTGGTCGGTATCGGCGGTGCGGATCGCTTGCCCTACCTCGCGTCGTGGCAGAACAGCTCCGACGGCTCGTGGCACCCCGGCTTCGTCCTGCCGGGCCCCGGCGTGCGCCTCTCGTCGATCGCCGTCGCCCCGGGCAACAGCGGCAACCTCCAGGTGGTCGGCCTCGGCGCGAACGACGGCTTGCCCTACCTCTCGTCGTGGCAGCACAGCAGCAACGGCACGTGGGAGCCCGGCTTCCTCCTGCCGAGCCAGGGCACGCCGCTCTCGTCGATCGCCGTCGCCCAGGGCAACAGCGGCAACCTCCAGGTGATCGGCCTCGGCAAGAACGACGGCTTGCCCTACCTCGCGTCGTGGCAGAACTCCGACGGCACGTGGCACGCCGGCTTCGCCCTGCCGAGTACCGGCGTGCGCCTCTCGTCGATGACCGTCGCCCCGGGCAACGGGGGCAACCTCCAGGTGATCGGCATCGACGCCATAAGCAACTTGGCCTATCTCGCGTCGTGGCAGAGCAGCTCCGACGGCTCGTGGCACGCCGGCTTCCCGTTGCCGTGAGGCGGGAGCGGCAAGAGGGATCTGATTGTGTACCGCTCGGGCGGCTAGAAGCAGGATCAAACGAGCGATCCAACAGGATATATTTGCATGGGGTCCTCCAGGAGGGGGCGCAGCCTTCGGGGCCCCCTGCGTCAATATCCCTGTTGACGTGCGTCCCAGCACAGTCTTTGATGTCCCCGACCGGACCCCAAGGACGAAGCATGACCGTCACCAAACGCGATCTCCTCCCAACGCTGATTTAGGCCTCACGCCCAATTCCGAAACTCACACCCGGAGGACCGAACGATGACGAAGTACCTTATCTCCTTCCCCGGATCGGCGATGGACGTCGCCGACGAAGACATGGCTGCCGTCGGCGAAGCGTCACACGCGGTCATACGCGAGGCGAAGGATGCCGGCGTCTATGTGTTCGGCGGTGGTATCAAGGAGGACGTCGCGCCGCTGATGGTCGCCGCCGACGGCACCGTCACGAACGAGACCTACCCGCAGACCAAGGAGTTCGACGGCGGCTTCTGTGTCCTGGAACTCCCGTCGCGCGAAGCCGCCGTCCAATGGGCCGCGAAGATCGCCAAAGCCTGCCGCTGCTCGCAGGAACTCCGCGAGTTCGGGTACGACCCCGAGAGCTGACCGGCGAGGTCGCAGCCCGATGCGAACGCCATGAACTTCGGACAGGCAACACGCCCAAGCGCCTCGCTACATCCGTGAGGCCTACCCCTTCGTTGCACCCGACTCGCTACAGCGGGCTTCGCCCGCGAGCGGGTGAACGCAAACGTTCGGCGGCGGAGGCGTGGGGCGGGTGAACCTGTAAGGGACTGTCGAGGAACGGTGCAGGGGGCCAGCTACTGCGCGGAGTCGTTATCTGGCAAGCAGAGGGGTGACAGATAAAATGGCTTTATCGGCTAGAGCAAAGAAACTTGTCGCTGAGATCACGAACGGAAACCTGAAGCTGGGCGACCTAAAAAAGCGTGGCAACGAGATCAAGAAGGACCACGGTCTGGCAATGGAGCTTTGGTCAACGGGTCAATACTACCCTCGACTTCTCTCGACCCTCATCTTCGATAAGAAGCTCCTCGCAGAAAATGTCATCGATCAGCTTGCATCGGATGTGCTTCGGCATGACGCGGAAGAACGCAACCAATTGGCGGACTGGCTGTTGGCGAACCAGCTAGCCAAAGACAAGAAACTTGTCTCCCTTGTCGCGACATGGGAGAAGAATCCTTCCCCTATTCTGCGTCGCTTGTTCTGGTATCACCAAGCTCGCTTGCGCTGGACAGGGCAAGTTCCTCCCGACAATAGTGCAGGCCTGCTTGATTCCCTGGAAAGCGATATGGCTCATGCTGAACCCGAAGTTCAGTGGGCAATGAATTTCTGCGCTGGCCAAATTGGTGTTCACGAGCCTCAGTTTCGATCCAGATGTATCAAACTTGGGGAAACATTAGGGCTCTACAAGGACGAGCGTGTTGCCAAAAACTGCACACCGTCGTACCTTCCAGAGTTTATCAGGATCGAAGTCGCCAAGCGTGAATGACACCGAATGGGGCAAATCTGATCATGGGCCGCCGAACGCACCGAACCGCTGCGGGCGGTGCCGTATGTGGCCCGCGACGGAAAGTGGGCGGAGCGAATGCGGAGCGCCTTTCCGCATTTTGCACATTTCCCCCCGGAGAAGAGACCGATCCCAGCGTTACGCGCCGTGTGCAGATGGGTCGGCGCTACCGCGGAAGATGGCCGCCAGCAGCGGCAGCATGACCACGAGCAGCGTTGCCGACGTCGTGATCCAATAGGGAGTCATCTCCCCGAACACGCCGTTGACGTGCAGCAGCACCTTGCCAGCCACGCGCACCTGGTAGGCCTCGAATGCAACCAGCACCGCCAGCGCTGCCGTCGTGATCCACGTCAGGATCGGGGCCCAGGACCGCAGCCTGTAGGTGCCCATGGCGCCCAGCCCGAGCACGGCGAGGCAAGCGAGATCGAACACCACGCGCCGCGTGTGCCCCCCACCGGCGTCGTACATCGCCACGAAGGAGAGCAAGAGCATCTGGACGAGCGCGGCGACGAGGGAGACGAGCAGCGTGCGGCGGAAGGCCACGGGGGCGAAGAGGCGCTCGGGCCGCGTGCGCAGCCCTGCTCCGCCGAGCGCGAGCAAGGCGCAGCCCGCCGCGACGACCCCGAAGCTCTTGTTCGCCAGGTGGCTATGCAGGTGGAAGCCCGCGTGCCATGGAAAATGGGCGACGCCGACGAACACCGACGCCCCTAACACCGCGCGCACCGTGAGCTGCGCGGCCGGGTGCGCCAGATGAAGCAGCAGCGCGGCCATCCCCAGCAAGAAGACGGGGGCCGAGCGGAGATAGACACCGTTCCACGCGGCCAACGCGAAGGTGATGCTCACCAGCGCGAGCAGGCGACGCGACCAGGGCAGCTCGTCTCGGGACAGCCACATAGGCATGGCGAGTTATCACGCGAAGGTCGTGAGCGCACCAGGAGCGAGTCCACATGCGACGAGCTACGCTTCTCGGACCGGCGATGCGCTTCAAAATGGAGCGCAGGGTGCTCCAAAATGGAGCGGGGAGGCCCCAGAGTGAGGTCCGGGCGCTCGGGAACGGTCATGGGGGGGCCCCAGAGTGAGGTCCGGGCGCTCGGGAACGGTCATGGGGAGGCCCCCAAGCGAGGTCCGGGCGTCCGGGAGGGTCTTTGGGGAGGCCCCAAAGCGAGGTCCGGGTGTTCGGGAACGGTCATGGGGAGGCCCCAAAGCGAGGTCCAGGCCGTCGGGAGGGTCTTTGGGGAAGCCCCATCGCGAGGTCCCGGGGGTTGGTAATGGGCAGTTTTCCCATTCAGTGGGCGGTTTCGGTGTAATGCCGTAGCGCGCCTCATTCGCGGGGCGTAGGGTCCGCGTTGCCTGAACAAGGCGCCGCCCCGATGGTGCTGCTAACGCCACCGGGGCGACTCGACCGCAACCTCTCGCAGGAGGTCACGATCGTGACGCTCACCCTAGTTCGTCCCTCGTCCGAGGGCCAAGACGGCGGACGTCCGCCCCGTCGTCGGTACGTTCTTTCCCGCTTCTCCCAGGCTCAGCGCGCCCGCATCCGGGCGACCCTCCGGAATCTCCGCGCCGCGTACGGCTCCTGGTCGTGCCTCGCCGCGGTGACCGGGTTCCGGCCGTCGACGCTCTCGTCGGCCGCTTCTGACCCTCGCCAGGCTTCGCTCTCGATGGTCCACCGTCTGGCGCGCGTCGCCGGCACGACGGTCGAGGCCATTCTGTCCCCGGGGCTGGTCCCCGTGGTCGACGTCTGCCCGACGTGCGGGCGGAAGGGAGGCGCGTCGTGATGATCGCTCCCCTCTACCCGGGCGGCTTGCTGGAGATCCAGCGGGCGAACCTCCGCGCCTTGCTGCGCCACCTCTACCGCGAGCACGGGACCTGGATCGCCGTGGCTCACCTCGTGAGCTTCCGCCGCTCCTTTGTGCTCGCGTTCTGCGACGGGACGGAGCCGGGCAACATGGCGCTTGCCCGGAGCATCGCCCGCGCCGCGGGGCTCTCGCTCGACGATGCCCTTGCGGGCAAGGCTCCGCCGAGGAAGGCGCTGTCCCTTGTGCTGGTCGCGCCGCGCCGGAAAGGCGGTGCCTCATGACCGCCGAGCACGACCAGGACCGTGAGCCGCCGAGCATTCCAGCGGTGCTGACGGACGAGCAAACCGCACGCGTTCGCGCGAGGCTCGATCGGTTCGCCAAGGGGACGAGCGTCCGCGGCTGCGCCAAGGCCCTCGGCTACGCGCGGAAGTACGTGCGCGCCGTGCGAGACGGCGTGATCCGCCCGTCGGTCCACTTCGCCGCCCGCGTGGCGCACGTCGTCGGGATGGATCTGGCTTCCCTGCTCGGGCTCTCCGGAGGTGCGCCGTGATCCGGTACCGCCACGATCCGGAGCGCCCCAACGAGCCGATCGTCGAGGCCGCGCCGCGAGACATTGACGCCTACCGCGGGTTCGCCCGCTCCTACCTTCACGCGAAGTGGCCCGTGCTCGGCGAAGCGGACGTTGACGAGGTCACGCAGGACTCGCTGTTCGTGCTCTGGCGTATGGTGAACGAGGGGCGCGTCCGCGGCGTGTACGTCGACCCGCCCGACGTCGTGATCCGCAGCTTGCTCGTCACGATCGCCTGGCGCGTGGCCGGCAACCACGCTGCGGGGCTGCGTCGGAAGGACGCCCGTCACATCCCGATCGGCGAGGAGCACGGGCGCGACCTCCCCGACCTCGCGGCGCGTCCGGAGGACATCGCAGAAGCTCGGCGCGTGCTCCGTCACCTCGCGCGATCGAAGGCGCGGCCGATGCGCGTCCTCCTGCTCGTTGTCCAGGGAGAAAGCGCGGAGGACATCGCCGCGCAGTTTGGAATCGACCTCCGCACGGTCTACAAGGCGACCGCGACCGCCAGACGGCAGCTAGCCGCGCGGTACGGTCGGCCCCGCTGGTCACGGAAACGGAAGCGCTGAACACCCGCCTCCCCTGACCGAACGCTCCCGATGTACGGCAACATGCCGCGGCAAGTAACGTCGTCGGCATGAAACTGCACGTGAATTTCGTACACACTCCCGACGGTACGAGCAAGGCGGAGAAGGAACTCGTCATCGCTCTCGCCGGAACGCGCGCCGACTACGACTTGGCGAACGCATACTTGGAACGGTACAGGGAGGCGCAGAGACGCGGGATCGTTCCGACACCCGCCGACGTATCCGTCGATGTGATCGCGGTGCTCCGGCGCGCGGAGGCCTACGTGGGCGAGGAAGCTCCCGGCTTTACCGTTGCCTTGTCCTGGGAACCCGAGTCCTCGGACCTCGGGTAGACGGCTCGAATCACGCGAAAGTCCGGGCTCGCCTCCGAGACGTAGACAAGGCGCCCGTCGATGTACCCCTCGATCCTCGGAAACCCAACGATCCATAGCTCGGTTGGCTGGGGATGCTTCTTCAACTCGTCGTTGGCCATGTCGTACATGATGGCGCGGCGTTTCAGGACGTACACGCTCGTGCGATGAGGCCGGCCACGAAGAGCAAGACGCCGAGCATGAACACGAACGCGCAGCCCTTGGCACAGCCCGTCCCCTCGCTCGGCTGAACGTTCACCACCTGCGAGACGATGACGGGCGGCGAGGCCGCCGGAATCCTCCCCGCCCCCGCGCTCGCCGCCCGAGCAAGCGCCTGCGCGAACGGCTCGTGCGCCCCGACCGGGAGCCACTTCTCCTCGCCCACGCGCCGCGCCTTCATGGTCGCCGGCATCCCCCGTTCGATCGTCTGCACGAGCGCGCTTTCCGAGAACGGGCCGTGAATAGTCGTCCCGTCGTAGAGCTCCCACTGGTCGTTCGCCATGTCCTCCGCCTCCGTCGTCGCGACGGATCACGGTAGAGCGGTGGGTTCGTCGAGGTCAACGAAACACGGCCTATCGACCGTTATTCCGCCGAGGACGAAGGCGTAGACCCGCGAGGGTGACAGACCGTCCCGCCCGCGTCGTCGAGATTCTCGGCTACATTGGGGCGAACGTGCGCCGTCTGCGGCTGTCTCGCGGGCTCACGCAAGAACGGCTCGCCGAGGCCGCGGGACTCGACCTTCGTTTCCTTCAGCGGGTCGAGCGCGGGCAGACGAACGTCGGCGTCGCCGTGGTCGTGGCGCTCGCGGACGCCCTCAACGTGCCTCCCGCGAGGCTTTTCCGAAAGGCGGCGCTCCCCGAGGCCAAGCCGGGGAGACCGCGGAAGCCGAAGCAGAACCGAGGCTAGCCTACTCGTCGTCCTCGGGATCGTCGAAGAACGCGAGACGTCGCTCCTTCTGTTTCCAAAGGAACAGATCCATCTGCTGCCAGTGGGCCTCGTAGTCGTCCACGCGCGGAGTCGGATACCGAACCGGGACCGGAGGCGGTGGAGGCTTCGGCGCCTCGCTCGGCTTGGCCTTGCCGCCGTCGATCACGCGGAGCCACCCCTTGCCGTCCGGGAGTTTCCTCGCCGCGCCCTGCTTCTCTCCCGGGGTGGGAGCCGGCGGGGCAAGATCCCGAGGTTTGGGAGGGTCGCAAGGAGCCGCCGCGAGGGCGCGCTCGACGAGCTCTTCGACCGTCCACACTTGCGAGGTGATGCCAGCCTCCATGGCGGGCGTGACGCGCAACGCCTCGTGCACGCGGACGAAGTTGTAGAACGCGACGTGGAGCGAGATCGCCGCGCGATGGTTCTCGATCTTGCGGCTGAACCCATTACAAAGCCGGGTGAAGCGGCGAATGTGCATCCTCACGGTGAGGTTCGCGCGTTCCACGTGCGACGTGCTCGCGCGGTCGAGATCGGGCGCCCCGTGCTCGGCTCGCTTCGTGATGAACGGATCCCGGGGCGGTTCGTAGCGGTGGTCATGGCGCTGCCCGTCCGCGCGCCTCTTCTTCGAGTAGTTCTTCTGGATCACGGCATGGTCGACCGAACCCCCGAAGGACTGCCCGATCGCCGTCGGATACGATTGCCAGCCGTCCGTGGAGACCTCGGGGATCGTCACGAGCCGAGCACGGAGATCGGCGACGAAAGCCTTGGTCGTGGCCTCGTCACGCTTGCCCACGCGGTAGGACACGATGAGCTTCTTCGTCCTGGCGAGCGCGAGGTAGGCGTAGGCGTCGCCGTACTCCGGCGGATCCTCGGGCTTCACCCGGGCCTGCTTCGTGTGAACAAAACTCCAAATCTCGTCGCACTGGATCTCGCGAATGTCGAGATTGTGGACGAGTTGATTGTGCAATCGGTCGCACCCCTCGCCGATCCGCACGAGGAGGGACAAGATCGCCTCTTTGCAGGTCCCCGTGAGCCTGGACGTCGAGCGCACGCTGGCGCCCTCTACGAGGTGAGAAACGACGGCGACACGCTCGGCAAGCGAAAGGTGATTGCCCACGGCGAAGCCCCGACGAGCGCCGTCTCCCGGGGATCCCGACGCGCCCTTCTGCGCGCCATCCTCACCCGTCCGACCGGCCGACTCGACGGATTGAATCTATCACGATTTTGCTTCGATTCGTCGTTAATACGAAATTGCATAGGACACGTAATGTCCTAGGTCCGACGGGGTGTCGGATCGCGGCGGTTCACAGGCCGATCGTGGTGGGTCACGATTGACCCATAAATGCCGTAGCAAGATGCCGTAGCATTTAAATGTTCTTGTGTCGGCGATCGTTCGGCGCTACCACGTTCAAACCCTCCGACGAGGGAACCGGCGACAGAACGACCACAAAAGCAATCGAGCGAGCCGCGAGGCTGCCGCCTCATGACCCGCCCGACGCCCCCAACCAAGGTGTCGGAGAGGGTATGGGAACGCAGGCCATTCGTCAAGGTGATGTTCTGTTCTTCGCGCGCTCGCTTGTGTGGAGGATCACGGCAATGCGGTACGAAGAAATCAAGAACATGCCCGAGCACGAACGGATGCGCGTCTTCTTCGAGCTATGGGAGACGTACAAGCGCGCGAAGGACTTCGAGGTCACGCAGGAGGCGGCCGATCGGCTCGCCGCGATGTGCAACGTCACCGCGCCCCGCGTGAAGGTGCGCGACGGCTACGGCTTCACTCCGCGTGGCGGGGGCTACGAGGTCTACTAACGTCGGGACCGGCGCGGGGTCGAGAGGTCTCGCGCCGGTTGTTCATCCGAAGGCGTCAAGGGGACGAGGGGGTCATTGGGCAGAACTGCCCACTACCCGGGGGTTGGGGAACGGTCATGGGGAGGCCCCATCGCCAGGTCCCGGCGTTGGGGAACGGTCATGGGGAAGCCCCGTCGCGGGGGCCCGGTGGTCGGGAGGGTCTTTGGGGAGGCCCCATAGCAGACCTCCCGCTACGCGAACGGAATCAGGGCGTTCCCCTCGTCGTCACACCGTGGGCGTGGCCCCTCCATCGATACGAAACGTCGTGCCCGTCATGAAGTCCGTCAGCGGACTCGCGAGGAAACACACGGCCTCCGCGATATCGGCCGGCAGGCCGAGGCGATCCACCGTCTGATGCACCGCGTTCTTCAGCACCCACGCACGTCCTTCGGCGGGATCGGTCAAGCCTTGCTTGGCGGCGATCTCGCGGAACCACCCGTCGAGGGCGGGCGTGTAGATGAGACCGGGCATGATGCCATTCGACGTCACGCCGGTGCCGGCCAGGGCCTTCGACAAGCTCAACGTGAAATTGTTGAGCGCCGCCTTCGATGCGCCGTAGGCACCGAGTTGCGCGTGCGGGGAAATCGCATTGCGCGACGAGATCTGAATGACGCGGCCCCACCGGCGCTCCCGCATGCCCGGCACGAAGGCCTGCACGAGCCGCACGGCAGGGAGCGTGTTGCTCTTGTACTCGTCGAGCCATTCTTCGAGCGGCGCGTCGAACCAGGACGCGTGCGCCACATTCGTCGCGCCGCCCGCATTGTTGACCAGGATGTCGATGCCGCCAAACGCGCGCGCGGCGGCATCGATGACGTGGTCCAGACCCTCGGCGGTCGACAGGTCCCCGAGGGCAATGGCTGCGCGCCCTCCCCTCGTGGTGATCTCGTCCGCGACGGCCTGCGCGCGCTCGGCATTGCGACCGTGCACGACGACCGCGACGCCCTCGCGGGCCAAAAACCGCGCCACCTCCGCGCCAATGCCCGAGCTCGATCCCGTCACGAGCGCGCGCTTGTCTTTCAGGTGCAGGTCCATGGTGTCCTCTCTTGGGGGCTCTTCAAGGGCGGGGCAGCTTCAGCATCGCCCGGCCCACATCGGTGTCGGCGAAATCAGGGAAGCCGTCGGCGTCGGTGCTCGCGCTGAGGGCCCGGTGGGCCTCGTCGTTTTCGCCCAGCTCTCGCAGCGTCAGCTTGGCGAGCACGTACGCGTCGCTCCCCAGGAGCAGGCGTCGCGGCTGCTTCTCCATCGACGCGAGCGCGAGCAGCACCTTCGCCGCTTTCTCGGGCACGCCGCGCGCCGCAGCGGGGTTGCCCCGAATCTGCCTGTTGAGCGCGCCCACGGAGGCTTCGTAATCGGGCTGAGTCGTGTAGATCTTCATCGAGCTGCCCGCCCAATCGGTGCCGAAGCCGCCCGGCTCGACGATGGTGACCTGAATGCCGAGGTGCGCGACCTCATTGAGGACGACCTCGCTGAAGCCCGCGACGGCGAACTTCGCCGCCTGGTACGCGCTCAGGCCCGGCGTGCCCCCGCGCCGTCCGCCAATGGAGCTGATCTGCAAGATGCGCCCGCTGCGTTGCTTGCGCATGACGGGCAGCACGGCGCGCGTGACGTGCACGACGCCATAGAAGTTGGTGTCGATCTGCGCGCGGAAATCGTCGAGCGGGATGTCTTCGGCCGAATCGATGTTGGCGTAGCCCGCATTGTTGACGAGCACGTCGATGCGGCCAAAGGCGTCGACCGCTTGCTGGACCGCGCGCACGGCCTGCTCGGGCTGCGTGACGTCGAGTGCGACCGTCTTCACGCGGTCGCCGTATTGCTTGACGAGGTCCTCCAGATCGGCGGGCTTGCGCGCCGTGGCGACGACGTGGTGCCCAGCCGCGAGGACGGCAAGGGCGAGGGCGCGGCCGAGGCCACGCGAGCTTCCGGTGATGAACCAGACCTGCGAGTCGTTTTCACTCATGCACGAAGTATCGTGCCCGGAGCGCCCGTCCTCAAATCCGATCGCGCCACAATGAAATCGAATCACGCCAACGGTGCGGCGTGGTCCCCTCCCAGGCGCGGAACGCCCGCGTGAAGGAGTTGACCTCGTCGAAGCCGAGCAGGAAGGCGATCTCGTTGACGTCGACGTCCTCCTTGCGCAGGAGGCGCAGCGCCGTGTGGTGCCGGACGTCGTCGAGCACGTGCTGATAGCTGACCCCGAGCTCGCCGAGCCGCCGCTGCAAGGTGCGCGTGCTGAGGGAGAGCTCGCGCGCCACCTTCGCGAGGCTCGGCCGCTCGCCCGACATGCGGCGCGCGACGACCGCGCGGACCTGCTCGACGAGCGAGCCCTGTTCGAGCGGCGCGAGCTTCTGGTCGAGGCTGGGGAGGAGCACCTGCAAAAGATCGGCGTTGTGCGTGACGAACGGCGTCGAAAGGAGGCGCTCGTCGAGGACGAGCGCGTCGCGCTCCGCGCGAAACCGCAGCGGGCAGCCGAAGAAGCGCATCAACATCGGCTCGTCGCTGCGCGCGCGCGTGAGCTCGACGCGCTTCGGCGCGAGCGCGAGCCCGCTGCCTCGTTGCAAGAGCACGAGGAGCGAGGCGAGCGAGGCATCCACCAGGCGCGGGGGCATGGGGCCGGGCGCGTGGTGGTAGGTCGTGTGAATCGCGACCTCTTTCCCCTTCGTGTCGATGGCCATGTCCTTCAGCCCGCAAAGCCGCTTGTAGCGGGCGAGCTTGGCCAAGGCGGTGCCGAGGTCGGGGGAGTGCAGCGCCGCGAGCGACGCGATGTCGTACTCGTGCACCTGCGTCTCCGTCGCCAACCGGAGGCCGACGTCGGGGGGCGACGACGCGCCGAGCGCTTCCCAGAAGGTGAAGAACTGCTCGGTGCTGAGCTCGTCGCTCGGCGGCACACGCGCGGCGGCGGCCGCATGGGCCGTGTTCGCTCCGAGTCGCGCGAGCCGAGCGCGCACCGCCGAGGGGAGGTGGACGAGGTCACGGTTCATCGCAGGGAACATACCGAACCGAGTCGCCAGGACCAATCCGATCGCGCCAATCGTGCTCTCGGCTGCAC
The DNA here is from genome assembly GCF_029946465.1 of Polyangium sorediatum. Lineage (NCBI taxonomy): Bacteria > Pseudomonadati > Myxococcota > Polyangiales > Polyangiaceae > Polyangium > Polyangium sorediatum. Next base: position 267,801 of record NZ_JARZHI010000005.1, read on the forward strand.
CGTACTTTTCGGACGGGTGCGCGATGGTTTACGTTCGAGGAATCAGCATGGACTCGAACCAAACGAAGCTTTCTTTCACGGCCCTCGCCTTCGCGTTCGCCCTTCCCTTCGCCGCTTGTTCGTCCGAGAGCGGCAGCGGGACCACGACCGGCAGCGGCGGCGGATCCTCGTCGTCGTCGTCGTCGTCCTCGTCGTCGTCCTCGTCGTCCGGGGCCGGAGGCGGCGGGGCGATGCATACCGACCTGTTTGCGTGTGGCGTGACGCCCGACTGCCCGCGGATGAGCATTCACATCTATCCCGAGCCGGAGGGTGCCCTGATCTGCGCCGCGAAGCTCATCACGTCGAACCAGCCGGGCGTACTCAGCGCCATCGAGGTGCCCGGTGGCAAATTTTTCGAGACCGAGCGGCTCATCCTCGTGCAGGGCGACGGCAAGGCCCTGGTGCAATCGCGCCATCGGGAGTGCGACATCGAGAGCTGCCCCAATCCGGTTCCGTGGGAGCCCCTCTCGGCGCATCAAATCTGCGACCTCGTCCTCAGCGACGACGCCGCGGCAGGCTGCGCGGCCATGGACGACACAACGTGTCGGTGGTCGCCGTGGGGCCCCGGGAAGCTCGAGAACTGCATGGAGGTCGACGACTGGAGCTGCGACGACGTCGCAGCGGTCCTTTGATGGCCCCGTCCCTCGGGGTCAAACGAAGGCCGTCTCCCGTGGCCTCCCTCGCGCGCGGGCGCGATTGAATATGCGCTCACCCGCGTAAGCGCCGCCCCCGCTCCCGCCTACGCCCTCGCCCCGTTTTTTCCTGCGCAGCTACGCGGGTTTCCCGTATAGTGACAACGTGTCCGGGGAAATGCGCGTTCCACCGAGCGAACGATGGGAGCCCTTTGGTACGCACCTGCACAGGTTCGAGGCGCCCGACCTGTACATCGTCCGTATCCGAGGGAACGTGATGGGCGAGGACATGCGCACGCAAATCGAAGCGCTCCGCGCGCTCGCCGAGCGCACCGGGGGCGGCATCTTTTGGATCGCGGACGTCTCGGCGATGGCCACCCTCACGCCGCAGGCGCGGCGCGCGGCGGCGGCCCATGAATTCGCAGACGTGCGTGATGTCCTTCGCGGCTCGGCGGTCGTCGGCGCCTCGTTCACGACGCGGGTCGTGGCGACCCTCTTGATACGCGCCGTCCGCTCCCTGGAGCCGCACAAGATTCGCCCCGTGGCATTCGTCGAAACGGAAGCCGAGGCGCGTGTATTTCTAAAGGCGTACCGGAGGCACGGGGCCGGCGTCTCTGCCGCGCCGTAGGCGATTCACGCGGCCATCGGAGCGCATCCCCCCCCTCGAACGCGAACGACGAAATCACGGATAGAGCGAGCCGAGCAACCAGTGGGCGGGAGAGTCGGGCGATTCGTCGAAATAATAACCGCGAATGCTCTCGACGAGCTCACGGGCGGTGATGAGGCCGTCGTTGTCCTTGTCGATGCGGTGGAACGCCTCGCGCACCACGGGCTCGGGCACGTGCATCAACGAGCCCATCCAGCGGACCTGCTCGGAGAGGGTGAGCTTGCCGTCGCCATCCTGATCGGCGACGGCCATGACCGCATTGATGTAGGGGACGTAGCCCGCATCGAATGATTCGGCGGTCTCGAGCAGGCCCGCCGCGAACGCGGCCTTGTACTCGGCGAGGCTGATGCGCCCGTCCGTATCGAGGTCGGCGACCTTCCGCAGGTGCTCCCACAAGCCCAAGCTGATCTCGACGAGCTTTTGCCGGGCAGGAGATTCGGGCCCGTGGCCGAACTCTTCGGCCATACGCACGGCCGAGATATCGAAATCACGGCGCTCCAGGTAGCCATTTTGATTGGTGTCGTGGGCGCGAAAGCGTCGAGCCAGCCTGCGATCGAGGAAATCGGTCATTTGGGACATGCCGTAGCCCGTATCATGGTGGCGCGAAAAATGTCAACGCTGGGGAAAGGAGCCCGCTGGGGCTTTGCCCCAGGCCCCAGCAGGGGCTATCCGCCCCTGCACCCGGACCAGCGAGGCGCTGGACCCAGGCTCGATGACCTGCGCTCCGCGCAGCTCATCGAACAGGCCCGGTCAAGACCGGCAGCGGCGTTGCCCGCCAAGACCGCCGCGCTGCGGGTTCGGCTGGCCCCCCGGCTTCTTCGTCGGCCTGTTTAAAAAACTGCGCGGAGCGCAGTTTTTTAACCCTGGGTCCAGCGCCTCGCTGGTCCGGGGTCGAGGGGGCGGACGGCCCCCCGCGGGGTCCGGGGCAGCGCCCCGGCGCTTTGTCGCGGGTGAGGTCCCTATGGGACGACGGGCAGCCCTCGACCTTCGCTACGGCGGCAGAAATGCTGCCGGAACGTGAGCTTGGGGCGGACCACGCGCCGTCGGGAGGAGGCGGACACACTGCGGAATTCGTGCGTACTTCCGTCCGGGACCGAGTAGGATGCTCCTTGGAGAACTAGCTGATGATCGAGCGCGCGACCCTGGGCGGCTTGGAATTCGAATACGATACCGAGCAGAAGACGATACGCATGGGGGGGAATCCCGCCATTTTTATCTGGACCGAGAGCACCCTGGCGGGGCTGCTCTCGGGGCAGCACCGCATGGTGGGCACCGAGCGGCTCCGGCTCTCGCTCCACGGCGGCGGGCGCGACGGCGTCGAGCAGGATTGGGCGTACATCTGCCAGTATCCCACGTTCGAGGAGGGCTTCGCCGAGCTCATCAAGGTGGCCGCGGCCGCAGGCTGGGGCCGCTGGGAGCTCGTCTCGCTCGACCCGAAGGCCAAGGAGGCGCGCGTGCGCTCCTGGAACCACTGGGAGTCCATCTGCCAGAACGTGCTCGGGGTGAGCTGGGGGGCGAGTTACCTCGGCGGCAAGTTCGCGGGGATCTTCCAGCGGTTCTTCAAGGTCTCCCAATGCTGGTCCGAGCAGGTCGCGTTCGCGACGAAGGGGGATGGATACGACGAATTCGTCATCCGGCCCTCGGACGCGAGCCTGGAGGACCGCGTCGAGCGCCTGCTCGGCACCGACGACGCGACGAAGGCCGACCTGGCCGTGGCCCTCGAGCGTGTGCGCAAGGAGGTCGAGGAGCGCACCGCGACCGAAAAAGACCTGCGGGACAAGCTCGACCTCATCGCGCGCCAGGAGGAGGCCATTCGCGCCCTGTCCACCCCGATCATCGAGGTATGGGACGGCGTGATCACCCTGCCGCTGATGGGCGTCGTCGATAGCCAGCGCGCCGCCGAGACCATGACGCGCCTGCTCGACGCGATCGTGCAGAAGAACGCGCGGGACGCCATCATCGATTTGACGGGCGTGGACGTGATCGACACGTCCACCGCCGATCACATCCTGCGGCTCGTCCGCGCCGCCGAGCTGCTCGGCGCGCGCTGTATGATCACCGGCATCCGCCCCGCCGTCGCGCAGACGATGGTGTCGATTGGCATCGATCTGTCGAAGCTCGTGACGCTCGCCAGCCTGCGCGACGGCCTCGTGCGCTGCATGGGCCACGTGCGCAAGGGCGGCTGAGAGCGCCTCCCCGTCAGCGCGCCACGATCCGATCCGCCACCCGCGCCGCCGCATACCGCGCGAGCCCGCGCGCCCACGCGCCGAGATCGTCCCGCAGCGGGGTTTGCCCGAGCACCCACGGCACGCCGAGCTCGGCCTTCCCGCGCGCGATAGGAAACGCGCCCACGTCGTAGAACGGCACGAGCGCCGCGCGCCGCAGCCTGCCCGGCTCGAACGCCCGCAAAAGCTCCGCGTCGACGCTCGCGGCCCCGAGCGCGCGCAACGTCGACAGCATGACGAACATCACCGTCCCGAGCCGGAAGGCCCGCGCCCGCTCCACCAGCACCTGCCGGTCGATTCTACTGCGCAAGAGCAGCTCCAGATCGAGCCACGCAGCCTCGTGCCGAAACTCGTGCCCCGCGGCGTGCAGCGCCACGAGCAGCGCATGATCCTCCACCGACGGCACGAAGAGCCCCGGGAGCCCCGGCGCCGCGCTCGCGCGGGTTTCCACGGCCGCCACGTCGATCGGCCGCGGCACGATCTTGTCGAGCGTCCCGTGCACCTCCACGAGCAAACGCATCTCCCCGGCGCGCGCGACGAGCTGCGTCTCGCCCAGCATCTCGCGACTCCTGGGGCGAAAGCGATTCTCGTGCAGCGCGAGCCCCGCCGCCGCGAGCACCTCGATCACCGCCCGCTCCCGCCGCGGCGGGACGAGCAGATCCACGTCGCACATCGGCCGCGCGGCAGGCGACGGATACACCGTGAGCGCGAGCGCCGCGCCTTTCACGAGCATGGCGTGTTCCCCTCGCGCGACGAGGGCGCGCGAGATCTGCCCGAGCACGTGGGCCCGCAGCATCGCCTCGGCGTGCGCCTCGGGCGTCGGCGCGGGCATTTCGGCGCGCGGATCACGCAGCAGGTCGAGGAGAAGCGTCGAGGGTGGCGTCATGCGGAGAGCCGGAGCACGTGCTTGGCGAAGCCGAGCACGGCGGGATCGTGGATCGCGGCGATGACACGGCGGCGCTCGGCGAGGCGGCGAAGCAGCCCGGCGAGCTCGGCGACGCTCGCCGCATCGAGGTGGGCCTCGGGCTCGTCGAGCACCACGAGATCCGCCTCGCGCACGAGCGCCCGCGCGAGCATCACGCGCCGCGCCTGCCCGCGCGAGAGCGAGCCGAGGCGAAGCGCGAGGGCCGCCGCATCGGAGCCGGCGCGCGCCCGGAGCGAGGCCCAGAGGCCGACCTCGTCGAGCGCGGCGGCGAGGCGTTCGTCGGGCGCATCCGCGTCGAACGCGCGCAGGGACGCGGCGATCGTCGCGTCGGGGGGTTCGAACGGTTCTTGCGAGACGAACGCGACCCGATCGCCGAACCGCGCGGTTCCCGGCCCCGGAGGCGCCTCGCCGTCGAGGAGGACCCGCCCCGCGTCCGGACGAACGAGCCCGAGCAGGAGGTAGAGCAGCGTCGTTTTCCCCGCGCCGTTCGGGCCGAGCACGGCGAGGCTTTCGCCGGCCGGGAGCACGAGCGAGACGTCCCGGAGCGCGTGGGTCTTCGAGGCTCCGTCTGCACCTCCCCGCGGCGGATACGCGTACCCGACGCCGTCGAGCCGGATCTCCGCGCGGGGATCGAGCGCACGAGCGGACGCATCCACCGGCGCAACAAGGCCCTCCGCCGCGCCCCGCGCGAGCATGCCCCCGAGCGACACGAGCTCCCCCCGTGCGTGGACGAAATTCCCGAGGCCCGCGATCGTCATCTGCAACGTCGGGATCGCGGCGAGCACGAGGAGGAGCGATCGGTGCACGTCGCGCCCCTCGCCGGCCTCGAACGCCTTCACGCCGAAGATCTCCGCCGCGCCGAGCGCCGCCGCGATCGTCGCGAGCAGCGCGCCCCAGCCCGTGATCGCGCTCGTGGCGCGGGCGCGGAGCTCCGCCGAGGACCACGCCGACACCTCGGCCCGGAGCTCCGCGGCGAAGGCCCGCGCGCGTCCGTGCGCCACGAGCTCGGCCGCGCCGGCAAACCCCGCGGACGCCCGCGCGAGCAGCACGCGCGACCGCTCGAACACCACGTCCCACGCGGCCTCGACGTGCGACGCGCCGAGCATCGTGACGAGCCCGCCCGTCAAGCCCGCGGCGACGAGCGGCGCGAGCGCCGACGCCCCGAGCGCCGAGACGAGCAGCGCAGTGACGGCGGGCACGGCGATCGCGCTGGCGAACAGGACGGCCACGCCCTCCACGGCCCAGCTCACGAGCACGGGCAACGCCGTGGAGAGCCGCGCGGACGTGACCGCCGCCGGCGGCATCGCGACGACCGCGCCGTGTTCGAGGGGCGCGACGAAGAGGTCGACGACGCGGAGGCGCACCTGCCGCGCGAGGGCGTCGGCGGCCCGGGCGCGGACGAAGCTCAGGGCGGCCGCGACCGCGAGCAGGACGAGCGCGTCGCGGGGGCCGCGGTCGCCGAGCCAGAGGGCCGCGAGCGGCAGGGCGACGCGTTGCGCGCACGCGGCGGCCGCCACGACGACGAGGCTCGGCCCGGCCCCGCGCAGCAGCACGCGCGCGGGGGCGAGGGAGGTTCGTGGGGAGGTCAGGGCCTGCTCGGACACGGGGCGCGAGGACGTTCGCGGGCGAGCTCGGCCATGAACTTCACCCGGGGGCGTCCCGGCTTGATAGCATCGGCACGGCCGCCGCGGGGATGCCGGGGCGAGCCTTCACGTGAGTACCCCGATGTCGACCTTCCCCTCCGCTCCCCGCGCGTCTCGGTTCCGTGGCCCCGCGCGGACGCTCTCGTTCCTCTCGGCCTTCGCGTTCGCGGGCCTCTCCTTCGCGGCGTGCAGCCGGACCGGCATCGGCACACCCCCGGAGGAGTCGATCTCGGGGCCGGGCGGCGCGGGCGGTCAAGGCGGCGTGGGGGGCGCGACCTCGACGTCCAGCATCGGCGGCGGCGGGCAGGGCGGCGTGGGCGGCGCGCCCCCGTGTATCGTGGCCCAGGACTGCACCGACGCGGACCCCTGCACGACGGACGCCTGCGTGGACGGCCTCTGTCAACACGGCCCGCGCGACGACGACGGGGATGGGTTTCCTCCGCTCGCGTGTAGCGGCACGGACTGCAATGATTTGAACCCGAAGGTCTTTCCGGGCAGCCCCGAGAACTGCACGGACGGGGCGGACAACGACTGCAACGGCGTGGCCGACTGCTCGGATCCCGCCTGCAAGGTCGCGCCCACCTGCGGCTGCGTGCCGAAGCCGGGCGGCGAGTCTTGCGCGAACGGCGAGGACGACGACTGCGACACCATCGTCGACTGCTTCGACAGCGATTGCGTGGGCACGCCGGCGTGCGGCTGCAAGCCGAGCGAGTCGCTCGATTGCGACAACGGGTTCGACGACGATTGCGACGGGAGCATCGACTGCAACGACCCCGACTGCTTCGGCTCCGCCGCCTGCTCCTGCCAGGCGAAGTCCGAGGTTTGCAGCAACGGGACCGACGAGGACTGTGATCTGCTCGTCGACTGCGCCGACCCCGATTGTTTCGGCATCTTCCCGTGCGCCTGCCAGCCGCCGGGCACGCCCGAGGTCTGCGTGGGCGGGCTCGACGAGGATTGCGACAAGCTCATCGATTGCGCCGACCCGAACTGCATCGTCTCGCCGGCCTGCCAGAGCTGCACGGCCGAGGTCTGCAACGACGGCAAGGACAACAACTGCGACAACAAGATCGACTGCGCCGACCCGGCGTGTTTCTTCGCGCCGAACTGCGCGCCCAAGCCCGAGGTTTGCAACAACGGGCTCGACGACGACAACGACACGCTCGTCGACTGCCAGGATCCCGACTGCGCGAACAACCCGATCTGCATCCTCCAGCAGGCGAACTGCCTGTCGCCGAAGCTCATCCCCGGCACGGGACAGTACACGGGCGACACCACGGGCAACGTGAGCGAGACGAAGGGCTTCTGCGGCGGCGACGCCGGCGAGGCGGTCTTTTATTTCGTGCTGAACCAGCCCTCGCGGGTCCACCTCGACTCCATCGGGACGAGCTTCGACTCGACGCTCTACGTGCGCACGGGCAAGTGCAACTCCGGCAAGGAGATCGGCTGCGACGACGACAGCGCGGGCGTCTCCTGGTCGGCGCGGCTCGACTTCACGCTGCTCTATCCGGGCACGTATTACGTGTTCCTCGACGGGTACACCGTCGACCCGGAGCAAGGCGCGAACGAGGGGCCCTTCGTGCTCAACGTCGAGATCGAGCCGAACCCGAAGGAGAAGTGCGACGACGGCAAGGACAACGACGGCGACGTCTACGTCGACTGCGCCGATCCGGATTGCGTGAGCTTCGGCGCCTGCGCGACGTGCCTCAATGGCGGCCCCGGCAAGCCCGAGTTCGGCACGTCGGCCTGCAAGAACGGCCTCGACGACGACTGCGACGGCGCCGCCGACTGCGCGGACGACGACTGCAGCGCGAGCGATTATTACGTCACGGAGTGCTGCGACGGCCTCGACGAGAACGGCAACCAGATCCCCGACGACTTCAACTGCCGCTGCGCCTCGAACGCCGACTGCTCGGGCGGACAGATCTGCTACACCCACACCGCGTTCGCCTGCGGCATCCCCTGCACGCAGTACTTCGGCGACGTCTGCCCGTTCGTCGCGGCAGGATCGTATTGTAATCCTGCGACGAACCAATGCGAGTTCTGAGCTGGGCCCGGCCGGGCACCGGCGACGGCGCGCGCTCGCGCCGGCTTGGCCCCGAGACATGATGTTCCTGCTCGCTCGGCTGCCCGCGGGCGCGGCGCGTGATACCTTTGCCCGCGGAGGATCGGGGGGGGACGAGGAGACCGGGGGCGGATGACCCTTCGTATCGTCTACGTGCCCATCGCTTGCAGCATGCCGCTCCTTTATGCGGCGGCGCGCGGCTTTTTCGAGCAGAAGGGGCTCTCCGTCGAGCTCCGCCGGGCCCCGAGCTGGGACGCCGTGCGGCGTCTGCTCACGCACGACAAGGTCGACGCGGCGCACCTCCTCGCGCCCCTCGCCCTCGCCACCGGCCTCGGGATCGACGGCCGCGCCGCCCCCATCCGCGTGCGCGCCCTGCAAAACCAGAACGGCAGCACGCTCGTCGTGGCCAAGGCCCTCGGCCGGATCACCACGCCGCGCGAGCTCGCCGGCAAGGTGCTCGGCGTGCCGCATCGCTTCTCGATGCAGTATTACCTGCTCTGCGACTGGCTCGCGCGTGGAGGCGTGAATCCGCTCAAGGACGTGGCGATCCGCGAGGTGCCGCCGCCGCGCATGCCGCGCTGGCTTGCGCTCGGGCGCATCGACGGCGCGATGTTCCCCGAGCCGTTCGCGCAGCTCGTCGTGGATCGAGGCGGCGGCGTGGACTGCATGCAGAGCCGCGAGGTTTGGCAGGGCCATCCCTGCTGCACGCTCTCGTTCGGGCCGAGGCTCTGGCGCGAGAGGCCCGAGCGCGCCGGCGCGCTGCTCGAAGCCGTCGTCGAGGCCCAGGCCGAGCTCGAGCGGATGGAGCCCGAAGGCCGCCGCGCCGCCGCGGGCCTCGTCGTCGCCCGAGGTTACTTGCCCGCGGAGGTGTGCGGCGCCCTGGAAAAAGGCCTCGCCGGCGATCCCATGAGCCCGAGCGACCCCCTCGGCCCCGAGCGCCTCGGCTTCACGCCCACGCCGTTCGTCGAATACGGCGTGTGGATCCTCGCGCAAATGCAGCGCTGGGGGCAGCTCGCGGGGGACGTCGAGCACCTCGCTTCCGCGCGCGCGATCTTCGAAGCCGAGCCGGCGCGCGGGCTCGCGGCGCGCCTCGGCATGAACGACGCCGCCCCGCGCCTCGACGACGTGCGCGGCTTCTCCTTCGACGATCCGCTCGGCGCCGTGCGCGCCGCGCCGTTCTGCGCCCATCGCGCCGAGCGCCGTCCGCCGCCGCCGTGCAGCAGCCTTCCCGCGCCTGCCCGGGAACGCATCCAGCGGATCCTCGACCGGCTCGCCGACATGGCGTGGGGCGCGCCCGAGGTCGGGCTCTCGACCTTCGAGGACGACGAGCTCGGCGAGCTCGAGCGCGCGCTCGACGAGTCCATCCGGGCCCGCGCGTTCGCCGAGGAGGCGCTCGTCGAGCACATGGAGCTCGAGGAGGCGCACGCGCGGCAGGAGGCGCGGATCGAGGCGCAACACGCGCTCATCCGCGAGCTCGGCGCGCCCCTCGCGCCCGTGCTCCCGGGCGTCCTGCTCCTGCCGCTCGTGGGCCGCATCGATCGGGCGCGCGCGGCGGACATCGAGGAGCGCGCGCTCCGCGCGGCCTGGGAACGATCGGCGCGCCGCGTGATCGTGGACGTGACCGGCGCGCGCCTGATCGACGACGAGGCCCTCGCGTTCATCCTGCGCCTCTCGCGCGCACTCCGCCTGGTCGGGGCCGAGTGCCTGCTCGTTGGGGTCTCACCCGAGGCCGCACGTGCGCTCGCGGCGAGCCCCGATCCGGCCGCCTTGCCGCGCTGCGTGCGGGATCTCTCGGCCGCCCTCGAGGCGCCGAAGGACGCAATTCCCCGGTGATTTCGCGCAGGAACGAGCCCATCCCGCTGCGGAATTCCCCGACGGAGGATCAGGATCTTCACGGGTTTCGCGGTTCGGCCCAAGCGGGGAAGATTTCCTACAAATCATGGATCGTGCTGGACATTGGGAGGGGGATACGGGGAGCGATCTCTTCTTCACCTCGGACGCTCGATCCTCAGTGGTACGGGAGGTACGGGAGGAAAGCGGAGCTGCCGCGCGGGCGGGCGAGACGCACCCTTGTGGCGCTCTCCGGCGGCTCGTTTGCCTCGAAGAGATCACGATCGCGCTCCTCACGGCGATGAGCGAAGACGCCGTCGCGAAGGTGATCCTCGACCTCGGCGCGGCTGCACTCGGCGCGAGCGCGGCGGTCGTCGCGATGGTCGAGGGCGACGAGTTCGTGATCCTCGACGCGAAGGGCATGCCCGACGAGGTGCTCGCGCAGTGGCGAAGGCACGCGCGGAGCGCATCGACCCCGATCGCGATGGCCGTGCAACGACGAGCGCCCGTGTTCATCGAGACCGAAGCGGAGTGGGCGGCCACCTGTCCAGACGCCGCGCGTGCCACGGTCGGGCCGCGTGGACCCCGCATCGCGCTCCCGCTCCTCGTGGGCGATCGTGTCCTCGGCGGGATGGGCTTCAGCTTCCCGACGAGCGTGCGCTTCACCGACGAGGACCGCGCGCTCGCCGTCACGCTCGGGCGCCAGTGCGCGCTCGCCCTCGATCGCGCGCGTCTCTTCGACGCCGAGCGGAAGGCCCGCGCCGAGCTCGCGCGCGTCGCCCAGCGGATCGATCGCCTCCAGCACACGACCGCCGCGCTCGCCGCGGCCACGACGCCGCTCGAGGTCGCGCGCGCCGTCGTGGTCGACGCCCGCGCGGCCCTCACGGCCGATCGCGCAGTCCTCGCGATCCCCACGCCGGACGGGCAAAGGCTCGTGGTGCTGGAGCACGAGGGCGCGGCGCCGTGGACGAGCCGCACGCCGAGCCCGTCGTTCCCCGTCGACGCGAACAGCCCGCTCGCGCTCACCTTTCGCACGGGCGAGCGCCTGCGGCTCTCGTCGAAGGCCGCGATCGAGGCGCGCTTCCCGCCTGCGAGCGGGGAGGGCGTGGTCACGCCGGGCTCGCTGCTCTGCCACCCGCTCGTGGCTCGCGGCCGCACGATCGGCGTGCTCCTCTTCGGCTGGGGCGCCGAGGGCGCGCTCGACGCGGACGGCGCTTCGATCGCCGAGGAGCTCGTGCACAGGAGCGCGGTCGCGCTCGACCGGGCCATGCTGCACGCCGCCTTCGAGCACGAGAACCGCACGCTCACCGCGTTCATCGCGGCGTGCCCCGTGGCGGCCATGATCCTCGACACCGACGCCACCGTGCGCGTGTGGAACCCCGCGGCCGAGCGCATGTTCGGCTGGTCCGCGGCCGAGGCCGTGGGGCGCTTCTTGCCCATCACGGACAAACCTCACGAGACCGAGGCGTTCCTCGCGCGGGTCGCGCAGGGCGAGGTGCTCTCGGACATCGAGGTCGAGCGCAAGCACAAGCTCGGCCACAGCATCGACATGTCCCTTTACTCGGCGCCCGTCGTGCATGGAGACGGCAGCGTCCAGTGCCTGTCCATCTGCATGGACATCGGGGATCGCAAGCAGGCCGAGGCGGAGCTGCGCCGCGCGTACGAGATCGCGCGCGACGCCGATCGGCGCAAGGACGAGTTCCTCGCGCTCCTCGGGCACGAGCTTCGAAACCCCCTCTCCCCGATCCTCACGGCGCTCTACCTGATGCGCCTCAAGGGGCGCACGGACGGCCTCGAGCGCGAGCGTGACGTCATCGAGCGCCAGGTCCAGCACCTCGTCTCGCTCGTCGACGACCTGCTCGACGTCTCGCGCATCATGCGCGGCAAGATCCAGCTCAGCACGCGGCCCATCGAGATCGCCCGTGTCTTCTCGCAGGCCATCGAGATCGCGAGCCCGCTCTTCGAGCAGAAGCGGCACGAGCTCCGCGTGGACGTGCCGGCCGAGGGGCTCGTCGTCGAGGTGGACGAGACCCGCATGGCGCAAGTCCTCGCGAATTTGCTCACGAATGCGGCCCGGTACACGGACGCGGGCGGGCACATCGCGGTCGCCGCGCGGCGCGAGGGGGACGAGGTCGTGGTCACCGTGCGTGACGACGGCAGCGGCATCCCCTCCGAGATGCTGCCCGTGATCTTCGACCTCTTCGTGCAGGGCGCGCGTGGCGCCGATCGTGCGGGTGGTGGGCTCGGGCTTGGCCTCGGGCTCGTGCGGAGCCTCGTCAAGCTGCACGGGGGCGCGGTGAGCGCGCGCAGCGAGGGCCCGGGCAGGGGCAGCGAGTTCGAGGTGCGCCTCCCTGCGCTCTCACCACGCCGCGCGTCTTCGCCGGACCTCCCTGCGCCCGTCTCTCCGCGGCTCAGCAAGGTGCGGCGCGTGCTCGTCGTCGACGACAACCGCGACGCGGCGCAGATGCTCGCCGAGGTGCTCACGAGCCACGGCCACGAGGTCGTGGTCGCGCACGACGGCCCGCAGGCGCTCGCCCTCGCGGCGACGTTCCGGCCCGAGATCGGCATCCTCGACATCGGCTTGCCGGTCATGGACGGCTACGAGCTCGCGCTCGAGCTTCGCACGACCTACGGCGAGCGCATCACGCTCGTCGCGGTGACCGGCTACGGCCAGGAGCATGACAAACGCCGCGCCTTCGAGGCGGGTTTTTCCCGGCATTACGTCAAGCCGGTCGCGGCCGACGCGCTCCTCAGCGAAGTGTTTCCTTGACGGCGGGTTGACGGCGCGCTCGGGCGAGCGCGGAGGCGCGGGCGAGGCAGATGTCCTGCCTCGCCGGGGGGACGAGCGCTCAGAAGTGGATGTGGACCTTGGCGCCCTTCTTGTGGCCCTTCCAGTGCCACTTGCCCTTGCCCTTGCCCTTGCCGACGACCACGACGCCGGGGGTGGGGACGACGACGACCGGGGCCCAGTTCGCCACGACGAACAGGCCCACCACGGGCGCGCTCGGGCCCACGACGACGACCGCGCCGGGGTGCCAGCCGCAGAGCACGACGACCGGCGCCGGCGCGTCCTCCGGGTAGACCATGACCGTCAGCTTGTGGGGGTTCGTCTTCACGACGAGCTTGCCGGTGAAGTAGAGGCCCTTCGGCTCTGCGTCGAGCTCGACGAACTCGGGCCCGCTCGCCACGACGCCGAGCTTCACCTTCCGCTTGCCGACGGGGATCGGCTTGAGATCGTCGTCGAGCACGAAGACGCGCGTCTCGCCCGTCTTCACGTCGGCCACGACCTCGATGAGATCGTCGCCCGCGACCTGGAGGATGCCGCCGTTCGGGCCTTTTTTGCCCTCGGGGATCTTCACGTCGGCGTTGACCTTCGCGGTCGCGACGAGCTCGTGCGTGCCGCCCTTGGGCACGTAGAGCGTGCTCTTCAGCGGTTTGCCCTTCACCTGGACGTCGTAGCTGACCTCGGTGAGGTCGTCTTCGAGCTTGGGGATGTCGGCCGTGTGGACGCCGGCTTTCGCGTCGAAGACGAGCTTCGCGCTCACGGGCTCCGCGCCCTTGCGCGTGGGCTTCACGAGGACCGTGCCGGTCACGTCGTTGTCGAGCGGCGCCCCGTCGGGCGCCTTGAAGCGGGCCTTCACCTTGCCTTCCGGCGCGACGGCCCACGTCACGGTGGCAGCTTCGTGTTGCTCCGTGATCGCGTCTTCGGCCGCGATGTTCTCGGCCGTCACCTCGGCCTCGGCCTTGGCTTCTGTCTTCGAGCACGCGGGCAGCGCCGCGACCGCGGCGAGCGAGAGCGCGACGAGCGTGGAGTGCAGGAGCTTTTCGAGTCGCATCCCGGCCATCTTACCCAGAATCGTTCCGCTCCGCGATATCCATCCCGACGAATCCTTGCCTTTTCAGGCCTCCGGAGCGCGTGCGGGGTGGGAATGCCCCCTGGTCACTGGAATGGGCAGGGGCCTTTCGACGTGCGGATGCGTCATATTTGTCGTTTGCGGACGGACCAAACGAAACCGTCGTAGAAAAAATGCATCAGGGCGACGGTCTGGACGAGGCTCCAGAGCGCGCGGCTGCCGTCGGAGGTGATTTCGGCGACGGCGCCGTACGCGAGGGTCACGCAGGCGAACACGGCGGCGGCGAGGGGCGCGCCGCGCCGGAATTGTTGGAGCCGCAACCTTTGGACGAGCACGCGCCGCTCGGACCACCAGACGAGGCCGAAGTACTGCACCGCGTGAAAGAGGTTCATGATGAGAAAGGCTTGCCCGAACGGGTTCCACCCCCACGCCCAGATCGAGCAGAGGCCCGTCGTGGCGAGCAAAAACACCTTGGGAAAGCTGACCACGTGGCCGCGTCGCGCGAGGCGAACGTAGGTGACCACGTAATGCACGAGGAAGAGGCCTCCGCCGACGATCACGGCCCAGGCGATGGGGCGCTGGTGGGCCGACATCGCGGTCGGGATCTCGGTGAGGAAGAGGGCGCCGACGTCCTCGAAGAGCTCGAACTTCTGGAAATGCGCCAGCATCGTGGCGCCCGAGACGATGGGGCCAGCGTAGAGCAAGAGGTTCAGGCCGAGATCGAGCCTGCGGAGCGTCGTGGGATCGTTGCCCTGGTTCCGCTCGTAAATGCGTCCGAGGCCGAAGGTTTGGAGCGCCGAATGATAGACGTCCCAGAACGTGACGAGCACCGTGGCGATCACCACGGCCCACATCGAGGTCATCATCGCGGCGAATGCGGCGATCGGGACGACGACGAACCGGATCTTGTGGCGCGAAAAGACGTCCGGATTGAGGTGGCTGCGGACGAACACCGCGACGAGGTGGGCGTTGACGACGATCCCGAGCAGCAGCGTGCTCCAGGTGACCCGCTTGCCCGCGAGCCAGAATCGGTCCGTGGCGATCCACGTGCCCGAGACGAGCGCGCCGACGAGCACGGAGACGATCGGCGGCAGCAGGAAAAACACCCAATCGTAGACGGGGCCCGCGATGTAGACGGAGCGGGCCTGCTTGGCGCTCTCGGCGGGCCTCGTCGCATCGAGCGTGGTCATGGCGCGTCCGCGGCTTCGGCCTCGGGCGCGGGCTCGGCCGGCGCTTCGGGCGCCGGGGTCGCGAAGCGCAGGGTGACGCCCTTCTCCGCGAGGTGATCGACGAGCCAGAGCACGAACAGGTTGATGCCGAGCATTTCGAGCGACTCTTCGACCGCGTCGAGGAGCCCGTAGCCGAGGTTGTGCATGCCCTTCTTCTCGGTCCAGTATCCGAGCGGCAGCTCCATCCCGACGGCGCCGCCCACGTAAATCGCGCCCGCGACGAGGAACCGGATCCTCGTCCGCAGCGGCAGATGCCGCAGGAACGGGACGTACACGAGGCCCACGAGGAGCACCACGACCGCGGCCGGAATCACCCAACTGAAGTAGAGGACGCCCGAGAGCTCCACGAACGTGCCTGCCATTTCGTGAAACTCGAAGACCTCGTCCACCGCGATGTAGGCGAAGCCCGCCGAGAGCCCCCACCAGTGCGCGACGAACCGCTCACCCGCCCGCCGCGTCGCTGCGGCGGCAAGCGCGAGCAGGAGCGACGTGAGCCCGAGGAGCGCCGCCGTGTAGAACGTCGGCACGTTGCCCTCGTAACTCATCGACAGGAAAGGCACGATCCCGCTTCGGCTCGGCAGCTCGTAGAGTGGCTTCAGCACCTCGACGAGCACGCCCGCGAGGACCACGAGGCCCATGGGCACGAAAAGGAGGGGCCGGAGCCACGATTTCGACAGGACGACGTCCATCTCGGTGTCTCTACACGCGCCCTTCGATCGAGCCCATCATGCACCCGCGCGGAGGCCACGCGCAAGGCTCACGTTCGTGGTATCAAGGGTCCGTGCACGACGGTCGTCCCAGCTTGACATCCATGGCCGTGGCCACGATCCGGGCGGTTTACACCGATCTTCCGGCTCCTTTCGAGGGCGCGCACGATCCCATCGCGGGCGCGCTCGTCCCGCGGCCGCTTTCGCTCGTGGCGCGCATCGCGGCCCGCGCGGCGGTCTCGGAGCGCGCGACCGGGCTCGTGCACCGCGGGCTCGGCCTCGCGTCGCTCGGCATGACGTACCACGTCGCGCTGCGGACGCGGGCGATCGACGACGCGCTCCGCGAGAGCCTCGCCGCGGGCGTGCGGCAGCTCGTCGTGCTCGGCGCGGGCCTCGACGGGCGCGCATATCGGATGGACGAGCTCGGAGACGCGGCCGTCTTCGAGGTGGATCACCCGAGCACACAACGCGACAAACGGGCGCGCCTGCGGGCCGCGCGGATCGAGCCCAAGGCGCGCGAGGTGCGGCTCGTGCCCGTCGATTTCGAGCGTGACGACCTCGGCGCCTCGCTCGCGCGGGAGGGTTTTTCCGTGGACGCGCCCTCGTTCTGGATATGGGAGGGCGTCACCGTGTATCTCACGCGCGCGGCCATTGCGGGCACGCTCCACGCCGTCGGCGCGGCGAGCGCGCCGGGCAGCCGGCTCGCGCTCACGTACGTGCCTCCACGCGAGCCCCGGATCGAGCGGATCTTGCTCGTGGGCGGGCGCGTGGCCGCGCGGGTGCTCGGCGAGCCCATTCGTGGGTTCGTCACGCCCGCGGAGCTCGCCGCGCTCGGGCGGGACGCGGGGCTCGACGTCCTTCGCGACGAGGGCGCGGACGCCTGGGCCCCGCGGTACTGGTCGACCGAATACGAGGGCATTTTTGAATGGGAGCGCCTCGCGATCCTGGAGCGGCGCGCGGGGTAATCGTGCTCGACGCGGGATTCGCGTGACGGTGCGTGGGGCTTGTGGAATCGTCGCTCGCGCGGACTTCCTTTCCCCACTTCCGGGAGGCCTCATGCGAAGGACGTTGCTCATCATCCCGCTTTTGGTGCTCGCGATCGCCTGTGGAGACGAAGGCCCCACGAAGCCCCCCGCGTGTGGTGACGGCGAGTTGAGCGAGGGCGAGATCTGCGACGACGGCAACACCGAGGACGGCGACGGATGCAGCGCCGGCTGCGTGCCCGAGCAGGGAGGCGAGGCGTGCGGCAACGGCGTCGTGGATCCGCTCGAACATTGCGACGACGGCAATAAGCTGAACGGCGATGGGTGCAGCGCGACCTGCGATCTGGAGAGCTGCGGCAATGGCGTGGTCGATCCGGGCGAGGATTGCGACGACGGGAACGGCATCAACCTCGACGGGTGTCCCAACGACTGCACGCTCGCGAAATGTGGCAACGGCGTGATCGAGGCGCCGTACGAGACCTGCGATCCGCCGGACACGGCCGTCTGCGACAGCCAGTGCCAGGGGCTCCCGTTCTGCGGTGACGGCGAACTCGAAGGCAACGAGGAATGCGACGACGGCAATTTCTTCGGCGGTGACGGCTGCAATTCTGCCTGCAAGATCGAGTTTTGCGGGGACGGCATCACCAACGACACCGGGCAGGAGCAGTGCGACGACGGTAACGACGAGGATGGCGACGGCTGCAATGCCCTCTGCGTGTACGAGACGTGCGGCGACGGCATCCTGCATACCGGAATCGGCGAGGCGTGCGACGACGGCAATACCCTCGGCGGCGACGGCTGCCGGTCGAACTGCACCCTGGAGGTCTGCGGGGACGGCGTCCTGGATCCAACCGAGGCTTGCGACGACGGCAATGGGGTCGATAACGACGGCTGCGGGAACGATTGCACGTCGGATGGATGCCACGACGGCGTGACGAACCCCGACGAGCGCTGCTACACGAGCTTCTCCTCGTTCCCAGGGCCCTCGGACCTGATGATCGTGGGCAAGGCGGATCTCGACGGCGATGGGCGGGTCGATGTCGTCGCCTGGAGCAGCGAGAACCTCGTGTGGTTCCGGAACTTCGGCGACGGGAGCCTCGGCGCGAGGCCAATCTTCTCGGGGGCCCCGATCCGCGCGGTGGCGCTCGGAGATGTGGACGTGGATGGAGACACGGACGTCGTGATGACGTTCGGCCAGGACATGGCGAGCGCGCTCGTCATTTGGACAAATGATGGTGCGGGCCATTTCACCAAAATACAGACGCCCGACGCGCCGATCGGCGCCTTCACGCTTGCTGATTTCGACGGCGACGGGGACCCGGATCTCGCCATGATGCTCGAGGCCCTCGGCGGCCTGATCGTGCGCGAGAACATGGGCGGCACCTTCGGGCCGCCGAAGACGATCTCCACGAACCCGGAAGGGTATGTCATCGTGGCCGGGGATCTCGACGGGGATCTCGATCCGGATCTCGCCTCGTTCGCGCCGACGACCAACGCGCTGCGATTCTACCAGAACCTGGGGAATTTTTCGTTCGCCGCGCCCATCGAAGTCCCGATTCCGACGGGCGCCGGATCGTTCAGCGTGAACGTGCTGCTCGACGACATCGACGGCGATGGCTTGCTCGACGCGCTCACGACGGATGGATTGCAGGACGAGATCGTGATCGCCCGGAACACGGGCGAGTTCACATTTGCCCTGCAGGAAGTGCCCGTCGGAAAGGACGCGTCCCCGGTCCTCGTGATCGACGCCGATGCCGACGGCGACAAGGATATTTTCCTTTCGGCAGACGTCCAGGCCGGCGATCCGCAGGGGCTCAGCGTGCTGACGAACGATGGCACGGGCACGTTCGCGCTCGGCGCGGATCTATGGGTCCCCGAAGGCGTCTGGACCGGGCCCATGGTGTCGCTCGATCTGGAGCAGGACGGCGACGAGGACGTCGTCCTCAACACGCTGTATGGCCTGAACGCGCTCGTGTCCAACGGACCCCAAGGGTTTGTTCCGCGCCAGGTCGTGGTGGCGAACGGTTCTGCCAAAACGATCCAGCTCGGCGACGTGGACGGCGATGGCGACGACGACGCCGTGCTCGCAGGCGGCGGCGTTTGGATCGCGCAGAATGATGGAACGGGGCACCTCCTCCCGCCGGTGCAGGTGCCGAATACCCAGTCGACGTCGCGGGTCGCGCTCGGGGACATGAACGGCGACGGCTCGCTCGACCTCGTCCTCGCCTTTTCGCTCGGCACGCAGGTGGTGCACGTTCTCCACAATGACGGCGCCGGCCATTTCGGCGCGCCCGTGCCGGTGCCGGGCGTCCTCGACGCGACACACGAGCTTTTCGTCGAGGATCTCGACGCCGACGGCGACAACGACGTCCTCCTCGTCGGTTCGTACGACGCGCAGGCCCTCCTCAATGACGGCGTGGGAGGACTCTCGCCGAAGACCAAGTTCACGATAGCCGTCGGGTTCGACGTCGATTCCGCGACGCTCGTGGATCGCACGGGGGATGGTTTGCCCGAGCTCGTCCTCGGGATCAGCACGCGGATCGATACGTTCGAGAACGAGGGCAACGGGGCCTTCACGAAGCTCGCCACGAAGTTATGTGATCTCGAGGTGGGCGCGCTCGCGGCCGGCGACGTCGACGAGGACGGACAAACGGATCTCGTGGTCGCGCCGAGCATCTTCACAGACCTCGCGGATCTGCGCCTCTTCAAGGGAATGCCGGCCGGCGAACTCGCGGAGCCGACGCTCGTGCCTGCAGGCAAGCAGCTCCGGAAGGTCTTCCTCGTCGATTTGAACCTCGACGGCAGGCTCGACATCGCGAGCGTCGCCTCGTTTGATCAAAAGATCCCGCTGCATTTCCAGGACGCGGCGGGGCACTTCAACGCCGAGGTGACGTTCCCGTATGTCTGGTCCGGGTATTCGCTCGCCGTCGGGCGGTTGAACGGCGACACGTTGCCGGATCTCCTGGTGTCGAGCTACGCGTCCAGGTTCATCGGCGCCCTCCTGTCGAGCCCCTGACAGGCTTTTTGGCGCCTCGCGGACCGACCGGGCTCCTGGTACCATGCGCCCATGAAGTACCTTCTTGCCTTTCTTGTTTTCTCGGCTGGGCTCGCGGGCTGCGGGCCCGTGGTGGATACGATCGACACCTCCACGTCCGGGAGCGGCGGCGCAGGCGGCTCCGGGGGCGCCGGCGGCTCGTCCGGCGTGGGCGGTTTGGGCGCGGGTCCGTCTGCGCTGTGCAAGCCGCTCACGAATCCTTCGGGCCCCGCGCAGCCGCTTTGCGGCCTGGAAGCGCCTTGCCAGGTCCTCGAAGAGGAGCTGCTTTCTGTTCCGCCCGCATATCGGAACGACGCCCCCGCGCTCTCGCTCGATGCGTCCTGCCACCCCCGGATCCTCTTTTCGTCGGCCACGGGCGAATACAAGGGGTTTTACGCCGTGCGCAAGGCCGTGGGCGACTGGAAGGTGATCCCGACGCCGTTTGATTCGGCCACGGCCGGGCTCGTGTCGATTGTGCCGGATTTGCCGGTCGCGCTCGTGAACGACGGGGCCTTCGGGGCTTCGTTGTGGTCGTTCACCACGGAGGGGTGGAGCCTCGTCGGAGACGTCCCCGAGGAGGGAACGCACCTGGCCCGGGGATTCGCGCTCGGTAAAACCGGTGAGCTCTTTGCTGGGTTCCGTGGTCCCGGCGACGAGCTTCTTTTGGGGCGATATGGTAGTTCGTCCTGGTCCATCGAGACGCTGGGCGGGACCCCCTTTCCGTTCCCGGTCGTGGTCTCGCCCGAGGGCGCGCCGCACCTCATCGCGTGGGAGGCCGTGAATGGCGCGTGGGAGCTCCACTGGCAAACGCCGCCGCACGCGCGCGAGGTCGTCATGCCGCTCGGCGCGGGGACCCTGCAAGCGGACGCGTATCGCCTCGTGCTGGGCACCACCGCGGCGGACGACGCGAACCCCCAGGGCAAACCCCACATCCTCGCATTACGCCAGCTCTCGGATTTCACGTTCGAACTCGTGTACGCGACGCGCGAAGGGAAGGACACATGGACCGTCATGCCCCTCGAAAAGGTACCAGAGGACAGCACGGTATATCCGCTGGGAATCGTGACCAACGAGGCGGGCGCCGTGCGTCTCTTTTATTCGAGGGTCAAGTTTGCCTCGCCGACCGCGGGACAACTCGTCGTCGCCGCGCCCGTCCCCAGCGGGCCCAAGCAGGCCGTCGTGACGGAGGGGTTTTCTCCGTTCGGCGCGACGTTCGACCGTGACGGGGTCGGCCGGATCCACGTCGCGCTTTACGAGTTCAACACGACGAGCGACATCGGCATCCGATATCTCGTCCTGGGCCCTTGATCCGCTAAAAACCGCCCTCGACGCCGATGCTCGGGATCACGAGCGGCCCGATCTCCTCGGGCGCGCATCCGTCCTGGAACGAGCATTCATATTGCGTCACCTCCTTGCCGGCGGTCGCGTTCAGGACCTCCACGGTGAACGAGAGCCAGCGCCCGTTCGGGAACGTCCACCGTTTTTCCAGACGCACGTCGAGGCGGAAAAACGCGGGCAGGCGGTCGGGCAAGTTGAGGCTCTGCACGTAGTTCGCGAGCAGCTTCCGGAGCTCCTCGCGTTGCGCGTGGTCCTCGGGGGTGTCCGGGAGATCCGGTCCCTCGTCGGGTTCGTCCGGCAGGCCGAGATCACGGCGGCGGACCCGGTAATCGAGGATCATCGGGGAGCCCGTGTAAAAGACGATGCGGCCGCCGATCTTCCAGTTCCTGCCGAGGTCGTAGGAGGCCGCGAGGTTCATGACGTGCCGTCGGTCGTAGGCCGACTCGAACGTTTGGTTACCGATATGGCGGAGCGAACGCGAGAGCGTATACGAGAGGAACCCCCCGAGGCGCTTCGAGAGGCTGCGTCGGAGATAAAGCTCCATGCCGTACGTGCTGCCGGTTCCGCGGAGCTCCGCCTGGCGGGCATACCCGAGCTCCGTCGCGGGGGGGCGATTGCCGATCGGATCACTCAGGTTGAAGAACGCGCCACGAAAGCCCGTCACGGTCGCAGTGATGTCGAGGGGCAGGGCCATCTCGACGCCCGCGCTCGATAAGAGCCCCGTTTGCACGCCGCCCTGCAATCCCCCGATCTGGAGGCCTGGGGCCGCGCCAAGGAAGCTCGGGGGCTGGTGCGACACGCCAAACGCGCCGACGATCGTGAAGCGTTTTCCGACCTCGAGGCGGCTCGCGAGCCGCGGATCGAAGGTCGCCTTGGCGACGCCGTCGGACGTGAAGATGTCGGAGCGCACGCCGGGGACGAGCTCGAGCGCGGGCAGGGGGCGGATCACGGCGTCGGCCCAGATGGCGGCGGTGAAATCGTCGCGGCTCGTGAGCTGCCGCAGGAGCGCGAGGTCGTTCGGGCTCGGCGCGTCGTCGTCGTCCTCCTCGATGTCGATCTTGAAGCGCTCGACGTACGCGTCAGCGCCCGCGCGCACGGTCACGAGGTCCGAGGGGCGCAAGGTGAGCTCGGTGCGCGAGCCGAGCAGCCACGTTTTGCCCGCGTTTTCGCCGCCGCGGGCCTCGCTCTCGTCGTAGCCGAGCGTGATCGCGTGGCGCAATTTCCCGCGGTTGCCGAGCTTCCGATCGTAACGAAAATCAATGCGGTGGAACTGGCCGGCGACGACGACCTCCTTTTCGCCGTCGTCCTCGTCGATCTGCGCGAGGTAGTCGTGTGAGCCGAAGGCGAACACGCTGATGCGGTCCGAGGGCGTGAGGTCGTAATGGATCCGCGCCTGATAGTCCCAGTAGCCGAGCTCGATGCCCGGGGAAGCGAGCTTCAGGACCAGCTCGGGATATGCATATCGGCCAGCGACGAGCGCGGCGCCGCGGCCGTTCGCGAACGGGGCCTCGACCATCGCGCCGGCGTCGAACAAGCGGATGTTGCCCTCGCCGTGCAGGCGGTTTTCGGGCTCGCGGACGGTGCCCGCGACGATGCCGCCCGTGAACCGGCCATACCGCGAAGGGAAGCCGCCGGGATAAAGATCCACGCGATCGACGAGGCCGGGGTGAATGACGCTTGGCCCCGCGGCCACGTGGAAGAGGAGCGGGACGCGGATGCCGTCGAGGAAATATCCCACGTTGCCGGGCGGCGCGCCGCGCACGAAGAAATAGGGGACGCCCGAGGCGATGGGCGTGACGCCGGGCATGGCCTCGATGGCGCGGAAAGGATCACCGAATGCGCCGGGGAGCTGGCGGACCTCGACGCGCGACATCGTGCGCGTCGTCGGCGCCTGGTGTTCGCCTTGGACGCGGACCTCGATGGCCTCGGGCGCCGGGGGTTTGGCAGGAGGCGCGGGCGGGGCGGGCGCGGCCGGGTTTGTCGCGGGCGCGGGGGACGTTTCTGCGGGCGGCGCGGGGGCCTCGGGGACGGGGGCGGGCGCGCGGAACGAGACGAGGAAGCGGATGCGGGCGCTGAGGGGTTTTCCATTGCGGCGCGCGGGCTCGAACTCCCACGACGAGGCGGCGGCGGCCGCGGCGCTGGCGAACGGCTCGGGCCCTTCGATCACGCGGGCCTCGGTGACCTTGCCGTCGGAGCGCACCAGAATGGCGAGCATGACGTCGGCGTCGCCCGTCGCGCCTTCGGGATAGGGCGGGATCGTCGGGCCACGCGGCGAGGGCATGGTCGCCTCGGGGGGCTCGCTCGCGGGCTCGGCGTGGGACGGGGCTGTGACGAGGCCGAGGGCGAGGGCCGCTGCGCCGGCGACCAGGGCGCGGGAGAGGATCGTTTCGTGCGCGCGGAGGGGACGCGATCCCGGGTACGGCATGGTTTGAGTACAAACCTACCACGAACGCCCGGACTTGCAGGCTAGCCGCAGAGCATTTGCTCGAGGACGGCCGGGTCGAGGGCGAGGAGGATCTCTTCGAGCTCCTTGGGCCGGACGGCGTCGCCGATCACCTCCACGCCGTCCGCCGTCGGCCGGATGAGCAGCTTGACCTTCCGGCCCTCGGGATCGGCCGCATACTCCTCGGGCGTGATGAGGTCGGGCAGGGATTCGACGAATTCGCGTTTCGTCATGTCGGCACCTCGTCCCATCGCCCGGGGACCTTCCGTGAGCAATGAGGGCATGTTCCGTGAAGGAGGTTGTTCTCCGCGAGCGCCCACACGTCTCTTCGAATCACGGCCTGGCCACAGCCCGCGCAAGATGTATTGCGCCCGTCCTCGCCGAGCGCGCGCTCGACGTACACGTGCATGAGGCCGGCGTCCTTCGCGAGGGCGACGGCGCGGCGGAGGAGGTCGGGGTGTGTCGGGGGGGCTTCCTGGAGGCGGTAATCGGGGTGGAAACGGACGAGGTGCCATGGGGTCTCGGCGCCGAACGAAACGACGAGCGCGGCGAGGGCGCGGAGCGAGGCGTCGTCCGTGTTGAGGCCCGGGATGAGTGGGGTCGAGATTTCGAGCCAGACGCCGCATTCTTTCCAGATGGAAAGCGCCTCCAGGACGGGCGCGAGCGGCGCGGCGGTGAGCTTGCGGTGCGAAACGTCGGCCGGCGTCTTCAGATCGACGTTGGCGGCGAGCAGGGCCGGGGCGACGAGCCGGGCGGCGTGTTTCGTGACGAACCCGTTGGTCTTCCAAACGATGGCGGGGCCGGGGTCGCCCCGGAGATCGGCGACGTCGAGTGCGAGCTCGGCGGCGAGGAGGGGCTCGGTGTACGAGAAGGCGAGGAGCGCGTCTTTCTCCGCGCACGCGCGGACGAGCTCTCGCGCCGTGATGGGACGCGCGGTCCACGGCGCCTCGATGCGGCCGTGCTGCGAGAGGGGGAAGTTCTGGCAATACGTGCAGGCGAACGTGCAGCCCGGCGCGGCCACGGTGAGGACGGTTTTTCCTGGATGAACGTGATACAGCGGCTTGCGCTCGATGGGCTGGGCGTGGAGGACGGACGTCGCGTAGGTCGCCGTTTCCATCGTGTCGCCGCGCCTCTGCCGGACGTGGCAGCGGCCGCGATCGCCGTCCGCGAGCGCGCATGCGAAGGGGCAGAGGGTGCAGGTGAGGCGCGCGCCGTCGGTCCGGTAAAACCGCGCGGGGCGCCATTCCGGAGACGAGGTCACGCGAGCACCTGCCCGAGGGCCGCCGCGAGCAGGCCTTCGTCGTCGGGGCCGAGGCAGACGGCGCGCTTGCATCGCCTTTGCCACGCGGGCTCCCGGGGGTGGCCCGGGTAATGCACGAAAAAGCCGGCGAGGTCCTTGGGCGCGGGGACGTCGAGGTCCTCCTCGCCGAACGACGGATGCGAGAGGAGCACGATCGTGGGTTCGAGCGGCCCGTGCATGGGCAAGGACGCGCAGAGCTCGGCGGCGAGGGCCAGGGTTTGTCCGGTATGCACGGGCTCGCGCGCGCGGGCCGTGAGCACTTCGAAGAGGTCGGCGCGGTGGGCGATTGCCCGCGCTTCGTTGTTGCCGCCGGCTGCAATGAAATAGGCGGGCAGGCCGACGTCGAGCAGGGACGCGGCGAGGGCGTGCGCGGCTTGCCGGAGCATGGCCTCGACCGGGCCGAAGGCGGTGGGTGAGACGTCGAGGACGAGCACGAGCGGGCGCAGGCGCGGCGGCTCGCGGCCAAAGCGGGCGCGGTAGAGCAGGCCGCCGGCGAGGGCGCGATACTGCCGGAGATCGTCGGGCAAGGCCCATTGCGAGGGGACGAGCTGGAGGAGATGGCCCGACGAGGAAAATCCCGAGGGTTCGAGCCAGGGGCCCCGCGCCTCCGCAGCGCCGAGGCTCTGCGCGGGGACACGCAAGGCGAGGAGCCGGCGATCGAGGGCGATTCGCGGGGCGAGCTGAGCGAGGCGCCCGAGCATCACGAGCGGCAGGGTGGGATCGTCGGCGCACGCCTCGGGGCCGAGGGAGCCGAGCAGAACGAGCAGGCGATCGTCGACGACATCGAGGGCGTGTTCGAGGTACGCGAGGGGCAAGGGCGGCGCGTCGGGCTCGGAGGCGCCGCCGGCGAGGGCGTCGATCAGGGCGAAACGAATCTCGGCGGCGGAGGTGTCGGTTGGCGGGGCAAACGAGGCGTCCTCGTAGTCGCGGAGCAGGAGCAAGACGAGCGCGATGCGGGCTTGTGGTGGCCAGCGGAGCGCGGCGAGGGCGCTCGTCCCGGGGTGGCGCGCGAGGCGCTGGGCTTCGGGGGACGAGGGTCGTCCGGCGGTGAGAGCGAGCAAATCGCGGAGGAGCGAGAGCGGCGCTGAGCGATTCACGCGGAGCAGGGCGACGAGCGCGCCGGGCAGCGGGTCGAGATCGGCGGCGAGCGGGCCTGCGCTGAGGAGGCGCGGCGCAGGCGCCACGGCTTTGAGGGTGGCCTGCGTATTCCAGATGCGCGCCGTGCAAGGGTGCGTCGACGCGAGCAGGACGCCGTCGGGCGAAAAGGCGAGGCGATAGGCGAAGTCTTCGGGGAATTCGTACCGGGCGAGCGGGAGGCCGGTGTGCGCGTCCCAGATTCGAATGGTGCGATCGGCCGAGCCGGAGGCGATGCGGCGGCCCTCGGGGGACCAGGCGACGCAAAAGACGAGGCCCGTGTGGCCCGTGAGGCGGAGGATCGGATCTTTCGGGTCGAGGCCGCAGAGGATGACGTCTTTGTCCTCGGAGGCGGTGGCGAGACGGTGGCCCTCGGGCGACCAGGCGACGCCGTGAATGTCGCCCCGATGATGCTGGTGCTCGGCGCGGAGCCCGCTCGGCATGTTCCAGAGGCGGAGCTTTCCGCCGGTCGCGCCCTCGGCGAGGATCGGCGCCTCGGGGGCGAACGCGATGGAATAGGACATCGTCCAATGGCCCGCGGCGAGCGCGGTCTCGGCCATCGTGGCGAGGTGGAGGAGGCGCGTGCCGCCCTGGCCGCCCATGGCGAGGAACTGGCCGTCCTTCGAGAAAGAAAGCTCGAAGAAGGCATTGCCGCCCTTGATTTCGCGGAGGGTCTTGCCGGTCTCGGCGTCGGCGATGCGCACGTCGCCGCTCTTGCGGGCATAGGCGATCCGTTTTCCGTCGGGCGACACCGCGACGCACAGAATGCCGCGTCCGTATTCGGATTCGCTTTGCTCCCATAGGAGCGTGCCCGCGGGCAGGGCGAGGCGCCGGAGCTTGCCGTCGTCGCGGCCGAAGTAGAGCGAGCGGCCGTCGTGGGCGAAGGTGACGGAGCCCGGGCCCTTGCCGAGGTAACTCTCGGAGAAATCGTCGATGATGCCGAGCGAGGCTGCGCCGGTGGCGCCTTTGAAGGGGCCGACGGGGCCGATCGTCGCGACGTCCTCGGTCACGGGCGCGCGGCCCACCGTGGCGGCCTGGCGCGTCACGTACGCGTCGAGCGTGGCCTTGCGTGCGTGTTGCGGCTCGCTCATGCCCCGGCGCTCCCGACCCCCGGATGTATCCGAATCCGAGGGGATTTGCTAAGGTTCTTTGCAGATGGCGAAGCGGGACACCAAGGAAGCAGCCCTCCGCGAGGCGTTCGATCGGGGCCTCGGGAAGGGGCGGGATCCGACGCGCAAAGAGCCCGCGGCAGGTGGGGGGACGCGGACCACGATCCGCTCGCCGTGGCTGGGAAAACCCTGCGCGCACTGCGGGCACACGTTCCGGCGCGGCGATGCCGTGGAGCCCGCGGGGGCGGCGAGGGACGAGGTGCGTCACGGGGAGGTTTGTCCGGACGAGGAGACGATTTCGGCGTCGGCGTCGTCGCGGGAGCGCGAGGCGTTTTACGCGGGGGTCGCGTCCGCGCATCCGCCGCCCGAGGGGCTCCCGCTCGTGCGGCTCTTGCCGGGGGATCCGCGGCTCGCGGCGCCGGGGGGCGCGGGGCGGCGGCCTTCGTGCGTGATCTGCGGGCACACGCTCCGGCCGTTCGATGAGGTCGTGGTTTGTCCGTGCAGCCCCGAGGCGCCGCTCTGCCGCGGGGCCGTGCACCGCGACGCGATCCGGACGATGTATTGCTTCGATGAGTGGCAGAAGAGCAAGATCGGGCAGCATTGCCCCGTGACCTCGCGGAAGCTCACGTGAGCGGTTTGTCCGAGCGGTTCGCGCGGCACGCGCTCGTGCTGGGGTTTCGGCAGGATCGGCTCGCCGCGGCGACGGTGGTGATCGCGGGCGTGGGCGCGCTCGGGAACGTGGTCGCGCAAGCGCTCGCGCTCGCGGGCGTGGGAAAGCTCGTGCTTTGTGATCCCGACGAAGTCGCGGCCTCGAACCTGAGCCGCGCGCCGCTGTTTCGGCCCGCGGACGTGGGGCGGCCGAAGGTGCTGGCAGCGAAGGATACGCTCGCCGCGCTCGCGCCGGAGACGGTCGTGGTGGCGCGGCAAGCGGCGCTCGTCTCGGGTGTGGGGCTCGCGGAGATGCGGGATGCGTCGCTCGTCGTGGGGTGTCTCGATAGCCGCGCAGCGCGGATGTCACTCGCGGGGCGCGCGGGGCTCGTGCGCGCGCGGTGGATCGACGCGGCGACATCGGCGTGGGGCGGGGAGGTGCGGCCGTTTCTGGATCCGGACGGGCCGTGTTACGCGTGCGCGCTCTCGCCCGAGGAGCGCGCGAAGAGCGACGTGCCGTGGAGCTGCATGGATCCGCGCAGGCCTGCGGAGCTCGGGTCGAGCGCGCCTGTCGCGGGCCTCGTGGGCGCGTGGGCGAGCGCGCTCGCGGCGCGGGTGATCATGGGCGAGGCGGCGGCGACCGACGCGGTCGTGATCGACGTGCTGCGCGGTGCGGCCGAGCCGCTCCGGATGCAGCGCGCGCCGGATTGCCCGCTGCATGCGCCGATCGGGGAAGCGACGCGAATTCCGCTCGGGAGTGATGCGACTGTGGGGGCGCTTCGCGCGGCGCTCGGGCCGGGGGCGCGACCGCTCGCGTGGAGCCCGCTCTTGCAGAGGCTCGAATGTCCGCGCGGGGATCACGCCGAGGAGGCGTGGGGCATGCCGTGCACCCGAGGCTGTCCGCGTTGTGGTACGTTGATGCGAGCGCGGACGACGCTCCTCTTCGAGAGCGCGCCCGAGGGGGCGGTGTTGTCGGATCTGGGGGTGGCGCCGCGCGAGATCCTCGCGGTGCTCGGTCGAGTCGGAATCACGTACGTGGAGCTTTCCTGATGTCGAACGCGGGACTTCTTCTGGACACGGCGGAGGCGGTGGGCGAGCTCGGGCGCGTGGCAGAGACACGCGAGGACGCGCTCACGCTGCTCGGAGGCGCGATCCTCGCAGGCGTGCCGGGCCTCGAAGGCGCGCGCCTGCCGCGGTTCGAGGGCCCGGCGCACGACTATTTCCAGAAGGTCGCCGAAATCGTGGAGCAAGGCGGCGGGCGCGCGGGGGTCTCGGCGCTGCTCGCCGAAGCGTCGCGGCTCTTTCCCGGCAAGCGTGGCAAGGGGCGTGAGGTGGGCTTTGCGCGCGAATCGGGCGCGCGTGCGCTGCCCATTTCGATCGTGCTGCAGGAGGGTCTCGGGGACGAGCAGATCCTGGCGATCGTGAAGGCGTCGCGCGGCGTCGCGGCCTCGCTCGGGCGAAGGGCGGCGCTCGATCTCGTGAGCCGCGAGGAAGGAGGCCTCTGCGTGTCGTTCGAAGGCGCGAGCGAGGAGGAGGCGGAGACGATCGTGCGGTCGCTCCGCGCGTCGATCGAGCCCTCGATGCGCGTGGAGGTCGCGCGCGAGAGCCACGCGTTCCGCGATTATTTCCTCGATCCGCTGCAAGCCGAGGGGCCGGACGGGCAGCGGTTCGTGCTCGATCACGTGCGGGCCTCGACGCGGCTCGTGGACGTGGCGCAGGCGATCCTCGGGGCCTACGAGGAGGCGTTCTGGCCCATGGGCAAAGGCGAAAAGGCGCTGCCCGTCGTGGATCTACGGCGGCCCGGGGAGCGCGGGGCGCGGCGGCTCTTCTCGCAGCAGACGCTACACGACGCGGGCGTGCGGCCCTTCGATCTCCTGGAAATCCATCCGGAGCGCCGCGCGGGCAGCGTGAATCCGTTTCTGCTGACCGAGAGCCTGGCGATGGTGAAGAACCAGATCCTCGAGTTTGCCGGGACGCACCAGGGCTTCGAGGTGCAGGCGAACGCGCTCGACGTGCCGACGGAGTACCTCGTACGCTTTCGCGCGCCGGGGTTTGCCCCGGGATCACCACCGCGGCGGGTCGAGGCGCACGAGGTGCTCCTGGTGATGCCGCCCGATTTCCCGGTGAAGGCGCCGGAGGCGTATTTCCAGCGCGAGGTGTTTCACCCGAACGTGGACGCGAAGACGGGGCTCGTTTGTCTGGGCGTGCTCGCGGAGAGCTACCGGCCGGGGCTGCATTTCGGTACGGTTTGTCAGATGCTCGTCGACATGGCGTCGTACCGGAACTACGAGCTGCGCGAGGTTTACAACCCCGAGGCCCACGCCTGGGCCGCCTCGCCCGAGGGGCAGGACGCGATCACGGCGATCGGCGGGCGCTCGTGGAGCGAGCTCGAAGGCGGGGCGGCGCGGCGCGCGCGCAGCGTGAGGATCGAGCGGCTCTCGGCATGATCCGGGCGAAAAAGGCGTTCGGCGTGTCCCCGATCGAGGCGCCGCCGCTGCCCCTCCGAACGAAGAGCGCGCTTGGTCCGCGCGCCCGCGCGTGGCCCGGGGCGGCGCGCGAAGGCGGGCCGGTCGACGTGTTCGTCCGGGAACACGTGCGCGATTCGCTCGGCGTTTCATGGGGATTTTCGCGCGAGGTGGAGGAAGGCGGGTTTCTGTTCGGTGAGGTGCTCCGGGACGCGGATGCGCCTTCGCGGTGGCTCGTCGTGGTGACGGAGGTGATCCGGGCCGAGCACACGGAGGAGGCGCCGGACGCGCTCGTGTTTTCGCCGGAGTCGTTCGCCTCGATGCGGCGGCATGCCGAGGCGAAGCGCGATGGGGCCTCGATCCTCGGCTGGTTTCACACGCACCTCGTCGCAGGGCCGGAGGATCGGGGGCTCTCCGTGGTCGATCGGGATCTGCACTTCTCCACGTTCCGGCGGCCCTGGCAGGTCGCGGCGCTCGTCTGCGTGGATCCGGCGCGGGATCCCGAGGGGCGCGAGGTCTCGTTTTTCGTGCGGCAGGGCGACTTCTTGGTGCCGTGTGCCGTGGAGGTGCTCGCGTGACGGAGCTCGAACGGGGTGCGTCGAGACAACCCGCGGGCCGGACCTCGGCAGCCACGGCGATCGCGGCGGAGGTGATCGCGTGGGCGAGCGCGCCCGGCGGGGCGCGGCCGCGGAAAATGCCCCAAGGAGAGATGGGGTATCCCTCGCTGCTCGCGCCGCCGCAGCGCTTGCGAGATGCGGCGGCGGCGCTCGCCGCGATCCACGCGGCGAAGCTCGGCCTGCGCGCGCCGCCGCTCGGCGACGGAAGGCCGCTCGGGCCCGGAGGTGTGGTGCTCGCCGCGGCCGTGGGGCTCGTGGAGACGAAGGGCGTGGCGGAGGCGCTCGCGGAGGCCTGTCCGGAGCTCTCGGGGGCGTGGGATCTCGTGCTGCGGGATGCGATATGCTCGCGCGCGCTCGCGACGTCGATCGACGCGGATTTCGCGGACATGCTGCGCGCACGGTCGCCGCTCACGGCCGCGCTCGGTAGGCCCGCGCCCGGCGGGGAGGACGAGACGATCGCGACGATCGCCGCGATCACCCGGCATGCGGACGGGAGAAGGTTGGTGGTAAAAACGTTCGCGCGGCCGGGCGCTTCGCGCGAGGTGCGGCGGTTCCGCGCGGCGGCGATGGAGCGGCTGCGCACGGGGGAAACGAGCTTGCTCGATCTGGTGATCGAGGTGTACGAGGCGGCGCTCGTGTTTCATCGCGAGCGCGTGATCGAGGAGATCACGGCGGCGCGGGCGGTGATCCTCGGGCGGGGGGACCCGGAGGCGAAGATCGAGGACGCGCTCGCAGTGGCTGCGTTTTATGGGCCGCTCTGGCGGATCCGTCGGGCGCACGCGGAGCTCTTGCGAACGCGGCACGGGCTCGATCTCGAAGGGATGCTCGAGGGGACGCGGCTGTTCCAGCTCGGCGCGCGCCTCGCCGGAGAGGATGCATGAGCCGGCCGCTCGTCTCGCTCGCGCCGCTCGGGGATGCCGAGGCGTTTCAGGATGCGCTGTTCAATGCGCAGGAACAAACGCTGCGCGTGTTGCTCGAAGCGTGGCCGGCGGTGTCGCTGGAGCCGCTCGCCGAGGTGCTCGATCGGCGCGTGTCGGAGCTGCGGATCAAGGTGGTGACGATCTCCGAGCGGACGCCGGTGTTCTGGCCGCCGGGGCTTCGGCTGCCGACAGCGACGGCGCACCCCGCGCCGCAGGCGCCGGTGCCGGTCGTTGCGCCGAAGGCGCCCGCAGCCGCGGCAAAACCGCCGCCCGCGCCGGAGGGACATCCGCAGGCGATCTCGGAGGCGCAAGCCGTGGAGATCGCGTATGGCGACGAGATCGAGCAGGTCGCGTCGTTCCTGCGGGCCGGTTTGTCGGCCATGGTCATTTGCGACAAACTCGTCGTGCGGCACCTCTGGCCGCGGATCGTGGCGGCGGCGCGGCTTGATCGGGTGGTGCTGGAGCTGCCGCCCGAGGACGCCGAGGCGGGGATTGTGCCGCGGGGCTTGCGGCAGATGCAGATTGCGCGGCTGCGGGAGCTGATCTTCGGGCTGAAAGAGGGGCAGGTGCTCGTGCTGCCGCACCTCGATCTGCTCGTGGCGGCGACCGAGCGCGGGATGTCGAGCGAGGCACGGGAGATCACGGAGCTTTTGTACGAGGCGCCGGATCGGCCGCTGCTCGCGTTCGTGGATCGGTCGCTCGTGGTGCCGGAGGTGGTGGCGGCGCGGTTTTCCGTGCGGATTTCGCTCTCGGGGCTGCCGCGGGAGGTGCCTTGGGAGGGGCGGCGGGCCCCGGTGGGGGTGGCGCTCGTGACCCACAAAGAAAGGGCGATGTTCGCTGATTACACGCCGGCGGAGTTCTTCAAGCAGGTCGCGGGGCTCAATCCGATCCGGCTGCGCGACGCGATGGCCTACGCTGTCCAGATCGAGGCGCGGCGCGGGCATGGCCCGGACAACCCCTCGCGGGTCGCCCGGCTCTACGAGTCGATCCGGATGTTCAAGGCGCAGACGTCCGAGGATTTCGTCATTCCAGACGTCTCGATGGCCGACATCGGGGGGTATGAAGACGAAAAGGCGCTGCTCGCGCGGGCGATCAAGCTGCTCGCCGGGGTGTTCCAGCTCCCGGACGACAAGCTCCGGCGCGAGCTCATCCCGCGGGGATTCTTGTTCCACGGGCCACCAGGGACGGGCAAGACGCTGTTCGCGAAGGCGATCGCGAACCAGATGAACGCGACGATCCGCGTCGTGTCCGGGCCGGAGGTCACGGACATGTACGTGGGCGAGAGCGAGCGGAAGCTCCGCGCGATTTTCGCCGAGGCGCGCCGGAACGCGCCGAGCGTGGTGGTGTTCGACGAGTTCGATTCGATCGCGGCCAAGCGCAGCGGGCGCGACGACGGCGGGAGCCGCGCGGGAAATGCGCTCGTCGCGCAGATCTTGACGGAGATGGATGGGTTTCGGCCCGACGTGCCGATGCTGGTGATTGGCACGACGAACCGGCTGAACCTCATCGACGAGGCGTTGCTCCGGCCGAGCCGGTTTCAGCCGATCGCCATTGGTTTGCCCGACGAGGCGGCGCGGCGGCGTATCGCCGAGGTGCACGCGAAGCATTTTCAGATCGAGGCGAGCCCCGCGCTGCTCGACGTGATCGCGGAGGCGACGCACGGGATGAACGGGGATCAGATCCGGTCGATCTTCCGCGACGCGTGCGTGGGGCTGTTTTGCGAGACAC
The DNA here is from genome assembly GCF_029946465.1 of Polyangium sorediatum. Classification (NCBI taxonomy): domain Bacteria; kingdom Pseudomonadati; phylum Myxococcota; order Polyangiales; family Polyangiaceae; genus Polyangium; species Polyangium sorediatum. The sequence goes on from NZ_JARZHI010000005.1 coordinate 301,333, forward strand.
CACCGATCGAGCCGACAGCGGAGCGGCTCGGATTTCTGGTCGGGAGGATTCGCGCGGCGGCCGACGAGCAAAGGCTCGAAGGGGCCGCGCCGATCGTGGCGGTCGCCGCGCGGGCGCCGTCGGGGCCCGGGCCGCGGCGGCCGTCGGGGGCCTTGTTCACGCTTGCGTCGGGGAATGGCCCCGGCGGGCATGGGACGTCCGGAGGAGGATCGACGTGAGTTATCCGGAGGCGACCCTTCGGACGGTGGACCGGCTGTCGCGGCTCGCGAAGGAGCTGAAGCGGCAGTTTTTCCTGCGGGACGAGGCGGTGGATATCCTCGTGCTCGGCGCGGTTTGTCAGGAGCACGTGCTCTTGCTCGGGCCGCCGGGCACGGCGAAGAGTGATCTCTTGACGCGATTCGCCGAGCAGATCGACGCGCCGCGGTTCCATTACCTGCTCACGCGGTTCACGGAGCCGGCCGAGATCTTCGGTCCGCTGGATCTGCCGGCCTTTCAAGAGGGACGATATCATGTACGCACGGAGGGGATGTTGCCTTCGGCGACGATCGCGTTCCTCGACGAGGTGTTCCAGGGCGGGAGCGCGATCCTGAATACGCTGCTCACGCTGGTGAACGAGCGGGTGTTCCACAATGGCCCGGTCCGGCAGCGGGTGCCGCTGATGTCGCTCGTCGGGGCCTCGAACGAGCTGCCGGACGATCCGACGCTGAAGGCGTTCGCCGATCGATTCGCGCTGCGGGTGCTGGCCCCGCCGGCGCCGGACGAGGGGCTCGGCGAATTGCTCGATCGAGGCTGGGACCTGGAAGTGGAGCGGCTCGACGCGGCGAAGAGGAGCGAGCGCGGGGAGGGGACCGCTGTGGTGCCGATGTTGAAGGAATCGGCGGTGCGGGCGCTGCAATATCATCTCGCCGAGGTGAAGCTCTCGGAGGTGCGGCCGCTGTACGAGCAGATTTTGCGGGATACACGGGCCGAGGGGCTGGAGCTTTCGGATCGGCGGATCGTGAAGGGGCTGCGGCTCGTCGCAGGCGCGGCGCTCGTCGCGGGGCGGGAGCAGGCGGCGGTCGAGGATCTGTGGCCCATCAAGCACGTGTGGTCGCGGCCTTCGGACGCGCCGATCCTGCGGCGCGTGGTGGAGGCGCGGATCACGGAGGCCGGGGGCGCGAAGGCGCCGCGGGCGCGAGGGCAAAGGCATATCCTCGCGGATCTGGAGACGCTGGAGGAGCGCGAGGGGAGCCTGCGCGGGGAGACGGCGATTTCTGCGCATTTGATGGCGCTCAATCGCCTGCGACGCGAGGTGATTCTGGATCACCCGGACGGGCGGGAGCTCCGGGAGCGAATCGAGGTCGTCGTGCGCCGCGTGCTCGGGCGGCTCGAGGAGGCGTGATGTGCAATCCGCGTCGGGTGGAGGTGACGGCGACACGCGCCATCGTGGAGGCGTGGGAGCGTGAGGTGCGCCGCGTGGCGTCGCGGACGGGGACGGTGCACGGCGAGGTGCGGATCCGGCAATCCCTCGCGGCGTCGCTCGGCGCGCCGGCCCTGGCCGCCTTGGAGCGAGCGCTCGACGCGGGGGATCTCGCGTGGCGAGAGGTGCCGGAGGGATATCGATACGCCATCGACGGGGGATATGCGCTGTATTCGCCGGACGATCGGAGCTTGACGATCGTGGCGACGCAAAGCGAAGAGGTGGTCGGTCGGGGCGAGGCGGAGAGGCGTTTGTCGGGGCGCGTGGAGGCGGAACTCTCGGCGCGCGGGACGGGGGCCTATTACGACGACGGATACAACGGCAGGACGCGGGCGGCGGCGGACGTGGAGGCGCGGGCGGCGGCGCAGGTCGCGCTGGATGCGGCGGCGCGGGCGCGGGTCACGCAGGCGGCGAGCGACGCGGAGGCGGCCGTGCGCGCGGAGGTCGAAGCGCAGGCGGCGCGCGCGGCGGAGGCCGATTTCGAGGCGCGCGCGGCGGAGCGGCGAGCGGAGCTCCAGCGGCAAGTGGAGGGGCGCGCGGATCGGGTCTTTGCGGAGGCGCGGCGGGCCTTTCACGCGCTGCTCGCGCGGGCATACCGGGACGCCTTGCTCGCCATGGCGCGGCACCGGGGGGCGCAGGGCATTTCGGTGCACGAGGACGGCGACGTGCTCGAAATCGAGTTCGAACTGCCGAGGTAGGAGGCGCGCCATGCCGACGCTCGTGCGATTTCGATTCAACAAGGTGACGGGGGAGGTCGAGGAGTTTCTGGTGGACGATCAGGATCGCCACCTGCCCGAGGCCGAGCACGACCGCATCGCCGCCGAGGTGGGGCGGTTTGTCGCGGCCTTTCCGCGGCTGCGGGAGGTGGCGCCGGAGGGCGCGCCTCTGCGTGAGGCCGGGGGCGCGCGCGAGGCGCACGCCGAGGAGGCGGAGGGCGGGCCGCTCGTGCCGGAGGTCGAATGACGTCGCCGCGGGAGTTCTGGGCGTCGGCCGGGCGATGCTGGCTGTCGAGCGGGGACGAGGACGAGGCGCTCCGGTGTTTCGAGGCGGCGGAGGCGTGGGGGAGCCTCGGGGTGCTGCACGAGCGAAAGGGGCGGTTTGTCGAGGCGGCAGAGGCCTACCAGCGCGCCGAGCAATGGGTGGACGCGGCGCGCTGCTTTCACGTGGCGGGGAAATGGGAGCCGGCCGGGCGTTGCCTTTCGCGGGCGGAGCTTCCGATGCGGCGGGCCTGGACGCTCGTGCACGAGATGGGGCTCGTGGCCGAGGCGGAGAAGGTGATCGACGCGGCGCCCATGCGCGATGTGGCCGAGACGGTGTCGATGACGCTCGTGCGCGCGCGTTGTGACGTGGCGCGCGGGGATCACGCGGCGGCGGCGAAGAAGCTGCGCGAGGTGTTTCCGGATCTCGCGAAGGTATCCCCGGCGTCGGGGTATCGGTGCGTGACGGAATGGGCGGTGCTGATCGGGGAATCGATGCGGCGGCCGGATCTGTCGGCGCTCGCGCTCGCCGCTGCGCCGCGCGGGGTCGAGGCGGACGCGTTATGGGAGCGCTGGTCGTCCCGGGTGTTCGGAGAGGTGGTGCCGCCGCCCTTCTCGCTGCACGCGCGGGATGAGGAGGCGGGCGCCGGATGAGCGACGGCAAACCCCCGACGTTCTGGCAGAAGCTCTTTGGGCGCGCAGGGGACGTGGCGCGATCGGACGAGGCGGCGGCGAAGGAAGAGCCGCCGCCACCGCCGCCGCCACCGCCGCCGCCACCGCCGCCGCCACCGCCGGCTGCGGTTCCACCTCCGCAAACCAAGGCTGTCGCGGAGTTTGTCCAGGCGCCGGCAGGGCAGGCCATGGCGTTGCTTGAGGCAAACCTCTGCGGGGCCATGTTTTCCGGTGCCGGTGAAGCCCTCGCCTTTCTCGGGGCGCTCGGCGGGGCGCGGCTCGCGGCGCGGGCGGTTTGTCGGGTAGGTCCACAAGGAAGAGTCTGGGTCGAGGCCGCCGCGCCGCCCGAGAAAGCAGCGATGCTCGCGCGTCTCGCCGGCGGGCGCGCATTCACGGGGCTCGTCGCGGGCGCAGGGGAGGAGCCGACCCTGGGCGAGCCACGGGCGTGGGTCGCGATGTTGCCTGATGGAAAACCCATGCCGCCGCGGATCCTTTTGCCGCAAGGGTCATCGCGTACGGTGCTGGTCACGGGGCGCGACGTGGAGCGGCTGGAGCGGACGTCGTGGAGCGCGGCGCCATTGCCTTCGCTCCTCGAATCGACGTCGCTGCGCGCCGAGCGCGCGCGTGCGCGGAGCGAGGTCGTGGCCGTGGTGCCGCCGGAGCTCGCGCGCTGGGTCGTGGGGCGTTGTCTCGCGCTCGGGCTCGTGGTCTCGCTCGCGCCGGCGGAGCAGCGGGGGCTCCTTGACGCGGAGGAGGGCACGGGGGTCGTGTGGATGCGCGTGCACGCGCCGAAAGGCGTGGTGCCGGCGTCGTGGATCGCGCGGCTCGCGGATCTGCCGGGCGTCGTGGTCGCGTATGCGGCCGGCGGAGACGCGCGGCTCTTCGTGGATGCGCGGTGTGACGCGCCTGCGTGGGCGCCGTTTTTCGCGGCGTTTTTGGGGCGGGACGAGGTATGGGTGCTCGGCGCCGTGGACGTGGGGCACGCGCGTCTGCGTCTGCTCGGTGAAATGGTCTCCGGCGGTTCGCTCGTGACCCTGCCGGATCACGCGGCGGCGCCGATCGAAATGGAAGCGACGGCGGCGCGGTTGCCAGCCCCGATCCAGGTGGAGCTCGTGCACGACGGGCGCGCGGCGCGGATCGACGCCGTGCTCCTCGACGCCGACGAGTTCGCATGGGCGCGGCAATGGCTTTTGCGGCTGCCGGCGGGGGATTCGGTGGTCCTTGCGTTCGGAGGAGAGCGGCACCTGCTCCTTGCGGCGGACGAGACGGCGTCGCGTGTGCCGTTTGGCGTGTCGCTTTCGCGGATCGGCCCGGGGGCGATTTACATCGAGCAGGGGCTCGGGTTTTTCCCGGCCATGCCACCGGAGGCGCGGCGCCGGGCCTTCGGGCCAAAGGAGGGCGAGCTCGTGGTCGTGACGCGCGGCGGGTCGTTCGTGTTCCGGATCGATTCACTCGCGCCGGCCTGGGCGGCGTGGATCGCGGAGCCGCCGCCCATGCACCCCGAGCCGTTTGGCGAAGCCACCCAAAAACTCGCGGAGATCGAACGGCGGGCGCGCGCGGACGAGGCGCGCGCGGCGGCCCGAAAGCTGCCGATTGAATTCGACGTGCAGGACGGCGAGGTCGACGTGGGGCGGCTGCGCGAGCAAGCCACGCGCGCGCTCGCCGCCGGGAGCCTCGCCCGCGCGGCGCAGCTCTACGAACGCATCGGTGATCTGCGCGCGGCCGCTCAGCTCTATGAGCGCGCCGCGCGCGGCGAATAGATCGACGGAATCGGCGCGTCGCTGACGGGACGGCGTTTCGCCTCGGGCATGCGCGTGTTTCGAGCGCCTTCCCGCGTGCTCCCCCCTGCCGGTCGTTGTATTCTGCGTTACTTCCGTGGGGCGCTGAACGCGTGACGCTTGCGTGTTCGGCGAATGAAAAAGGGAGGATGCATGCAACGACGACGGATGGCGGGCGTGGCGCTCGGCGTGGGGCTTCTGCTCGGTCTCGGGGCTTGTAGCAAGAACGACGAATCCCGTGTCGAGTCCTCGACGGGGCCAGCGGCCTCGGGTCCCGCGATGTGGGCGAACGCGCTCGGCGCCGACGGCAGGCAGGCAGGATGGTTCGTCGGCGCGTCCAAGACGGGCGAGATCGTCTTGGTCGGGACGATGGAAGGATCCGTGCAATTCGGCGACGCAGGGGCCCTTCAAGCCAAGACGAAGAGCGACATCTTCGTGGCATGGCTCGGGCAAGATGGGAAAATCAAGCGCGCGCGGCGCTTCGGCGATTCGGGCCGGCACGTGCCCGTGGGGGTGGCCGTCGATCCACAAGGCGGCGTCGTGATTTCGGGTCTCGCCGATGGGAACATCGATTTCGGCGGCGGGCCGCTCGCCGATCTCGGCGGCGGTGACGCCTTCGTGGCCTCGCTCGGTCCGAACGGCGAGCTCCGGTATGCGCTGCGCGTCGGCGACGCGATGATGCAAAACGGCGGCGAGGTCGTGCTCGCCTCCGACGGGAGCGTGTACTGGTCCGGCTCGTTCGACGGGACAATCGATATCGGCGGACAAACCCTGACGAGCGCCGGAAACTCGGACGTGTTCGTCGCGCGGCTCGATTCTACGGGCAAGGTCACCTGGGCGAAATCGCTCGGCGGGGCCGGGACCGAGGCCGATGGCTCGCTCGCGATCGACGCGAAGGGCCAGATCCTCGTGTCCGGGTATTACGAGGGCGCGCCGAACCTGGGCACAGGCGCGCTTCCGGACACCGGCGTGGCGGACGGCGAAATGCTCGTCGCCCTCGATTCGTCGGGCAAGGTGCTGTGGTCGCAGGGCGCGCCGAACAAGACCGGCTTCTTCGGGTTCAGCATGCAGGCGGGCGAGAACGGTACGTTCCTCGTCGGCAGCGTGGCAGGGTCGATCGATTTCCTCGGCAAGACGCTCGCCCCGCAAGGCGGCTCGGCCGAGGGCCTCGGGGTCGTGCAGATCGACAGCGCAGGCAAGGTGCTACGCGCGGACGTGTTCCCGGTGGAGCGGCTCGGGCAGGTCTTCGCGACGCCGGTGAAGGGCGGTGGCCTCGTCCTGGGTGGCCATTTCCAGGGCACGGTTGATCTCGGCGGGCAGAAGCTCACGAGCGCCGGCGAGGAGGACATGTTCGTGGCCTGGATGAACCCACAAGGGCGCATCGAGCGTCAGGAGCGGCTCGGCGGCAAGGATCACGAGCGGCTCGGCGATCTCGCGATGACGCCCGACGGGCACGTCGTGTTGACCGGGATGTTCGAGGGGACGATGAACCTCGGCGCCGGTGACCTGACGAGCGGCAAGGGGCCGGACGCGTTCGTCGCGTTCCTGCGGTAAGGACCAACGGAGCGCGTCGGGCTCGCTTTGGGCAGGGTGGGCCCGACGCGCTCGCTTTTCTTCGCTTCGTTACCGCGTGGGCTTGAGGTGGAACGCGCCGCAGCCCGGGAACGTGATCTTGCCGGCGAAGAGGGAGTTGTCGGTGGCGATTTCGCCCTCCATGCTGACCATGATGTAGTGCTCGGGCTGCACGATCCAGCGGCTCGGATCGAAGCGCACGCGGCGGGTCTCGGGCTCGTACGTGCCGGAGATGAGGTACGAGCCGGCCGCGCCCGAGGGGGCGTGCTGGAAGTCGAAGACCGCACGCACGACGCGGCCGCGGACGTCGACGATGCGGAGCGCGAGGCCCGTGTTGCCCTGCGTGCAGTCATAGTCGCCGACCCAGGTGCGCGCGCGCTGGAACGGGTTTTCCGCGGGGAACTCGCTCGGGACCCAGCCCTCGTCCTGGTGGACGATCTCGGGCGCCGGGGCGCCCTCGGGCTGGTTCACGATGATGTAGATGGCCGTGGGCTCGGACGCGGTCTCGACGACCTCCGCCGGGTCGGGAGGCAACGGCGCCGCGGCGCGGACGTAGTGCGGGCCGCCCCCGCACCCGAGCGCGGAGAGCGCTCCGACGAGGAGCGCTCCTCGTGCGGCACGAAACCCCATCGCCACCCTCTCCTCGAACGAGCTCAAGAACATCGTGTCCTCCCCGGCTCGAGTGCCTTCGTGACCCGCGGCGGCCGGCCGCAGGGGGGAGAATAGCGCGTTTTCCCCGAAAGCACGTTCCTTTCGCCAAGTTTTCCCGAGGCGCGTCGCTCTGGACATCCTCCCGCGCACTCCCCCGGAGGCCCTGACGGTCGTTCCCGAACTCCCCTCGGTCAACGAGACGGGTGCAGGGGCGCGCGGCGCGAGGTAGAGATCGCGCGCCATGGATCTCCTTCTATTCCGACACGGCGAGGCCGTGGAGAACGCTCCCGGGCTCGGTGACGCAGGCAGGTGGCTTACGGCGAAAGGCCGTCGGGTGTCGCGAAAGGTCGCGCGCTGGCTCGACGAACGGTCGTCGCGCAGGCCCACGGCGATCTGGACCTCGAGCCTGGTGCGCTCGGTGCAAACGGCGGAAATCCTCGCGGCCGAGCTCGGGCTGGAAGAGGAAGTCCTCGTGCGGCCGGAGCTCGCGCCGAGCGGGGATCTCGCGGACCTCGTGCGGCTCATCGAGGCCCATCGCGGGCGCGGGCCGCTCGCGCTCGTGGGCCACGAGCCGGGGTTGTCGATGCTCGCCCGGAACCTGCTCGGCGACGTGGCCTGGCCCGGGATCAAGAAGAGCGGGGTCGCGGCGATCCGTCTGACGCCCGCCGAGGGGGAGCAGGGGCGGCGGGAGGCGAGCTTCCGCTTTTTGCTCCTGCCGAAGGGGATGGAGCTCGTGCGCTCGCTCGACGTGATCTCGCAGGAAGAAGCGGCGCCGCCGCAGCAGGCGTCGGCCTAACGCACGCTCTTCGCCGCCGCTTCGAGGACGTCGACGTCGCGCACGCCGTCGGCCTCGGCGCGGTAGGAGAGGACGATGCGGTGGCGGAGCGCGGGCACGAGCATGGCGCGCACGTCGTCGACGTCGGCGGCGGCCTCGCCGCGGAGGGCAGCGCGGGCCTTCGCGGCGAGGACGAGGGCCTGGCTGCCGCGCGGGCCGGCGCCGTACCGCACGTACTCCTTGACCTCGCGGACGACCTTGCCCGCCGTGGGTCGCGTGGCCCGGCAGAGCGAGACGGCCAGGGAGACGGCCTCGTCCGTGACGGGGATGCGCGGCACGAGCTTGCCAATCGCGCGCACGTCGGCGGCGTGGAGGACGGGCTCGATCTGCGGAGCCTTGCCGCTCGTGGTGCGGCGCGCGACCTCGCGCTCCTCTTCTTCGCTCGGGTAATCGACGTGGATTTCCAGGAGGAAGCGGTCGAGCTGGGCCTCGGGCAGGGGGTAGGTGCCCTCCTGCTCGATCGGATTGCGGGTCGCGAACACCTGGAAGGGATCCGGGAGCGGGTGCGTCGCGGCGCCGACCGTGACCTTGCGCTCTTGCATCGCTTCGAGGAGCGCCGCCTGGGTCTTCGGGGGCGTGCGGTTGATTTCGTCGGCCAGGATCAGGTTGTGGAAGATCGGGCCGGGCATGAAGCGCAGCGTGCGGCTGCCGTGTTGCTCGTGGAGGACGTCGGTGCCGGTGATGTCGGCCGGCAAGAGGTCCGGCGTGAACTGGACGCGGCCGAACGAGAGGTCGAGGGCGCGGGCCAAGGAGGCCACGAGCAGGGTCTTCGCGAGGCCCGGGACGCCGACGAGCAGGGCATGGCCCCGCGCTGCCAGGGTGACGAGCATGGATTCGACGACCGCGTCCTGGCCGACGACGGCCTGGGCCACGGCGGTGCGGAGGCGCTTGGCAGCGGCCTCGGTCTTTTCGAGCAGCTCGGCGTCGGAGAGTTCGGCCTCGCCGGTGTCGGTCGTCGTATCGGTGGACATGCGGGGCTGGCCTCGTACCGCGGGCGTCGTGCCCGAGCAAGGCTTCCGGAACTTCCCATGATCCGTCCGGGCCCAACTGTGTGACAATCACCTCGATGCCCCCGAAGCAGGAGCCTCGCGAAAAAGACACGCGGGAGGTCGCCGCGTTCGCCGTGCCGCCGCCGCCCCTCGTCCCCGCGGAGGCGGAGGAGGCGCGGGAGGCCCGGGACGCAGCCGAGGAGCCCTCGAAAGAGCGAGAGCGTCCGCCGGAGCGGCCGTCGAATCCAGGGAAACGGAACGGGAACGGGAACGGCGCGGCGAAAGCGCAGGCTGCGGAGCATGCGGCGACGGCGCCGCTCGAGTCGCTGAGCCTGCGCGACGATCCGATCCCCTCGGTGCCGCCGCCGCCCGCGGCAGGGCCCTGGCGCTCGTACAAGGAGATCCTGGCGAAGCTCTCGCAGCGCGTGCTGGAGGCGCAGCGGCCGATCCGGATCTTGCAGGCGCTGCGCTGGGAGTCGGCGGTGGAGGAGCAGTTTCTCCGCGGCAAGCAGCGGGATCTGCCGAAGGTGACGTACGCGACGGACCTGGGCTTCGACGCGGACGTGAAGATCGCCGAGCTCGAGGAGATCCTGCGCGACGCGGAGCGTGAGCTCGGGAAGAACGATCGGCTCGGAAATATCCTGCGGCACACGGCGGCGGAGTACCGCGACGTCGTGCGGATGCTCAAGGCGCGCGGGAAGCGGGATTTTTACAAGCTGTCGCGGGTGCTCTACGGATCACCGAAGGACAAGCTGCCCGACGGTCAGACGAGCGTGCGCGACATGGGGATCGTGCTCTACGACGTGCTCACGGCGATCGGCGGCGAGAAGCTCGGCCCGCCGGAGCGGCGCGAGATCACGGCCGAGATGGCGGCGATGGAGCTGAACGCGCGCTTCGATCGGTTCTTCGGGAGCGCCGCGATCCGCGTGCAGGTGGACGACTCGATCCTCGCGGACGCGGCGGCGGGCAGCGACTACGTGAAGATCCGGAGCGGGGCGACGTTCTCGACGCGGGACATCGACATCCTCGAGGCGCACGAGGGCTGGGTGCACGTGGCGACGAACCTGAACGGGCAGGCGCAGCCCGTGGCGCGCTGGCTCGGCAAGGGTCCGCCGCGCACGACGGCGGTGCAGGAGGGGCTCGCGGCGCTCGTCGAGATCTTCACGTTCCGGTCGTCGCCGCGGCGCGCGAAGAAGCTGAACGATCGGATCCTCGCGGTGGACAAGGCCGAGGACGGCGCGAGCTTCCTCGACGTGTTCGAGTGGTACCGGACCGAGGGCTACGAGGAAGACGAGTGCTTCCAGAACGCGCGCCGGGTCTTCCGCGGCGGGCTGCTCGAAGGCGGCGGGCCCTTCACGAAGGACGCCTGTTACTGCAAGGGGATCGTCCTCAACTACGCGTTCATGCGGGCCGCGATCCAGCAGGACAAGGCCGCGCTGATCCCGTTCTTGTTCGTGGGGAAAGTGGCGCACGAGGACGTGCCGGTGCTCTACGCGCACGTCACCGACGGGATCGTGAAGCCTCCGCCGTACCTGCCGCCGCTCTTCGACGACATGAACGGGCTCGCGATCTGGATGTGTTACTCGTCCTTCTTCTCACGGCTCGGGGCCACGGCGATCGCCGAGCACTACAGCAAGGTGATGGCGCTCTAGCAAGAGCGCACCGCATAAAGCCGCGGCCCTGTCAATTTAAAAAAGGACAGGACATGGGATCGCGGACGATGCGGTATGGGGTGAGCGTGGCGCTTCTCGGCGTCGCGCTCGGCGGGTGTGGAGAAGGCGGCGGGACGGGCGGCACGGCCGGGGCGAGCGCGTCGAGCACGAGCACGGGCACGGGCGGCGCCGGCGGCAGTGGGGGCGACGGCGGCGGCGGGATGGGCGGCGCCGGGGGTTCCGGCGGCGGGACCGTGGACAAGGCGAAAGATTGCGCCGACACGTTCGGCGACGCGCTCACGAGCGCGTTCGGGCGCGCCGATGGAACGGTGCTCGCCATCGTGAAGCCGACCGATACGCAATGCGCGATGCCGAACGACGATCACGTGGTCGTGCAGGTGGTCATGAACGGCAAGGCCTATCGGATGGTGGTGAACGTGGAATCGAGCTTCGGGGATCCCAACGTGCGGTACCTCGAGACGTCGCACGTGTTGCCCGGACCGGTGTGGGAGGAAGGCTGGCATCCCGGGCTCTCCCTCGATTACGTGAACGACCTCGGGGTGCAGGCGGAGGCATTCACGCCGTACGACCTGCCCACGTTATCGGACATGATCGCCGACGTGATCCCGCTCGGCGAGAAGATCAGCGTCTATGCCCACAGCTCGGGCGGGGCGAGCGCGCACAAGGTGCACCGGAACAGCGCGGCCCAGGATGGGGTCATCGTGCTCGATCCCGAGGGCGCTGCGCCGAAGATGCTGCTCTTCCGCTTCTCGAACCAGGTATTCTGAGCTTCTCTCCGCGTTGCGCTGCGGGGCCCTGAAAACGGGACCCGCGTGGCGCGTAGGGGCCTCGGCTGGGCCCGTAGGGGGTTCGCCCCTAGGATTTCTCCTGCAAGTCGCCGCATGCTCGGGGCGTGTTCCATCGCCGGACCGCTCGACGTTCTGACGACCGGGCCGAATGAAATGGCTCGTGGTCGGACCTTCGCGGCAAGCGAGCACATCACTGCTTTTCAGCCCACGGAGGAAAGACCTCGTCGAATGGAAACAGGGGGGAGATTCGTATGAAGAACACGTCGAAGCTCGTTGCGTTGATCCTGTCCGCGTCGGCCTGTGTGTGGATGACGGGCTGCGCGGCCGAGTACGGGGATCTCAGCGAGGATACGGACGACGCGGCGGCCAACCTGGAGAAGGGCGCGATCACCAAGGGGCATCTCGGCGGTCAGGCGGAGTTCCAGGGGATCTCGAAGGGACATCTCGGTGGTCAGGCGGAGTTCCCGGCGATCTCGAAGGGGAAGGGCATGGTCGGGCAGGACAGCCAATTCGAGGGCAGGATGCTCGGCAAGGCCGCGCGGGTCGTGGCAGGCGGGACGCAAATCGAGCAGCCGGCGTTCGGCGGAAGCCTGGAAGGCGGCCAGGCTGCGCGCGAGGAGAGGGTCGAAGAGGGGCAGCGCGCCGGTATCGAGGGGCAGCTCTCGGAGACGGCGCTCGTGCACGAGGAGTCGGCGGGTCAGGATGTCGCCGGCCAGGTCGAGGAGGGTGATACGTCGGAGTCGCAGGAAGCGCTCTCGAGCTGGTGCGGGGCTGGCATTGGATTCGCCGGGTTCGGGGTCGGCTGGCGAGGATACTATCCCGGCTTCGGCGGCGGCGGCTGCTATCGCCCCTGCGGCGGCTACGGGATCTGGGGCGGCTACGCCGGCTGCGGTTTGGCCGGCGCCTTCTGGTGATCGCTCCAGACGTCGCCGGAAGGAACGCGTGAATTGAACTTACGGGCCTGAGCGGCCTCCGTGGAGGAGGTCGTTCGGGTCTGTTTCCATTTCCACGCTCCACGACTTCCGATCGAGCCATCCTGCGCTGGACATGAGCTCCTTTGGACCCGCGTGCCGATCGTCCCCGCGGGCGTTTCACCCGCGCCTACCCTCGACGTCGGGCTGTCCCGGCCAAATGAATTCGCTTGTGGCCGGACCCTCCGAGGAGAGCGAACCGCTCGCGCCCCTCACGCAGGGAATGGCCGCAGCGAAGTGGGAACAGGGGGAGGTTGGTATGAAGAACACGTCGAAAATCGTGGCATTGATCCTTTCCGCGTCCGCGGGCATTTGGCTCGCGGGTTGCGCTGCGGAGGTCGGGGATATCGACGAGGAGACGGAGAGCGCTCTCGATAACGTGCACAAGAGTGCCGGCTTCACCAAGGGGCGCATTGGCGCCTCGACGGATGCCTCGGGGAGCCAGGACGGCCAGCGCGAGAACGTGTCCCTGGGCGGCCAGGTCGCGGGGGAGATCGCGGGCGGCATGCTCGGCAAGGGCCTCGGCAAGGGCATGGAGAAGGGGAAGGGATTCGAGCAGGGGCTCGGCAAGGCCATCATGGAAAAGGGCCTCGGCAAGGGCACGGAGAAGGGGCTCGGCAAGGGCTTCGTGCAGGGGCTCGGCAAGCACCATCTCAGCAAGAGCGCACCGATCGCGGCAGAGGAGAGGGCTGGAGAGCAGCCGGCGCTCGGCCAGCAAGAGGAAAGTGGCCAGCTCGCCGGGGAGAGCGGTCAGCTCGCTGGGGAGAGCGGTCAGCTCGCCGGGGAAGGCGGCCAGGTCGCGGGCGCGGAGAGGATCGAGGGCCAGGTGGCCGGCCACGAGGGGCAGATCGAGGGCCAGGCGGCCACGAGCGGAGAAGAAGTCGGCCAGGCCGAGGAATCGACGGGTGAATCGCAGGAATCGCTCACGGCGCAGCCGTGGCGTCGCGGCTGGTACGGCCGCGGTTATTACGGGTACGGCCGCGGTTATTACGGCGGGTACGGTCGGTACGGGTACGGCTACCCGTATTACGGCGGCTACCCGTACTACGGCGGCTACCCCTACTACAACTACCCTTACTACGGCGGCTACCCGTATTACGGCGGCTACCCGTACTACCGGCATCATCGCCGCTACTGGTGGTGATCGGCGGAACGGCTTTGTGACGTGAATCCATGGGCCCGGTCGGTCTCCTCGGAGGCCCACCGGGCCCGCTTCATTTCATCGTTGTTTCGATTCCCTGCCCGCCCTCGGCGCCGCGGGCGGCCGCTTCCGTCCCGACGGCGCGTCCGCCGTCCTCTCCGCCTCCGCCCGCTCTTCCTCCCTTTCCCCTTCCGCTCCCATCCGCCCCGGTGGCATCATCCTCGCCGTGAGGATCTGCCCCGCGTGCTCGCGCGAGTACCCCGATGCGCGCTCGCATTGTCAGGATGACGGGATCAAGCTCGTCAGCCTGGACAAGACGGCGGCGCTCCGGGCCGAGCAGCTCGTCGGGCAGCTCGTCGACGGGCGCTACCGGATCGAGCGCGTGCTCGGGCACGGCGGCATGGGCACGATCTACGCCTGCCGGCACGTCGTCGTCGGCAAGGCGTTCGCGATGAAGGTGCTGCGCCCGCCGCGCAGCGGGCAAAACGATGGCGTGCTCGCGCGCTTCATCCGCGAGGCGCAGACCGCGAACGCGCTGAAGAGCCGGCACATCATCGAGACGACGGACTTCGGCCAGCTCGAAGGCGGCCCGTTTTACGTGGTGATGGAGCTGCTCGAAGGCTTCGATCTCGCGCGGGCGATGCGCGAGTCGAGGCTCGGTCCCGCGCAGCTCCTGCACGTGTTCATCCAGATCGCCGACACGCTCGTGCTCGTGCACGCGCAAGGGATCGTCCACCGCGATCTGAAGCCGGACAACGTGTTCCTCGTGCAGGAAAACGGCGATCCGCTCTTCGTGAAGCTGCTCGATTTCGGGATCGCGAAGATCCTGCACAGCGGTTCGTCGGAGCTGACCGAGGAGGGGATGATCCTCGGCACACCGCACTACATGGCGCCGGAGCAGGCGCGCAGCGAGAGCGTGGATCACCGCGCCGACGTGTACTCGCTCGGCGTGATGATGTACCGCGCCTTCACGGGGAGGCTGCCGTTCACCGCGGAGTCGACGATCGGCGTGATCACGCGGCACGCGATGGAAGCGCCGGAGCCGCCGAGCCGGCTCTGCGCGATGGATGGGCTGCTCGAAGGCGTGATCCTGCGCTGCATGGCGAAGCGGCCCGAGGAGCGGCCGCAAAGCATGGCCGAGGTGTCGCGGGATCTGCGCGCGCTCGCGATGAAGTCGTCGGGGCAGGGCTGGCCCGTGCCGAACCCCGCAGGCAACGCACCGGCGCCGTACGCGACCGGGAACTTCGCGCGGATCTCGACGAGCAGCGTGCCGATGCCGATGCCGGCGGCGACGCCGAGCCAGGCGCCTCCGCCGATGATGGAGAGCGGCGCGACGCAGCGCGGGTTCGTCACGTCCGCGACCGGGGCGCACAAGGCGCCGCCGAAGCGCAGCGCGGCCGTGGTCGTGTCGCTCGGCGTCGCGGCGCTCGCGATGGGCGGGATCGGCGCGGTGCTCGCGTTCGCCGTGATGCGCGGAGGCGGAAGCTCGCAGCAGAACGCGAGCGCATCGAGCGCAGAGGCGCCCACCCCGAGCGCGAGCGCGAGCCCGACGTCTCCGCCGCAGGCGCTCGCCGCGACGGCGCCGCCCGAGCCCACGACGACGCCCGCGACGTCGGCCGCAACGCCGACGACGTCGACGCCGACGGCGACCCCCGCGGCCACGCAGACGTCCGCGCGCGGGACGTCGCCGGGGCCCGTTCGTACCGCAGCGCCGCCGCCCACGACCACCAGCAAAACGGGCCGCAGGTCGGAGATCCGGAGTCCCTTCGAATGATCCGTCGCTCCATGCCGCTCGTCGCGGCGTCGCTCCTCGGTTTGTCCTTCCTCGTCACGAGCCCCCTGGCCTCGGCCCAGGCGAAGAAGCCCACGTCCACGTCTGCGCCTGCGACGAAGAAGAAGCCGCCGAACAAGAACGATCCGAAGCTCGTCGAGGCCAAGCGCCTGTTCCAGCAGGGCGAGGAGCTCTACACGAAGGGCGACTACGAGAAGGCGATCGAGGTGTGGGAGATGTCCTACGAGCTCTCGCAACGAGAGCTGATCCTCGAGAGCATCGCGAACGCCTACGAGCGGCTCGGCAAGGCCGAGAAGGCGCGTGAGTACCTGGGTCGCTGGCGGGAAGCGGCGCCGCCGGAGGAGCACGCGGATCTCGACGCGCGGCTCGCGAAGCTCGACGAGCGCATCGCGAAGGAGAAGGCGGAGCAGGCCGCGAAGGAGAAAGCCGAGAAGGACGCGAAGGACAAGCGCGACGCCGACGAGCGAGCGAAGCGCGAGGGCAGCAAGCTCTTCATGCCCGGCGTGATCCTCGCGGCGGCGGGCGGGGCCGTGGCGCTCGGCGGCGGCGTGCTCGACATCCTGGCCGCGACGCGCAGGCCGGATGCGGCGTCGGTCTGCGGAACGACGGCGGATGGACGGCAGCTCTGCCGGTCGTCGGCGAAGGACGACATCGAGACGTCGAACACGTTCGCGACCGTGGGCGACATCATGCTGATTGGCGGCGGCGTGGCCGCGGCGGTGGGCGTCGTGCTCGTGGTGACGCAGAGCGGCGGGAAGAAGGGCGCGGAGGAGACGAAGACCGCCGTCGTGCCGTGGTTCTTGCCGGGCGGCGGCGGGATCGTGGCGGGCGGGTCGTTCTAGCGGACGCGTGCCGGTCGCGTACGACGCAGGCGCCGAGCGATGCGTGCGATCGCTCGGCGCTTGTCAAGCGATTTACGGCGTGCTGTTGGGATCCGCCGGATCACTCCCGGCGTCGTGCTCGTCGCCGTCGCGGAACCCGTCCTCGTCGCGGTCGAGGCCCAGGCGCTCGCCCGAGCCGGGCGGCGTGCAGGTATAGGTCAGCGGCAAGTTGAGCAGGAGGGACACGAGGCGGAGCGTGGCGTCCGCGATCGGGGGAGAGCCCGCGCGATTGCTCGTGAACAGGCCGCCGCCCGCGTAGAGATAGCCGAGCTCGCTGCCGAGCAGGTGCCCCTTCACGACGAGATCACATTCCCCGGCCTCGGCGCGGCTGCGCAGCAGATTGAGGCGGGCGTGGACGGCCGCGTTGCTCGTTTGGGTCAAGGTCGCCTGCTGCCCGACGATCGGCGCCATGTTGGAGTCGAACGCGAGGAGGAACGACTCGACCTGCCGACGCAAAAGCTGGCCGCTCGGGCCGACCGGGAATCCCTCGGGGTTGAATTCGCTCTCTCCGAAGCCGAAATGCATGAATCGGAAGATCGTATCGATCATGCCATCGTGCAGAAAGCCGAAGCCGCGCACCTGATCGCCCATGAAGCCATTGTCGCCCGGCTCGATCCCAGGCGCCTCGGCCATGCCGAACATCCCGACCTTCTGGTAGAGGTTGCGGAAATGGGGGACCTTCATCGTTTGCGGCGTCCCCTCGAAGGTGCTCAGGCCCATCGTGCCGAAGAAACCCGGCGCCTCGCTCTCCGGATTGCCGGTGGTATCGAGGGTATGGCATCCCTCGCAGCTATGCGTGACGTCGGACATGGGGCCGGTGAAGAACGCTTTCCCCGCTTGCTGGTCCGGCGTGAGCGAGTTGTCGAGGTTGCGGATCGGGTTCGGCGGATAGGTGATGCGCAGGACGAAATCGGTGAATGCGTCCATGTCCGGCTCGGAGAGCTCGGTGTGGCGCCCCAGGAGCTCCACGAAGGCGGGGTTGAATTTCTTGAAAGCCGCGACCTCGTCGAAGATCCCGCTGTCCGGCTGGACGGACGGCGCGTCGTTGCCGCCGGTGCGGTCGCCGCGCCAGTGCATCGGACCATGGTTTGCCATGCCGCGCAGGCTCTGGGTGGTCATGGGGCCCTTCATCGGGCGATAGTCGGGGGTGCCGGGATCCTCGACCAGGAAGGGCCCCGGATTGGTGATCGTGACCGCGTCCGGATTGCCGAGGTCCCAGGCCAGGCTGTCGAAATCGCCGAACACGTGGCAACTCGCGCAGGACGAGTCGCCGTGGCTGGACGAGAATTTCGCGTCGTAGAGGAACTTCCGGCCATGCGTGATGCTGGGCGGCTCGGGGTTGTGCATCGGCACGTGGGCCGTCTCGACGCGCGTCGCAGTATCGATGATGGAAATGGCGTTGTCGAAGCTCGTCAGCGCATAGAGGCGGCCGCGCGCTTGATCGAGCACGATCCCCGTGGGCCCCCCGCCCGAGACGGGGATATGGTTCGTCGCCGAGGGCACGAACGTGTCGTTCTCCAGGGCTGCCGTATTGAAAATGCCGATCTTGTTCGAGCCCAGGGCGGCCACGTAGAGCGTCGCGCCGTTGCTGGTGATGGCCATGCCCTGCGGCAGCGCGAGGCTCCGCTCGTTCTCCGTATTGGGCAAGGGCGCGCAGCAGCTCGCGTAATCGATGTGCTTGTTGATGTGCCGCGGGGCCACGCTGCCCGGGCCCAGCACCGTGATTCGGCTCTCGTGCAGGTGCCCCCGCAGCGTCTCGCCCGCGAAGATCCCCGGGCCCTCGAACCGCTTGTCGTTCTGTGCGTCGGTGTTGGTGACGTAGACCTTCCCGTTCACCGGGTTGACGATCATGTTGTACAGGATCGTGCCGACGCCGGTGTAAAACCCTGACGGGCCTGCCTTCTGGGCCGGGGGATTGGCCGTGGCGTCGATGACGAACACGTCCTCGTCGGGCAACGAGAAGCGCACCTCGTCGTCCCACGTACGGCCGATGGAATCGACCCAGTTGGCGCCGTTGTGCTTGACGATGATGCTGCTCTCGGGCTGCGGGAGGCCCTCGAAATTCGTGTTGGGCGCGGCGACACCGCCGGCCGCTTCCCCGCCGTCGGGGACCAGCAGATCGCTGACGACCGTCGTGCGGTTGCCGGAATGGAAGGCGGCCGCATACACCTTGGAGCCGTCGGGGGAGACGGCGAGCGCGCGCGGCGTGTCGCTGAAGAGGGTCACGATGGTGAGCGGCGTCCCACCGAGGGGCGCGCCCAGCGCATTGGCGTCGAAGACCCAGACGTCGGCGCGGCCGACGCCGGGCGTGGCGAACTGCGGGTCGCTCGGGCGATTCTGGCCGCGGTGGGCTGTCGTGACGAATGCGCGACGGCGGTTCGGCCCACCAAAAACGATATCACGAGGTTCGTCCCCCACGAGCAACGTGCGCACCACCCGCCCGTGCTCCGGGTCGCTCACGTTGACGACGCTGATGCTGTCCGAGAGATGATTGACGACCCATACCTCGTCGTCGTTTCTCGCCGCGACGGCGACGGGCTCGAGCCCCACGGGCACCGAGCCGACGTGTGACAGGCCGTTCTTTTTGACGCGGAAGATCTCCAGCCGACCATCCGGGGTATTGACGGCGAAGAGATGTTTGCCATCGGTCGACAGTGCGAGGGGGCGCACTTGACCACTTTCGAAGAGTGTGTACGACGAGGCCGCGTGTGCGAGGGTGGGGGCGGTGAGGGTGGGGGCGGTGAGGGGGGCGGCGAGCCCTGCAATCGCGAGGGCTTTGCGCAGCAATCCAGATCGGGTCATCACCTGTTCCTTGCCAGCGTCGCGGGGCGGATTCCGGCGTTACGCCGGAGAGCGTGCTCGACGCCACTCTGCAATGTGCTACGGGTGACGAGCCCGCGCAAATCGGTCCCGAGCTCGACGAGCGTGCGCGCGGTCTCCGCCCGGATACCGGTGAGTACGACCTCCGCCCCGAGGAGCGCCACGGCCTGCGCGGCCTGGATCAGCCCATTGGCGACATCCGCGTCCACCACCGGGACGCCGGTCACGTCGAGGATGGCGACCGCCGCCCGATGCGCCATCACCCCTTCGAGCAGCGTCTCGATGACCTGCTGCGCGCGCGCGCCATTCACGACGCCGATGAGCGGCATGACCACCACGCCCTTGGCGATGGGGATGAGCGGCGTCGACAGGGCGCGCAGGGCCTCGGCCTGCATGCGAATGATCTCCTCCTGGAGGCGTACGTTTTCGGCCTCGGCGCGCTGCGTCTGCTCGATGGCCCGCTGGGCCCGCTGCTGCGAGGTGACGTCGATGTTGAATTCGACCACGTACTCGGTGCCGTCGTCGCCCTGGATGGGGATGTAGGTGGTCTCGGTCCACACCACGCGTTCGTCGACGGTCGCCAGGGTGGACCCCGCGGTATCGTACGAGGTCGGCGGCATCGTGATGTTCGTATGCTCGTCGGCCGACCGCTCGAAATTGGCGACGAATCCCATCGATATCGATGCCGGATCGGTCAGGATGTTGAATTTCCCGATGATGTCTTCCCGGACACCCCCGACGACGTCCAGGGAATTGCGGTTCATCGCGACCGACAGCCCATCCCGCCGGTAGACGCCCAGGCCCACAGGGATGGCATCGAAAATCTTACGATAGGGAACGCGCCGCTCGTGCTCCGTGAGGGTGTTCTCCAGCACCTCGCGCTCGGCGAGCGCGCGTTCGAGCTCGTCCACCCGCGCGCGCAGGGCCGCGTTATCGGCTCGTAAGGCTTCGTAGGTAGGCTCGTCGTTCACGCCTCTCCTCCTTCCAGGGCCGCACCGCCAGCACGCATTGGTTGGGACAGCAAACAGCCGGAATTCACCCGCGTATCGTATCCGCGAGCAACACCCGCGAGGAAGGGAATCCGTGCGGCACGAGGCAGGATCCTTCGTCTTGTGTGGGCGGTGTAAGGAAGGTGATGCGACAGCCGATTGACGGTTGCGACTTGCGTGCAGTCTCCACGCAATTTCGGGTTGATGCGGTGCCTTCGCGGAGTGCCCCCTCTTCTTACCAGCCGACCGATCGCGAGCATGGAGCGGTGGGCTGCAAAACGACGGATCGCAGCGAGCTCGCAATCGCGTCCGCGTGCGTCCTGCCAAACAAATGCTTGACGATGGGCGATTTTGCCCCGGAGAGGGGTACCTCGTGATTCTAGCGGCTCTCGCTTCGCGGCGGGTACGGTCGGTACGCGGGGGGCTTGCCGTCGAGCGCGCGCTCGACGTTGCGCCGGACCCGGTCCCGGCGGATGCGCGTGAGGAGCGCGTCGCCGCCCGGGATCACGAGCCGTACGATTTCGGTCGCGAAGTTCCACGCCGCGCTGCCGAGGACCAGCCATTTCCACGCGTTGTTCGGCAAACCGAGCTCGTCGCCCGCTTCGTCGCCCAGCACGAGCCGCGAGAAGCCCGCGCGCCACTGCGCGTCGACGTAGACGAGCGGCCGTGGGCGATCCGGCTCCACCGGCACGGCGAGCAGCGCGGCGGCGAGCTTGCGGCTGTCCTCGTCGCCTCCGGGCTGCGTGGCGGCAGAAAGATAGACGAGCGCGCACGCCTCCTCGAAATCGCGCGGGAGCTGGTCGAGGCGGACGCCCATGAGATACCCGACGTACCGCCAGAAATGCACGAGCGCGTCCGCCTCGCGTCGCGTGATGATATGGCCGAGGGTGCGGAGGCCGATCACGAACACCGCCGAAAAGAGGAGGTTCGTCGCGAGCAGGTCGGCCTGGTTCACCGGCAGGCCCCACGCCTCGTTTTGCCATCGCGGATCGTCCGCGAGCCGGACGCGCACCATGGCGTGCATGAGCCGGACCATCACGGCGCCGCGAAACCCGGCCGAGTCGCGCGCCACCGTTCGCGACGCGTACAGATCGAAGACGAACTTCGACGTCTCCGCGAGCCGCCGATACGCCATCGATTCGAGGGCGCCCGTGAACGCGATCGGCTTGTTCGCGGCCGACGAGCGGTAGCCGCCGGTGAGGCAAATGCAGCTCAGGACCCGCTCGCCGCTCATCCCCACGCGATCCGCCGTCCGCGCCGCGAGCTCGAGCTTCTCGTCGTCGACCCACGCCGGCCGGGCGTCGAGCTCGGCGAAGAGCGCGACGAGCGCCGCGGGCGCCTCCGCAAGGCTGTGGATGCCCTCATCGACGGCGCGCCCGAGGAGCCGATACCCCTCGCCGCGTGGCAGCTCGGCGAAGCTCCGAACGACCTCGTCCGCGAGCGGATCGCCGTCGAAGAGGGTGTCGCGGAAGCGCGTGATGTGCTCCTCGCGCGGCGGCGGAAGCCGGTACGCCTTCCGGAAGAGCGCGTTGCGCGGGCTCTCCTTCACGAGAGGGTCCTGGTACCGGGTCGGAACGGCGCGGGCGCTTGTGTGGGCGGCCATGCGGGTCTCCTGCGTCTCCTGGTTGCCCCCGATCATGATCCGAGCAAGAACGCCGATCAGCTCGGATTCCTCCCCTCGCCTCGGCGGTGCACGCGCATGATCGGAAAAGTCTTTGATCCGAAGCCGCGGAAGTGGCCCCGGCAGGGGCGGTCCCGGGCCACCTTCGACGCGATCCTGGATGCGACGGCTCGGATTCTCGAAGAGCGCGGCTACGAGGGGCTGACGACGAACGGGGTCGCGGAGCGCGCCGGCGCGAGCATCGGGACGCTCTACGAGTATTTCCCCGACCGCGAGACGCTGGTCGCGCTCCTCGTCGAGCGTGAAGCGCGCCGGGTGCTCGCGGCGCTGGAGGCGAGCATGGCCTCCCTCCATGGCCTTCCGCTCGAAGCGGCGATGCGGATCTGGCTCGAAGCGATGTTCGTGGAGCTCGAATCGCGCCGGGCGCTCGTGGCCGCGCTCCTGACGGGCGTCCCGTTCGTGGGCCTCTTGCCGATCGCGACGGAGTTTCCGGCGCGCCTCGTCGGCATCGCGGCCGCCGGGGGCAGCCATCGGCGCGAAGAAATCACGCTCGACGGGCTCCCTTCGGTCTTTTTCCTGATGGCGAACATGCTCCGCGGCGCCTACCTCGCGATGCTCCTCGAACCCCCGGCGGGCCTGTCTCGCGCGTGTTTGCTCGACGACCTGACCGTGCTGGTGATGCGCATGCTGCGCCCTTTGCAGCCGGCGACGCCCCGCGTCACCGACGAGGGCGCATGACCCATTTGTCAAGCTGATTTTCCCGGGCGCCAAGCGGCTGCGCGAGGGAGGCGGGGCGGGCGTGACGGCCCTTGAGCCGTCGGGGGTTGCCAGTCATGCTCCGTCGATGCCGACGTCCGACGGAGCGAGGAGCACGAGCTACGAGCGCCTGCACCACATCATGGCGGCGGCCGAGGATCGCAGCGGCCCGTGCGCGGCGCAGGTCTTCGGCCTCTTGCGTGGCCAGGGCATGGAGATCCGCAGCGTGCTCGATGTCGGCTGCGGCCTGGGATCTTGGCTGGCCGCCGCGCGGGACGCGCTCGGCGCGGAGGTGCTCGGCGTGGACGGGCCCTGGACGAACCTCGATCTGCTTCGAATCGACCGCGCCCGCTTCCAGGTGGCGGACCTCGAAAAGCCGCTCTCCCTCGGCCGGTCGTTCGATTTGGCGATTTCCGTCGAGGTGGGGGAGCATCTCCCCGCGGAAGCGGCCCCGGTGCTCGTGGCCTCGCTCGCGCGCCACGCCCCCGTCGTCCTGTTCTCGGCGGCGATTCCGGGGCAGGGCGGCATCTCGCACGTGAATGAGCAATGGCCCGCCTATTGGGCCGAGCGATTCGCAGAGCACGGATTCGGTTGCTACGACGTGCTGCGCCCGATCCTGTGGGAGCGCAGCGACGTCGATTGGTGGTACAAGCAAAACCTGCTGCTCTTCGTCCACGAGGCGAGGGCCGCGGAGGCAGGGGTGCGGCTCCACCTGGGCAGCCCCGAGACGCCGCGCCGGCTGGTCCACCCGGACGTATTCGCCGTGCGCTGCCCGCCCCGCAACATCGATATCTTTTACGAGAATGGGACGGCCAAGGGCCGGTATTGGGAGTGCGACCGCGAGACCGGTGAGCTGCGGGAAAGCGGTCGCTGAGAAGGTCACCAGGTCGCGCGCCGACCTCCGCGCGCGTCCTCGTCGAGCGACCAGGTCCCGCTCCCTCCTCCCGCCGCACCCTGGCGAGCTCGCAAGGTCGCGAGCAGACCTCCCCACGCGTGCTGTTCAACCCACCAGCGCAGGATCCCGACGCCTCGTGCGTCCTCGGCCATGCACCCGAACGGGATCCCGGCTCCCTGCGTGTGCTGGTGGGCTGACGCGTCGGCGATCCCGCGGAGGGGTGTGACCTGGCGAGGTGGCCAGGCCTCTCCGGCGGCTCGGTTCGCGTCCTTGTCGACGTGCGAGGGATGGATATCCCTGCGGTCGACGGGGTCCTTCAGTTCACCCCGTTCGTGCCGGCCTGGTAGTGCGTGTAGCCGGCCGTGGCCTCGTCCTCGTCGTGGCCCTTGCCGTTGCTCGACGTCACGCGCTCGACCTCGGCGTCCATCGTGCCCCGGAGCATCTTGCTCCACATCACCCAGTCGGCCGCGAAGGACCAGAGCGGGTACTTGAAGCTCGCGGGCTTGTTCTTCTCGATGAAGAAGTGGGAGAACCACGCGGGCCCGTAGCCGGCCACGAGCGCGATCGGGACGAGCGCCGGGCGGCGCAGCGCGATCGCCGCGAGGGCCGTCAGCCCCGCCGCGGTCGTCCCGGCGAAGTGGAAGAGGCGCGTCGCCTTGAGGCTGTGCTCGCGCACGTAAAACGGCCAGAATTCCTCGAAGCTCTCGATGTCCTTCGTCGACATGTCTGACGTTCTACCACGCCCGGCCGCGGTTCACTTGCCCTGGAACGACGCCTTGCGTTTCTCGACGTAGGCCGCGATGCCCTCGCGGGCGTCCTCGGAGGCGAAGAGCTCGGCCTGGAGCTCCCGCTCGAAGGCGAGACCCTGCTCCAGGCCCATTTCCATACCGGTCTGCACGGCGCGCTTGATACGCCCGACGGCCAGGGACGCGCGGCCCGGGGTCGTGAAGCCCTGGGCATATGCGATCGCGCGGTCGAGGAACGCGGCGTGGGTCTCCGTCTGCCAGACCTCGTCGACGAGGCCGTAGGCGAGCGCCGTGTCGAAGTCGAACGTCGTGCCCTCGCACATGAGCTTGATGGCGCGCGGTTTTCCGACGAGCCGCGCGAGCCGCTGCGTGCCGCCCGTGCCCGGCAAGACGCCGAGCGCGACCTCGGGCAGGCCCACCTTCCCGGCGCCGCGCCGCGCCACGCGCAGATCACAGGCGAGCGCGATCTCCAGACCGCCGCCCACGGTGTGGCCGTTCAGCGCGGCGATCACGAGCTTCGGCGTGTGCTCGAGGCGCAGGAGCGTCTCGTTTGCGTGCAGGCAGAACTGGTATTTGAAGCTCGGCGCCGCGGTCTTCAGCATGTTGATGTTGGCGCCGGCGCAGAAGAACTTCTCGCCGTGACCCGTCACGACGATCGCCTGCACCGCGTCATCGAAGCGGCAAGCGAGGATCGCCGCGTCGAGCTCCTTCATCATCTCGTGCGTGTAGCCGTTCACCGGCGGGTCGTTCAGCGTGAGGACGGCGACGCGAGATCTTGTTTCGCACTCGACAAGAGCCATGGCGCGCCCCATTTACCGTGGCGGCGCGACGGGATCCACCGCCTGCGCCACGGCGGGCACGCTCGCGATGCGCGCGTGTTCTCCTTCCTTCCGCGACGCCGGCCTCGGGGCGCGGCGGCGCGAACCACCTTCAAACGGGGCACGGTTTCGTGCTACCTGGGACGCGTTGAACCCCATGGATCCTGCGGACGTGCGGCAGAAGCTCAAGGAACTCATGGTCACCGAGCTGAACCTCGAAGGAAAAGCGCCGTCGGACATCGACGACGCGGCGCCGCTCTTCGGCGAGGGGCGCGGGCTCGGGCTCGACTCGCTCGACGCACTTCAGCTCGCCATGTCCGTGGAAGAAAAATTCGGCGTGCGTGTCCCGGAGGGGGACGAGGCCCGCAGCATCTTCGCCTCGGTCAACGCGCTCGCCGACCACATCGTGCGCGCGAAGGCCGCGGCCTGACGAGGACGTTTTCCGTTGTCGCCCGGCCGAACGCGCCGGGCGGCGCCGTGACGAGGCCGAGGGGCGCATGCGCATCTGGGTGACCGGCATTGGCGTCGTCTCGCCCCTCGGGCGCGGGGCCGGCGTCACCATGGACAGGCTGCTCGCGGGCGATCGCGCCTTCGGCGAGCTCTCGCTTTTTCATCTGCCCGACATGCGCACGCGGCTCGCCGCGGAGGCGCCCGGGATCTCGGCGGCCGAGGTCGCGCCCGAGGGCGACGCCGAGGCGTGGTCGCGCACGGACGCGATGAGCGTGCTCGCGGTGCGCGAGGCGCTCGTGCAGGCCGGCGTCGCGCCCGCGGCCGCGCCCATCGATCTGATCGTCGGCGGCACGACCGCCGGGATGTACGAGACCGAAGATTTGCTCGCGGAGCTGTCGCGGGACGCGGACGCGATCAAGCCGCTCCGGGCCATGCTCACGCACCCGCTCTCGTCGACGGCCGATCACGTGCGCGCCGCGGTGGGGCCGTTCCGCCGCGTGCGCAGCTTGTGCAGCGCGTGTTCGAGCGGGGCGAACGCGCTCCTGCTCGCGGCGGCCTGGATCCGCGCGGGCGTCTCGCATTGTGTGGTCGCGGGCGGCGCCGATGGGCTTTGCCGGCTCACGTACACGGGGTTCGGCGCGCTCTCGGCCGTGGATCCGAACCCGTGCCGCCCGTTCGACAAACGCCGCGCGGGCCTGAACCTCGGCGAGGGCGCGGCGTTCCTCGTGCTCGAACCCGAAGACACGAGCCGCGCGCGGGGCGTGACGCGGCCGATCGCGGAGCTCGTCGGCTGGGGCGTGGGCGCCGAGGCGCACCACATCACGAACCCCGAGCGCGAGGGGCGGACGGCGGCGCGCGTGATGCAGGCGGCGCTTGCGAAAGCGCGCCTCTCGCCCGCGGACATCGACCACGTGAACGCGCACGGGACGGCGACGCCGCTGAACGACTCGATGGAGGCGGCCGCGATCCGCGCTTGTTTCGGGCCGGAGGCCGAGCGCGTCCTGGTCTCGTCGGTGAAGGGCCAGATCGGGCACACGCTCGGGGCCGCGGGCGCGATCGAGGCGGCCGTGTCGGTCATGACGATCGCGCGGGGCGAGATCCCGCCGACGCAGGGGCTCGAAGAGGTCGATCCCGCATGCCCGCTCGCGCACGCGACACGCGCGACGAAGGCGGACGTGCGTGCCGTGATGTCGAACTCGTTCGGCTTCGGAGGAACGGACACGTCGCTCGTGTTCGCCGCGCCGGGCGTGTTTCCCGCTCCCGAGGCGCTGCCGCGGCGCGCGGTGGTGGTGGTCTCCGCGGCGACCATCGGCCCGCTCGGGGTGCTCGGCGCGCGGGAGAACGACGCGTACCTGAAGCCAGGTCCTGCGCCCGCGCCGGGGCCGATCGCCTTCCAGGCGGCCGATCACCTCGACGTGGGCCGCGCGCGCAGGCTCGATCGGGCGGGCCGGCTCTCGGCGGTGGCGATCCAGCGGGCGCTGCGCGACGCGGGCCTCGATCCGCTCGATGCCTCGATCAGCACGGAGGTGGGCGCGATCCTCGGCGCGGCGTTCGGCAGCGTGGATGGCTCGACCGCGTTCATGCGGCGCATCTACGAGAAGGGCGTGAAGTTCGCGAGCCCGGCGGATTTCCCGAACCTCGTGCCCTCGTCGCCTGTTGGGCACGCGTCGATCTACCTCGGGCTGCGCGGGCCCGTGTTCGCCGTGGCCGACCTCGGGGTGACGGCCGAGTGCGCGGTCGTGACGGCGGCGGACCTGATCGCGGTCGGCGAGGGCGAGGTGCTCGCGGCCGGCAGCGTGGAGGAGGCGAGCCCGATGATCGAGCGTTGCCTCGGGCCGATCTGCTCGGGCGAAGCGCGCGGCGTCCGCAGCGAGGGCGCGAGCGCGATCCTGCTCGAAGCCGAGGAGCACGCGAAGGCGCGCGGGATCCGGCCGCTCGCGCGTTTGCCCTGGTGGACGTCGTGGCGTGGCGCGGGCGAGGGCGTCTTCAAGGACGCACCGGCGCCGTCCCAGCATTCCGCGGTCCTCACCGGGCAGGAGGATCTCCCGCCCGGCCTGCATTTGCCCGAGGCCTGGGCGCGTGTCCCGCATCGCGCCGTCGCGCCGCGGTCGGGCGTGCACGAGGGCGCGGGCGGGTTCGCCCTGGCCGCGGCCCTCGCCGCCATCGCGCGGGGCGAGCTCGACGCTGCGCTCGTCGTGGGGCACGCGCCCGAGCGGGGGTACGCTTTGCTGCTCACGGCCGAGCGATCGCCGGACGAATCCGGTTCGTCGTGATGGGCCGCGCCGGCTTGCTCGGGGCCTTCACGTTGCTCCTCGGCGTGACCTCGTGCGCGGCGCCGGCCGCGCTCGCCCCGCGCGCGGCCGAGGCCCCGACGCTCGCGCGCTGGCGGGAGGCGCGGAAGAAGCTCGCGGCGATCTCGAAGGCGGCCGAGGGCGAGGGCGCGCGGACGCTCCGGCTCGCGCTCGCGCTGCGGGAGCCTTTGACGGGCCGCACGCTGGAGGCGCGTGGCGCCGTGGCGATCGCGCCGCCGGACGCGCTGCGCATGATCCTGCTCGGGCCCGGCGGCACCACGGCGCTCGACCTCTGGGTGCGCGGGGAGCGCTTTCGTTTTGCGGTCCCCGCGATCGACCTCTTGAAGCGCGGCGACGCGTCGACGCCCCGCGCCGAGACACGCGGGCTGCCCGTGGATTTCCTCCGCTGGTGGCTGCTCCGGCCCGCGTCGGGGCGGCTGCTCTGGCACGAGGCCGCGCCTTCGGGGGATCGGTTCACGTTGCGCGACGGCGCGGCCGTGATCGAGCTTTACGCGGCGCATTCGGGGGCGCTCTCGGCGCGGCGCACGACGTGGTCGAGCGATGGGATCCGCGCGGAAAAACTCGACGAGGAGAGCGTGGAGGCCGATCGGATCGGGTGCGGCACCGTGCGCTACCGCCAGGCCTCGACCGGGCTCACCGTCACCGTCACGTGTGAGGGCGAGGAGAAAGGGCGCGCGCCGAACCCGCGCGCCTTCACGGATCCGGATGCGCCTGCGGAGGACGTTGCCGCGGGAGGAGGCGCCTCGTGAGTGATGCATGCGTGATCGCGGTCGGCGCCGTCTCGGCGCTCGGCGTGGGCCCGAGCGCGTACCACGCGGGGGACGTCGGCGCGCCGGCGCGTGGGGTCCTCGCCCGGGACGAAGACCTCGCCCGCGCCGGCCTCGCCCGCCCCTTCGCCGCCCGCGCGCCCGGCTCGCTCCCGCTCCCCGCGGGCACGGCCTTCGAGGATCCCGCGGCGGCGCTGCTCGCGTGTGCGCTCGGGCAGATCGTGCGCTCCCTCGACGAGACGCGCCCCGCTTGGCGGAACGAACGCCTTGGGATCGCCGTCGGCACGTCGAGCGGCGGGATGATCGGGGCGACGCGGTGGTTTGCGGCCCGCGAAGCCTGGGCCCGCGGCGAGGCGGCTCGCGAGGACGAACGCGCCGCGCTCGCCCGACGCGCCACCTACTTCGCGCCCTTCGACGAAGCGCTCGCCGCCGCGGATCTTTCGAGCCCCAACGTTCGCCGCGTACACCTCGTCGCCGCGTGCGCCGCTTCGACCCTGGCGATCGGCCTCGGCCTGCGATGGCTCGACCGGGGCGCCTGTGACCTCGTGATCGCCGGCGGCTACGACGCGGTCTCGGGCTTCGTCGCGACCGGCTTCGAGGTTCTCCGCGCGACCACGGCTTCACGTCCCCGGCCTTTTCGCGTCGGCCGCGACGGCATGAGCCTCGGCGAAGGCGCCGGCCTCGTCGCGCTCGTCCGCGAACCGCACACCCGCGGCGCCTCGGTGTTCGTCCGTGTCGCCGGCTTCGGCGCCTCCACGGACGCCGTGCACATCACCGCGCCCGACCGCACCGGCGACGGCCTCGCGCGCGCAGGGGCCGCGGCGATCGCCGACAGCGGCCTCGCCCCCGCGTCGATCGGCCTCGTCAGCGCCCACGCGACCGCGACCCCCTTCAACGACGCGATGGAGTCCCGCGCGATCGCCCGGCTCTTCGAAGCCGTGCCCGCCCCCGTCGTCCACCCCTTCAAGGCCCAGATCGGCCACACGCTCGGCGCGGCCGGCGTGCTCGAATCCCTCGCCGCGGCCGACGCGCTCCGCCGCGGGATCGCGCCCGCCGCGGCCGGGGAAGGCGAGCTCGATCCGGACGCCGCCGTCGCCCTGCTCGATCACGCCGAGGCGCGCCCGCTCGACGCCGCGCTCAAGCTCTCGGCTGCGTTTGGCGGCGCGAACGCCGCGCTCGTCCTCACGCGTGCGCCGAGCGGACGCGCGCCGCGACGAGCGCGCCCCGTGTACCTGCACGCGCACGCCGCGATCACGAGCGTCGACCTCGTCGAGCTCTCTGCGCTGACGGGGGTCGCGCGGGATCGCCTCGCGCGCCTCGATCCGCTCTGCCGGCTCGGGATGCGCGCCGTCGCCGAGCTCGCGCGTGTCGTCGGGCGCGAGGCCCTCGCAGGCGCCGGCATCGTCGCGGGCCACGCGCTCGCCACGCTCGACACGAACGAGCGCTTCGACGCGCGCCGCCGCGCGCGTGGCCCCGGCGCCGTCGATCCACGCCTCTTCCCGGCCACCTCGCCGAACGCCGTCGCGGGCGAGTGCGCGATCGTCTACCAGCTCCGCGGCCCGAGCTTCGCCGTCAACGCGGGCCTCGACGGCGGCACCGAGGCGCTCTCCGTCGGCGCGGAGCTCGTCGCGATGGGCGACGCGGATCGTGTCGTCGTGCTCGCGGTCGACGAAGCCGGCCCTGCCGCGCGTGATCTTCTGTCATGCACATCCGCCGCGGGCCGCGCCTACGCTGAGGGCGCGATGGCTGTGTTCCTCGGCGCTTCCGCGGAAAATGCGCTTGCTTCGATCGACCCTGACATCACGAGCGACCCTGACGCGGGCCCTCTCGGGCATCTTGCCTTGCAGGCAATCGTCCTCGATTTCGTGACAAAATGGCGGTCGGCTTGCCGGGGGTAGGGGTCCTCTGGCAAGTTGCGCGTGGACCTCGATGCCTTCGACCCGAACCCTTGCCGCCTTCGCGATCGCCCTCTCCACGCTCACGGGATGCGCCACGCGCTACATCCCCAACACCGACGTGGAGGACACCGACGAAAACCGCAAGATCATCGCATTTTGCGAGAAGTATCGGCACGCCGTCGAGGAGAAGGATCTCTCCGTCCTCTACAGCTTCGCGTCGCCCGACTATTACGAGGACGGCGGCAACGTCGATCCGGGCGACGACATCGATTACGCCGGCTTGAAGGCCTACCTGAGCGGCGCCTTTCAGGACGCGCGCGCGATCCGCTACGAGATCCGCTACCGCCGCATCTCGCACGAAGACGGCATGTTCTTCGTCGACTACACGTACAGCGCGAGTTACCGCATCCCCGGCACGCGCGGCGAGGAGTGGCGCCGCAAGGTCGAGGACAACCGCCTCGAGCTCGTGCCCTACAACAACGAGTTCCGCATCGTCGGCGGCATGTGACGAGGCCGCTGCGCTGGGGCTTTGCCCCAGGCCCCAGGAGGGGGCTGTCCGCCCCCTCCACCCCGGACCAGCGAGGCGCTGGACCCAAGCTCGATGACCTGCGCTCCGCGCAGCTCATCGAACAGACCCGGTCAAGACCGACAACGACGTTCCCCACCAAAACAGCCGTGCTGCTGGTTCGGCTGGCACCCCGGCTTCTTCGTCGGCCTGTTTGAAAAACTGCGCGGAGCGCAGTTTTTCAACCCTGGGTCCAGCCCCTGGCTGGTCCGGGGTCGAGGGGGCGGACAGCCCCCCGCGGGGTCCGGGGCAGAGCCCCGGGCGCGGGCGGCTCCCGGGTCAATTCAGCGGGCTCGTCTGCTTGTTCGTCCGCTCGAACAAGCCCTTCTCCTTCGCCTCGGCCAGCACCCGCAGCGCTTGCCGATATCCACGCAGCACGAGCGATCGCACCGCGAACCGGTTCAGGTAGCTGAAGGCCCCGATCTCCGGCGCGATGTCGAGGAACGTGACGTGCGGGTGGAGCTTTCCGTAAAGCTCCACGCCCTGCCGCTCCTTCTCCGTGAGCAGCACGCTGAGCGACTGCCGCAGCACAGGGAAGGGGCCGCGCCGCGCCAGGCTACGCCGCCCTTCGCGCACGTGCTCCGGCTTATACACGTTCGAGACGATCACCACGTCGGCCCCCGCCGCGATCGCGATGTCCGCCGAGAGCGTGCGCGCCACCTCGCCGTTCACGTAGTACCGGCTGCCGATGCGGAACGGGCGAAAGATCCCGGGCACGCAGCAGCTCGCCGCGACGGCGCGGCTCACCGGCGTCGTCTCCTCGTAGCCCGGACCGAACACCACGCGCTCGCCCGTGTCGATGTCCACGGCCGTCACGAACACGGAGTTCGGGAGCTTGCGGAAATCGTTGATGGGCAAGAAGCTCGAGAGGTAGGTCTCCAGGCGGTCGGCCGAGAAGATCCCCGAGGCGAGGTGCCCCGGATCGAGCAGCTCCGCGGGCCTCGGCAGGCCGAGGAACGTGGACGGGAAGAGCCGAGGGCCACGATGACGGCGCCGCCACGGCAGGCGATACGCGTCGAGCAGGACGTCGAGCGGGATGTCCTGGCCATAGGTCGCGGAGATGAGCGCGCCGGAGCTCGTCCCCACGAAGATCTCGGGCAAGACGCCGAGCTCCTCGCAAGCCTTGAGGACCCCGAGGTGCGCGAGGCCTCGCACGGCCCCGCCCGACGCCACGAACGCGACCTTGAGGCGACTCATGGGAGACATTGTGGTCACCCGCGCGAGGTCGGGCAATCGGGCGACCTGGCCCCGATTCTCAAGGCATCTGAAAATCTTCGACGAGGCGATAGATGCGGTATCGCTCGCCCTCGCGGCGCAGCCAGAGCACGACCTCCTCGCCGAGGAGCCGATCCGACCCCACGCGGGACGTCGTGATCGGCACGCGCACCACGACGTCCCCCATCGAGAGCGCCTCGACGCGGATCGCCGGGTGCGGCGAGGACGTGAGCGCATCCTCCGCGCGGTAGACCTCGAGCTCCACCTCGCGGAAGACGACCTCGCCGGCGAGCCGCGTGTAGTCGAGCCGGCGCATGCGTTGCGTCCAGAAGAGCGGCGCCGAGGGCGAGCTGCCGCTCGGGCCGTAGGTCGTGCTGATCGACAGCGCGTCCCGCGTGAAGAGCCCTTCGAGCGCCTCCATGTCCTCGTTCACGATCGCCCGGAAGAACCCGCTCACCGTGGTGAGCACGGCCTCCGTTCCGAGCGGCGTGCGCAGCGTGACGAGCCCCGCCTCTGCGTTCGCCACGTCCCGCGCGCGCGGCGGCGCGCTCGCCGGATCCACCGCGACGCCGTCCGGCCTCCGGGAGCCTTCGGGCAGCTCCGACGTGGTGGCAAACAGAGGCGCCCCCGCGCCCCCGCAGCCAAGCAGGCCCACGAACAGGAGCACGCACGCCGCCATGGAGACGCGCGCGCGGCGAGGCAGCTCAGATCGGCTCGATGAGAGGATCATCCGTGCGGGTGAGCGTGACGATCGCACGGTCCTGGACGGCCGTCCATCCGGGCGGCGTCTGGTCGTCGTCGAAGTCGGAGGCGAGGATCGAGAGGCGGCAGGAGGCGAAGTCGGGCAAGCGCATGCGCCCGAGGCCGCCGTCGCCGAGGATCCGTTCGAGATCCGAGGCGCCCTGGAAAACGCGGCGAACCATGCGGCCGCTCCCGTGCATGGCGATGACGTAATCGGGGGCCGCGACGAGCAGGTTCATGCGGCTCGGTCCCTTGCCCTCCTCGGCCGAGAGCCCGTCGACGAGCGCGATGCTCGAACGGAGCGCGCTGCGCGCCGTCTCCGGCGGTATGTCCTGACGTTCGAGGGCCCCGGCGTCGTGGAGGAACGAAAGGAAGAGGTGGAAGAGCAACTCGCTGTCCGTCTCGCCCCGAACATCCCGCTGCAAGAACTGCGGGAGCGAGTCCGAGAGGCGGCCGCGCAGCGTGGAGAAGGCCTCGATCGTGCCGGTATGCGCGAAGAGCCATTGCCGGTACCGGAAGGGATGCGTGTTCTCCGTGCGCGAGCCGCCGACGGTGCCGAGCCGCACGTGCGCGATCAACGTGTCGGCGCGCAGGCCGTGGGTCATCTCGGCAATGCTGACCTGCGGACGATCGTCGATGGGGCGGCGTTTCAAGAGGATCTCGCCACCCTGGTAGAAGCCGACACCCCAGCCCGGGATCCGATCGGGCTGCTTGTGGACTGCGAGGTGGCGCGCTTCGAGCTCGAGGACCCGTGCCCCGAGGTCCGGACGGTTGCCGACGAAGCCGACGAGACGAGCCATGGCGTTATTTCCCTCTCCGCGAGCGCGGTGAGACGTGGGGGGGATGGACGGAGCCTGCTCCCCTTTTTGTGATGAAACGGAGGCGTCCAGGCAAGCCACTGCTTCGCTTGCCGGCCTGCATTCGGGCCGCAGACCCGAACGACATGGGGAGAGGGAGCGAGGCGTCATCGGGGGCCCCCGCAGCGCCCCACGATCTCTGATAGACAGGAGCTTCGTCCTTGGCCAGGGTGCCCCGGACGCGCCGTGACTCCGTCTCGAACTTCCCCTCCGCGATGAACACGAAAAGACTCGCCTCCGCGCTCGTGCTCGCGAGCACCCTCGCCGCCTCGGCGCTCTCGACCGGATGCGTCGCGCTGTATCCCGAGATCGGGACGAACATCCGCAAGATCACCGCCGAGCAGGCGCTCGATCCGCCGCCGCCCGAAGACCTGCGCTGGATCCGCCTCGTCTCCGGGACGATCAAGGACTCGATGCGCGACGGCAGGACCTGGAAACAAGCCCTCGGCAAGCTGCCGGATCCCTACGCCAAGCTGTACATCAACGACCAGGAGGTGCTGCGCACGAACCCCAAGAACGAGACGCTCGAGCCGAGCTGGGACGACGCGCCGCGCGGCAACTTCCAGGTCTCGTCCGCGGACAAGATGCGCGTGGAGATCTGGGACGCGAACACCGTCACGGACAAGCCCATCGGCGTGAAGGACTTCCGCGCGACCGAGGATCTCGTGCTCGGCGATCGCATCCGCATCGACGTGCCCGGCGCCGGCGAGGTCGTGATCGCCTACGAGCGCGCCCACGCCATGTTCGGCCTCGGGCTCTGGTTCGAGCTGCGCACGGACACCTGCTTCCTGACGCGCATGATCGGAGGCAGCCCCGCCGAGCGCGCAGGCGCGCAGCCAGGTGACGAGGTCGTCCAGATCGGCGGCAAGGACGTGAAGACGATGAGCAGCAACGCCGTGCGGAGCGCCTTCAACTCGATCCCCTCGGACGGCCTGCCCGTCGTGCTGCGGCACGCCGACGGGACGACGGCGAGCGTGACCCTGCGCGAGGGGCCCATCTACCCGACGTTTGCCGAGTTCGGGCAAGTCGACTGATCCGTGAAGGTCCCCGCGTTCAACCTGTCGACCGACGAGATCCGCGAGGAGCTCGCCCCGATCCGGCACCCCTTCTCGATCGCCGTCTGCCGCGCCAAAAACCCCTTCAACATCGGCGCCATCATCCGCACCGCGCACTCGTTCCTGGTGCGCGAGATCTTCCTCGTCGGCACCGAGCCCTGGTACGAGCGCGCCGCGATGGGGATGGCCAAGTACGAGACGATCGTCGAGTGCCCCGACGAAGAGGCCTTCCTCGAAGCCGTACGCGGCCGCCCGCTGATCGGCGTCGAGCGAGATCACGCGCGCACGACCTTGTGGGAAGCCGAGATGCCCGACGGCCTCGTGTTCCTCTTCGGCAGCGAGAACGACGGGCTCTCGGACCACCTCCTCGCAGCGTGTAGCCAGGTCCTGGCCATCCCCATGTACGGGATCAACCACTCGTACCCCGTGGCGATCGCCGCCGGCATGGTGATGTGCGAGTGGGCGCGGCGCCGCGATCCGCGGGGAAATCCCTCGCTGCGGTAATTGGTCTCCTACTTGACCTCGGCCGTCTTGCTGCGGCGCTTCTCCAGCCGCTCGAGCACCGCGCGCACGATCAGCGGCCACGCGACCGTCGCGTCGGCGTACACCTCGGCGTAACGACCGCCCTCGTTCGGCGGGACGAATTTGCCCCAGCTCACGCCCTCCGAATAGGTGCAGCCCGAGAGCCCGCCCCAGTGCACCGGCTCGGGGCAGATGCGCACGCCGTACTGGAAGCGCGGGTGAGCCACCTCCACGCCGAGGCGGTGGCCCACGATGTCGTAGAACGGGCCGACCTGCTGCGCCCAGTTGCGCGGCACGCCGCCGCCGATCGTGAAGATGCCGAGCTTCTTCTTCGTCCCGATGAGCTTCGCGTAGCTCAGCAGATCGAGGAACGGGTTGTACGCCGGCGGGGCCGCGTGCTTGAAGGGATCGAAGTTCGGATCACGCCCGTGCTGGGCGTGGATCTGCCGGAGCTTCCATACCGCGACGTCGAGGCCCATCTCGCTGTCCGTGAAGGCCGGCACGTAGACGGGCACGTTGTGCAGGTAGGCGCTGCGCAGGATGCCGGGAGAGTCGCCCATCGCTGCGAGCGCCTTGCCGAGCTGACGGCAGATCATCTCGCTCGACCACGGCACGTTCGGGTCGAGCTGGTCGAGCTCTGCCCGGACGAACTCGTCGATCGTGTTGAGGTTCTTCTCCATCTCGAGCGTGTCGTAGACGCGGTTGTAGCCCTTCTGAAAGAGCACCTCGTCCGGCACGTTGGGGTTCGCCTTGTAGTGCGTGAGCCCCACGGCCTCGCTGAGCCCGTGCGCCATCAGCGCGCCCGTCGAGACGATCGCGTGGATCATCCCTGCTTCGATCATGCGGACGATGACGAGGCCCATCTTCGCGACCGTCATCGCGCCGGAGAACGTCGCGATGATCAGGCACTCCGGATCGAGCGTCATCTCCGTCAGCACGTCGCACGCCTCGCCGAGCGAGCGGCCGCTGAAGGCCGTGCGGCCCATGGCCGTGACGAGATCGTCGAAGCTCTTGATCTGCAGGGGATCGAGCGCCGTGATCGGCACGAGCTGGTCCTCGACGCCGTCGCTCAGATCCCGGACGGCGCGCGGCGGCTCGTGGGCTGGGTGGGGAGGTCGGTCGGACATGACGAACACCTCTTGGGTTGTTCGGTCCTTCCGTACAAGTCAGGGGGAGACGGCTTCGATCACTTCCGCTCTTCGAGCGTGCAGGACAGCTTGAAGACCTGGTCCTTGGCCGGCAGACCACGGTCGCCGCCCTCGGCCTTCTTGCCGAGGAAGTCCGCCCGCGCGAACGTGATCGGGCCCTTCTTCGCGGGCGGAGGAGCCCCCTTGCCGGGTCCCGGAGGCGGCGGCGGCGTGGGCCGCGCCGAGGCGCGGTCCGGCGCGTAGAGCGTGGACACCTGCGCGATGCAGGCGTCGTTCCCCGAGAGGCGCACATCGTAGAGCGCCGAGGCGAGCGAGCCGACCGCGCCGTCGATCGCGGCCCGGGCATACCCGCGCGTCACGAAGAACCGCACGCCCGCCTTGGGCTTCGTCCCGCATGGAGCGAGCTTGCCGACCAGGTTGCGGAGGTTCGGCACCGTCGCCCAGCCTTCGAGCGTCGGCGCGAGCGGCAGGGGCGCCGGCGCGCCCTTCTTCTCGGGCGGCGGGATCGGGAAGACCCGCATCGCGCTCCAATCGTTCGCGCTCAAAAGGACCGGGATCCCGTCCTTCGTCGGCTCGCCGAGCGTGCGCGTGCTCCGCGCCGCCACGTGCCCGATGATCCGCGGCGCCTCGCCCGTGACCCACACGACGAGCGCGGTGTCGCGCATCCACGCGATCGGCTCGCCCTTGTCCACGCCGAACACGACTTCGTTCGTGGGCAGGAGGTCGTAGCCGACCTCGGCCGTCTCCACGCCGCCGCCGGCCTTCGTGCGCACGAGCAGGTTCTTCGAGCTGCCCACGCGCAGCGTGAAGAGCGCGCGGGCGCCGCTGCCTGCCGCCGCGCGCAGCTCCGTGCCCCACGCCGTGCCCTTCGGCGGCGGGCCGCTCCACGTGCGCACCTTGCCGCCTACCTCGGCCGCGTCGTGCCAGGAGAGCGTCCACTTCGCCGGCTCTGAGCCGGGCTTGTCCGGTCCCTCTTCTTCGAGCAACGCGACCACGTCCATGAGCCCGTTGCGCGCCGTGGGCGCCGTCCGCGTCGCCCTCCGCGTGCCCTTCGGCGCCGCGCCCTTCTTGCCGAGGAGCTGCGCGATGAGGCTCGAGCTGGAGAGCGGCGCCGTGGCCTGGATCGAGCCCTCGCTCGTGCACGCGAGCACGCGATCCGCGCCCGGACCGTAGGTCGTCTCGGCGCGCGCGATCGTCACGTCGAACGGAGGCTCGGCGCGGTCCTCGCGTGGCTCCTCGGCGCCCCAGCCGATCCGCACGTGCCGATCGAGCATCAGGCCGACCTCGGACACGCTGAACACCGAGGCGTCGTCGAGCAGGCCGCTGACGTCGGAGAGCGACGCGCGCACGGGCTCCGGCAGCGGCACGCCCTGCCACGTCTTGCCGCCGTCGCTCGACGCGCTGATCCCCTCCTCGCCGATGGCGATGCCACGCCCGCCGCGGATGCGCGCGCTCGACGCGTCCTTGAGCCGGTGCGGCTTGCGCGCCTCCTTGCCCGAGCCCGCGGGCTGCGAGACCGCGTAGATCCCGTCGTCGTCGGCCATCACGAAGGAGAGCGTGTGCTCGTCGTCCTCCTCGATCGCGCTGATCACGCGCAGCTCGCCGATCGGCTGGAAGTCGATCGTGGCGATACGCTCCTCCTTGCCGTTCTCGCCGAGCGCGGCGACGTAGACGCGCTTGTGCTCGGGGACGGGTTTGTCTTCGCGATCGCCCTCGCCCTCCTCGCGCGGCTCCTCTTCCTCGTCGCGGTCGCGCGCGGATTCCTCCTCGTCGCGGCGCTCGGACTCGGGGACGTCGCCCTCCCAAATGTTGCGCACGAACGCGATGCGGCCGTCGGAGAGCGGGCCGGCGCCGCGCGGGTAGAGGTCGATCTCGCCGTGCAGCGTGAGCCAGCGGCCGTCGGGCTGGCGCGCGCAGATGTCGCCGTCGTCGTCGGTGCTGCAGGGGCCGAGCAAGAGGACGCCGCCGCTCGGCGAGGTGCGGAGCTCGGCCTCGCCGCTGCGGAGGAGCGCCGGGCGCTCCGGCTTCAAGGTGCCGCCTTCGAGCGAGACGCGCATCACGCCGAAGGGATCGTACCGATCGCCGCCCATCTCCTCGCTGAGCGTGCAAGCGATCCACGCGTGCTTGCCGGCGCGGCTCATGCCACACGCGCCGAGCCCGTCGCCGCGCGCGAACTCCGCGGTGGCCGTGACCATGCCGGTCTTCGTGTCGACCCGCGCGAGCAGGCCGTGGCTCGCCACGATCGCGCTGCCGTCGGGCAAGAACACGCCCGCCGCGGCCGCGGCCGCCAGCGGATCGCGGTGCGTCGCGCGGATCCATTTCACGAGCGCCGGCTCGTCCTCCTTCGGCGTGTGCTCCGCGAGCCGCCCGAGGCGCGCCTGCGCCACGTCGATCGGCGCGTCGCGGCCCTCGTCGTACACGAACGCGCGGAGCATGCCGTCCCGCAGCGCGAGCTCGAACACGCGGAGCGCGTCACCCTTCACGTCTTCGGTCACGCGCTTCCACGTCGCGCCGCCGTCGGCCGTGACCGCGAGGCCCACGCCGTCGAAGACGCCCGCGCCTTCCTTGCTGTCGCGGAACGCGACCGCGCGCAAAGGCAGGGGCGGCAGCGTGGTCACGGGCTTGATGCGTCCCGTCTCCACGTCGACGAAACGAGGCATGTCGCCGCCGAAGGTCCACACCGCGACGAGGCCCGCGTACGCGCCCATCGCGCGGATGTCCTGCTCGGCCTGGGCGAGCGGCTTGGGGGCGCCGAGCGGATCGTCGAGCCGATAGACCCCGCGATGACCCCGCGCCACGAGGCGGCGTCCGCCGCCCGGCATCGGGACCTCGACCACCTCTTCGAGCGGCTCGGGCGAGGGCACGGTCTCGGCCTTCACGGAGCCGTCCTTGCCCACGAGCGCGCGGCGCCCGCCGACGAGGACGAGCGTGCCCGCGTCGAGCTTCGGGCCCACCTCGGTCGCGCCGCCCGCGGACGACCAGCGCGAGGGCGGCAGGGGCGCGGGCGCGGCCACCACCAGGGGCGGCGGCGCGGGCTTGGTGATGGGCTTGGGCGCGGGCGGCGGCGTGGACGAGCAGGCGGTGGCTGCCGCGGTCGCGAGCGCGGCGAGCGCCACGACGGAGGAGCCGGCGCTCGTCCGGCGAAGCAGGGACCTCTTCATGAGGCGCGCACTGTATCGACTCGTGATCTCGAAATGAAGCGCT
Source organism: Polyangium sorediatum (assembly GCF_029946465.1). Taxonomy (NCBI): domain Bacteria; kingdom Pseudomonadati; phylum Myxococcota; order Polyangiales; family Polyangiaceae; genus Polyangium; species Polyangium sorediatum. The sequence continues at coordinate 340,891 of NZ_JARZHI010000005.1, forward strand.
CTTTCGTCGGCTCAGCCGCGCGCGATCCAGAGGACGAGCGCGCCGAGGGCGATGCGGTAGACGCCGAACGGCGCGAGGCCGAAGCGCGTGAGGTACCGCAGGAATGCGGCGATCACGAGCCACGCGACGACGAACGAGGCCACGAGGCCGACGGCGAGCGAGAGCGGGCCGGAGGGAGAGGCGAGGAGCGCCGCGCCGCCCTTGGCGAGGTCGTACACGGTCGCGGCGCCGAGCGTCGGGATGGCGAGCAGGAAGGAGAAGTCCGCCGCGGCCTTCGTGCGCAGGCCGGCGAGCTGGCCGCCCACGATCGTGGTCATGGAGCGCGACGCGCCGGGCCAGAGCGCGAAGCACTGAAAGAGGCCGATCACGGCGGCGCGGCCGAGCGTGATGGAGGCAAGATCCGGATCGTCGTCCGCGCCCGCCTCCGCGCCGTTTCTGCGCCGCCATGCGTCGACGCCGGTCATCACGACGCCGCCGACGATGAGCGCGAGGCCGACGGGCCCGGGGCCGAAGAGGCGCTCCTTGATGAAGCCGTGCAGCAGAAAGCCCACGAGCGCGGCCGGGAGGAAGGCGACGGCGAGCGCCGCGAGCAGGCGCAGGCTCGCGGGGTCTTTGCGCAGGCAGCCGCGGGCGAGCGCGGCGAGGCGGGCGCGGTAGTACACGACGACGGCGACCACGGCGCCGAGCTGGATCACGACGTCCAGGGTCTTCGCGACCTCGTCGTGTTTGCCGAGCCAGGCGCCGAGCAGGATGAGGTGACCGGTCGACGAGACGGGCAAGAACTCGGTGAGGCCCTCGAGCGCGCCGAGGAGCAGTGCGTCGAGCCAGGTCATCCGAGGGTCAAGCCGCGGCGCCGCGTCGGGCTTCGAGGCTGGCCTGATCGGCGGCGGCCTGGGTGGTCGCGTAGCGGGCGAAGCGCTTCGTGCCGCCCATGAAGATGCGCCCCTGATCCTTGAGCGCCTTCAGCGCGGAGCCGACGGCGGAGCGCGTGAACCCCGACTGCCGCTCGATTTCGCCGACGCTGAGGCCACTTCCATTGCCGACGATGCGGGCGATGCGCTCGATGGCCGCGGCGCGCTCCTCGTGCGTCGGGCGTGCAGCGTTCCGGCGCTCGGAGACGGGGGCGCGGACCGTGGCCGGGGCGCGGTTCGGCGCGCGTTTCGTGCGCGAGGAGGTGGGCGCGGAGGGCGTGGAGGCCGGCGCGGACCGCACTTGCACCGTGCGCGGGTTGGGGGCGCGCGTGGCCGGCGCGCGCTCGATCCCCAGCCGGCGGAGGAGGAGCGCGCGGATCTGGTCTGCCAAGTCGCGGGAGAACTTGCTGACGAGCTCTTCGAGCTCCGCGTCGAAGGGTTGCGCCATGGGACCCGACCCTAGCATGTTCGGGGTGATTTTCCGCGAGCGCGGGTTCTTCGTTCTCGAAGCCGCGGAGCTGGGGCTTTGCCCCAGGCCCCAGCAGGGGCTATCCGCCCCTGCACCCGGACCAGCGAGGCGCTGGACCCAAGCTCGATGAACTGCGCGATGCGCAGTTCATCGAACAGGCCCGGTCAAGACCAGCAACGGCGTTGCCAACCAAGGCAGCCGCGTTGCGGGTTCTGCTGGCACCCCGGCTCCTTCGTCGGCCTGTTTGAAAAACTGCGCGGAGCGCAGTTTTTCAACCCTGGGTCCAGCGCCTCGCTGGTCCGGGGTCGAGGGGGCGGACAGCCCCCCGCGGGGTCCGGGGCGGAGCCCCGGGCGCGGCGCCGCCTCCCGCGCCGGGGGTGCCCGAGGGACGTTACGTCACTTCGGCCCGTCGGACGCGCAGAAGCCGCCGATGCATTTCGCGTCCGGGTCGCAGCAATTCGCGGACGACATGCAAGCCTCGCCGAGCTTCGAGCAGCCTTGCGCCTGGTCGGAGCAGACGAGCGCGCCGCTCTGCGCGTCGGGCTTGCAGAAGCCGTCGCAGCAGTCGAAGCCGGCGTTGCAACCCTCGCCGAGTTGCTTGCAGGGCGATTTTGCCCATTCGCCGCGCATGTTCTGGTTGTCGAGGCCCTGGCCGGGGAGCCAGAACGCTGGGTGGCTCGGATCCTGGCCGGGCACCGGATTCGCGTCGATCGCCGTCACCCAGAGCTGCTTGCGCCGCGTGTTCGGGTTCGTGTCGAGCAGCGTATTGCCGTACTTGCGCTCGGACACGATGACGAGCCAGAAATACCCGCCGAGCGAGAACGGATTGAACGTCGGCTCGTAGTTCGTCGTCGTCTGCTCGGCCTCGATGTGGTTCATGCCATTCGTGTTGTCGAGCGGGATGACCACCGAGCCGTCCGTGTTCGTCAGCCAGATCTCGGCGAGCGCGCCGCGCGAGCGCGCCATCGTCGAGCGCTCGAACGCGATCCATTTCGAGTCGGGGCTGAAGGTCGGGAACGTGACCGTGGGCCGGCCGGCGTCGTTCGTCACGATCTGCTTCGTGTTCGAGAAGGACGGGACGGCCAGGTTCACGTCCGTCACCCACAACGTCGACTGCGTGAAATCGAGCCCATTGCCGTCGGTGCGCATGCTGAACGCGATTTTCTGGCCGTCGCCCGACCAGGCCGGGTGCGAGGGGAAACCACCACCCGGGTTCAACTGGGCGAGCTCGACGTCGCTGTTGTACGTGCTGAGCGAGAGGAAACCCGTCCCATTGAAGGCGCCGTCGTTCCAGTGCCGCCAGAGCACGTGCGAGCCGTTCGGCGAGATCGCCTGGAAGCCGGACGAGGCATTCGTGTTGAAGAGCGACGTGCCCGTCGCCGTGTCGAACGTGCCCCAGGGGCTATATCCACCGTGGAACGAGGCCACGAGCCGCGTCCCATCCTTCGAGACGCTGTGGCAGGCCACGCAGCCGACGCCGGGGGGCGGCGTGAGGAATGCCTCGGGGCCGAGATCGCCCGGCTTGATGCGCACGACGCTGCCCGTGTTGACCTCCCAGTAATAAATAGTGCCCGCGAGGTTTGCCGGGGCGATCTTCCAGGTCTGCGTCTTCGCGACATAGGCCTTCGTCCCGTCGAAGCGGGCGATGTCCACCTGCACGTCGCCGTTCGTGGAGTCGGTGAGCTTGCGCCAGATGTCGTCGGGCAGCTTGGGGAAATCGAAGCGCGAGGGCGGCGGCACGGTGCGCCAGGTCTCGTATTCGAATGCGGGGCTCTTGATGTGAATGTGATAGACGTCGCCCGCGTTTCCGCCATTCCACTGGATCGTGGGCCCGAGCAGGCCACGCGGGAAGACGGTCTTGTCGTAGGGATAGAGGAGCGAGAGGGCCGGATCCGCCTCGGCAGCCGTGGGGAACTGCTGCTTGATGCTCGGATCGATCATCTGCGAATCGTCGAGGTAGCGGAGCTTGACGGTGGCCGTGGTCGAGCCTTTCACGCCGTCGGCCTCGAACGTGACGGTGCCCGTGCCGCCGAGCAGGCCGCTCGCGGTGAACGCGCCGTTCGCCGGGACGATGTTGCCGATGTCGCCGCGATCGTAGGTCCACGAGCCGACGACGTCGACGACGCTGCCCGAGTTCGTGAGGCCGGTCGCCTTGTAGGTGATGGGCGGCGGGATCTGGCCATTGACGACCTCGATCACGAGGTCCTTCGGCGTGACGTCGATCGACACGAGCTGGCCCACGCCGCTGTCGCCGAAGATGTCGCCGCCGAGGCCTTCGCCGCCGTTGCCCGCGCCGCCTGCGCCGCCCGATCCGCTGCTGCTCGCGGCGCCGGCGCCCTGGGTGGTTTCACTGCCCGATCCGCCGCACGCGGCGAAGAAAGCGGCGATGAGGGGAATCGCGATGGCGGCGAGGGTGAGGGGACGACGCATGCGGCAAGCTCCAGTCTCAGGGTAGAGGGGGAGATCCTACCTGAGGCGTGGGGCTCGCCGCATCTGGAAAGGTGGGGTCGGGATCAGCGCTTCACGTTTTGCGCGCGGTTGCGGCGCCGGCCCGCGGCGAAGAGCGCGCCCATCAGGAGAACCCCGAGGGAGCCGCCGTTCTCCGTCGGAGCGCCGGACGCGTGGCAAGCGCCGCCGCTGGGGTCGCCCCCGCCGCCGCTTCCGCCATTGCCGCCATTGCCGCCTGCGCCGCCGGCTCCACCATTGCCGCCATTGCCGCCATTGCCTCCAGCGCCACCGCTGCCGCCCGCGCCGCCGGCTCCACCATTGCCGCCCGCGCCGCCGGCTCCACCACTGCCGCCTGCGCCGCCGCTTCCGCCTGCACCACCACTTCCGCCATTGCCACCGGCGCCACCATTGCCGCCCGCACCGCCCGCGCCGCCAACACCGGCGTTCGGCATCACGCAGACGCCCGCGTCGCAGGCGCCCGAATCACAATCCTCGCCCACGTCGCACGCGTCGCCCAGCGCCTGCGGGACCCGCAAGAGCCGCGCATGCACCCGGCTCGCCGCGTAGGGCATTTCCGGGACGAACCGCTCATAACTGACCAGCGTCTTGCCATTCCCCCGCGCGACGAGCGAGGGCGGACCCTCGAACGCGGGGCCGGACGAGACCGGGAACGTCTCGAGGATGGTTCCATCCGTCCCCACCCGCGCCCCGGCGAGATCCACGGTAAAGGTCACCTCGTCGGGCGGCGACCGCCAGACGACCACGAAGCTCTTGCCGTCGTAGGCCACGGCAGGGCAGGGCCCGTAATACTGGGTGACGTAGAAGGACGAGCAAGGCGCGTCGTATTGCAGGCTCGGGATCTTGTCGACGAGCACGAAGCCACCCGGATCCAGCACCGTTCCATTCGCGTCCACGCGCGCCGCGCGCAGGGTGGAGCCGGAATTGCTCGGGACGGCCGGCTCGGCCCAGACCACGAGGTGCATCGTGTCGTTCGACGCGATCGCCGGCCGCCCGACCTTGGCGGTCGGAGACGTCGAGACCTGCAGGAAGCTCGGATCGAGCAGGTTGCCCGTCGCGTCGAGCCGTGATGCCACGAGGCCATTGCCGTTCAGCTCGTCCCGGAAGGCCAGGAGGTAGCCGGCGCCGCCATGCGAGACCGCGGGCCGGAGGCCGAACCAGTTCTCGATCACCTCGACGGCCATCGTCGGCGGCGCGGCGAGCGTCCCCGCCGAGGTCACACGCGCGATCTCGATGCCATCATAAGAGTCGTTCGCGAGGAGCGTCTCCGCACCGTTCGAGGCGATCGCAATGGGCTCATTCTCGTACCCCCACACATTGATCACGAGGGGGACGGCGTCCAGCACCGTGCCCGCGGGGCTCACCCGCACGGTCTCCGGGTTCCAGCTCGGATCACCGCCGCCGGACGGCAGGCCGCCGATCCGCCAAGCGGCGACCACGTGGTTCGTCCCGTCGAAGACGACCCGCGGGGCGAAATTCCAGCCCGCCGCGCTCCGGATCGGGATCCCGCTCGGGTCGAGGAGGACGCCGGCGGGGCTCACGCGCGCGCCCCAGAGATCCAGGAATTTGTTCCCCGTATCGTAATTGCGGTGATCGGCCCATACCACGAGGAAGTTCGTCCCGTCGAACGAGACGGCGGGGATGAACTGCGCATTGGCGCTCTTCGACAGCAGAATGCCCGGCACGTCCAGCGCGGCGCCGCCCGGCGCGAGGCGCGTCCCGGCCAGGAACGTGTCCTCGGCGGGTCCGTCCGACGTCCCGTCGTCCGAATACACGGCGAGGGAAGGCGCGGGGGCCACGGTGATCGCGTGGCCTCGGCTGACCGAAGCGAGCACCGCCGGCGTCGCGTCGAGCAACACGCCCTGCGCATCGAGGCGCACGCGATACGATCCCCAGTTGTTCTCGTGAACGCCCTTCGTGAAGAGCACCACCGCGTCCTGTCCATCGGAGCCCACGGCGATGTTCGTGAAGTATGTATCCTCGTCGGCCGTCTGCGTGACGACGATTCCTGCCGGGTCGAGCACCACGCCCATCGGGTCCACGCGTGTTGCCATCACCGTTTGGGGATAGAAGGTGTCGCCGCGCGTCCAAGCCACCATGTAGGCCCCGTGGACGAAAGCGAGCGCCGGGGCCTCGTCGCGATCATCGCCCACGACCGGCGGGCTCACGGGGAAGGGCGTGGCGTCGAGCACATTGCCCAGCGGGTCGACACGCGCGCCGAGGATCCGGCCGTCGTCCCAGAGGAGGAGCGAGCCCTGGCCATTCGAAGCGATGGCGGGCTCGTGCCCGCTCCCGAGCGACGGATTGCCCAGGTCCGTCGCCGTGAGCACGCCGTTCGGGTCGAGCAGCACGCCCGCCGGGGTCACACGCGCGCGGTAAATGTCGGAGCGGGAATTCGAATAATTGCGCCTGTCGTCCCAGACGAGCACGTAATTCGTGCCGTCGAAGGCGACGTCGGGGGTCCGCTCCTGTTTCGGTCCCGCGCTGATCGTGAGCTCGCCCCCGGCCACCTGGCCAGCGCTGGTCACGCGCGCGGCGTAGACGTTTTGCAGGGCCGTGTACGTGACCAGGAAGTCCTGGCCGTCGGAGGCCACGGCCGGGTCGGTGCCCCGCCCGATATCGATGCCATATTCGTCGAGGACTGTGCCGTCCGGCTGCACGCGCGTGGCATAGATGTGATCCACGTAAGCGCGTCGATCCTGCCAGACCACGAGGTATTGCCCGCCGCCGTACGCGATCGCCGGGTCCTCTTGCTGGTTGGCCGGCTGGACGAGCAGCGGCGCATCCATCCCGACCTCGGGCGAAAGGATCGGGTCGAGCACCGCGGGGTACGCCGACGCGTCGATCGCGTCCGCCGGCACGGTGAGCTCGAGGGAGCCGTCCGCGACCCGCACGGGCACGTCGGTCTTCGCGCCCCGCGCGTCGATCCAGGTGGCCTTGCCAAACTTGACGCCGAGGTTCGTCCCCGGATCCACGAAATGGTGGCCCGAGCGGGTCTCGCCGGAGGGCGCCATGCCGGAGACCTCGATCCGGACGACGAGATCCCCCGCGCCGGCCGGCCGTTCGGCGAAAGAGTACGAAAGCTCGACGCCGCCCTCCGCATTGCGCAGGTGCTCCTCCACGGCGCCGCGGGTGATGGAGAGGTGGCCGTCCGGGGCCACGCGCGGGCTCGGCGCGCCGTCGAGGTGCGCCCCGCCGCGCGCGACGTCCACCGTGCGAAAGCGAGCGGCGGCCGACGTGCTGTGATCCCCCGGCCGGGGCGCGACGTCGAAGGCGCCCGCGGAATACGCGACCTCATAAGCAGGGCCGCCCCCGACGAAGTGGTCGCCGGAGGCCCGATAGGCGAGGCGCACGGAGCGCACGACGGCGTCGAGGTCCACGGGGGCGGAGGCGCGCGCGGGCGACGCGGCGGGCGGCGAGGCGGGCGCGGACGGGCCGGAACTACAAGCCGGGATGACGCCGAGGAGGCCCCCGAGCGCGAGGGCGCCGAGGATGCGGGCGATGCTGGATTTCATAGGGCTGGCCGATCGTGTCTGGAAGTCGGCAAGATGCGTTGGCATACGTTCCTCCGAAGTGCCTCGCCGAAACGGCGGGGCGGAAAGAGCGGGCGCGGCAGCATCACCGCTGACCGTTGGGGTGCCAAGGGTTACGTCGAGCTGCGCACGAAAACGACCGACAGGCGTCGCGCACGCTCTGGCGTGACGCACATCACGTCGGGTCCTCCCCCCTACGACCGGAACCGATGTGCGTATCGGTTTGGGTCCTCCCCCCTACGACCGGAACCGATGTGCGTATCGGTTTGGGTCCTCCCTCCCACGACTTGAACCGATGCGCGTATCGGTTTGGGTCCTCCCTCCCACGACTTGAACCGATGCGCGTATCGGTTTGGGTCCTCCCTCCTACGACTTGAACCGATGCGCGTATCGGTTTGGGTCCTCCCTCCTACGACCTCTCCTGGTCTCGCATGACGGCCGGCTCCACCGCTCGCCTCCCTCGCCGAGCTTCTCAAGCGCGTGGTTGCCGAACCGAACGACCTCATCTAGGGTCGCCCCGATGTCAGCGCAGCGTATTCCGAAGTGGTTCCAGGCGGTTGCGGGAGCAACAGTGGCCCTCTGGCTCCTCGTCAGCATCTACTACTGGGCCGGCGCCGGAGGCGTGCGCGCCCATGGCGCGTCGACGTCGTTCGAGCGTCAGCACGACTTCGCGCTCCTGCAGATCGACGATCATCGTGCCTTCCGTGTCGACAAGTTCGGCGTCAACATCACGAAGTACCGGCGGGGCACGTTTCCCTTCTGCCCTCTTTGCGGCGTGAACGAGTCGGCCGGAACGGTCATGAACTTCGCGCAGTACCGCAAAGGCGACTGGGTCTACACGGATCTCGCGCAGCCGTTCGACGAGGCGGTGAACCTCAAGACCGGCGAGGTGATCAATCTCTCGGAGGGCGGAGGCAAGCTCGAAACGCCGCCGCCCGAGTTCGCCGCGCGCGGGCTCGACTTCGAGAGCGCCAACAAGCTCGACGAGGGCCGCGTCCTCGCCGAGTTCACGCCGCTCTCGACGATCAACGAGAGCTGCATCGTGTTCAACATGGCGTTCCTCTTGATCTTCGCGGCGCTCGTCGTGGTGGGGGGCGTGCTCGTGATCCGTCGGCCGAAGGAGGCTTGAGGGCCGACGCCGTATGAGCGGCCTCACGAGCGAGATGCCCGTTCTGCGGCACGAAGCTCGTGATGGCGCCGCGCGACGCAAGCGGTCCGCGCGATGAAAAGCGGCCTGCCGCCGGGCGTGAGCACCGTGCTGGAGAGAGCGCCCGCAGGCGCGGTGACGTACCTCGGCGACGCGCGCCTCGTCCTGCTGCTGGCCGGCGAGCGCCGGCTCGTGCGCCTTGTCGATCACGCTCCCGTGATACGCGTCATCGGCCCATATGCGCTTGAGCGTCGGATACTTCCGATGAGCTTCCCGCAACAGTGGCACGGCCCCATCACGATCTTGCGTCGATGCCGGTGTGATCAGCACGCCGAGGAGCATCCTCATGACGTCGACGAGAAGATGACGTTTTCGCCCGTTCACCTTTTTTTGCATCGAAGCCCGTTGGGCCGCCGACGTCTGTTGCTTTGACGCTCTGGCTATCAACGATAGCCGCGGTCGGCTCTGGCTCTCGGCCGGCTTTCACGCGCACCATGCGGCGGAGACGGTCGTGGATGTCATCCAGTACGCCGTCTTTCGTGGTGACTTCGGCTCCTGGAGATTCCGGACCCAGATCGGAGTCGGAAGCAGCTCGGCGATGAGATCCCATTCGGCATCCGTCAGGTCGGAAGGATAACCCTGGCGGGAAGATCGCTCGTCGATGCTCATGTACGCAGGTTTGGCACGACCAGTCTGGTGAGGCCAAACTTCCTGATGAACACCCTCTACGTCCATGGCGACCGAGTCGCACCCGTGTCTTTTCTTCGCCTTTCCGTCTACTGGGCCTGCGTGTTCTGCACTGCCTTACAGCCGCCGACAGGGCAATCGAGGATGTAGCTCGCCTTCTTCCCACACCCCTCTGCGCCGAACGTATCGGCGTTGAGGATCGAAAACTTGAGCTGCTCGGCGCTGCACGAAAGATCGAAGGTCGCCTGCTTCGTGATGATTGCCTTCACGTCGGTCCCTTCCGTATTCCCGCCCGGCGGGCTCACGTAGCGCCAGAGTTGGTCGCACCCTTCGGCGTAGTACGGCCCCGCGGGGGGCCCCGACGGGGATGCTGGACGCACCTGAATGGATTGTGGGTCGCACTGAAGATCCTTAGGAGAGCGCGCGCGTACCCCCTCGATCCCTCCACCGCATGCGGGGAGCGCGATGAGCGCAAGGAAGAGCCAGACGAGGGGATGGTTCGCGCGCCGGTGCATCGAAATACTCGCTTGCTTCGGGTCAAACAAGTTCATCATGCGCCTCGTATCATGTCCTTGCGACGGGCGAAAGGGGAACTCGGAGACGCCTGCCTCGTGGTTATCGGTTACACGCAGCGCTGGCGCATCGAGGCGTTTCATCGCACGTGGAAGCAGGGCGGTTGCAACGTCGAGGAGACGCAGCTCCAAACCAGCGTCCCGGTCATCGATCGCAATCCGCAGCGCTACGTGGACAGCATCTTTGCGGCGAAGGAGTCCGATTACGTGGCCGCCACCCAGACGATCGCGCGCTCGCGCGAGGCGCCCTCGGCGATCGTCCTGCCGGTCCCGTCGCCGTGACGCTTCCGAGCCGGCGCGCCGGAGGTGGTGCCGCAGGAGGGGTTCGCCACGTAGATCAGCGTTGCTGCGCGAAGCGGGCGCCGAGGAGCGCGCCGAAGAACTTCGTGCCGAGCGAGAGGGCGACGATGCCGATGTACGAGAGGATGTCGCTCGATGCGACGAGCACGGCGACGTCGATGATCGCATAGACCGCGAAGCTTGTGGCGGCGAAGGCGAGCGCGTTGCGCGCGGGCGTCTTGCGGCCCATCAAGAAGGACGCGAGGCAAAAGAGCGGCGCGCCGAACACGACGCTCGACCACGGCGCGATGCGGCCGGCCGCGTCCTGATAGAAAGCGTCGTCGTGGCCGGGCTCGACGGCGACGCTATAGACCGCGACGACGACGAAGCTGATGGCGACGTTGACGATTATGACGACGAGCGCGACGCCGGCTGCCTTGACGAAGTCGAGTGGTTTCATAGATGCGCGACGTTAGTCGAGTTCGGTCCGCTCGACGAGGGCGGCGCGAGCAGGGACCACGGCACCCGCCGCAGCGCCGGCCACGCGGTGAACATGGTGCCGGGGCAGAGATGCGCCGTGGTGTGCAGGATGTCTTCGCGAGGCGTCGGAGCCCGAATCCTCTGCAAGCCGCGCACTGTGGCCAATGGCGAACTCTTCTCCAAGGACGATTTCGAGAAGAACTTCAAGCTCAGGACGATCACGTGTCCGGCAGGTCAGACCCAGCGGTTCGTGCCTGGCCAGACGGTCGAGTTCGAGGCGCAAATCTGTGGCGCCTGTTCGCTGCGTTCACGCTGCACCAGCGCGAGCAGCCCGGCCGCCGTGGGAACGCACGCGGGCCAAGCACGAGCGCTCGGGCCGGTCCCCAGCGCCACCGAAGGCCTTTGTTTGCCCTGCGATGCGCGAATGCGTAGGCTCACCGACATATTTTCTCAGCTTTTGGCAGCATCCGCGGTCTCGTTCGTGTTGCTCCTGCCCGGGATGGCAGGCGCCGCCGAAGGAGACACCTGGGTTCCCAGAGCCCAGCAGAACCGCGTCGCCCTCAAATTCGACGTCTGGTCCTACGACGATCCCTTGCTCGGGACTGCGCATTCGCTCACCTGGAGCGTCGCGGGCCAGGTGAAGATTGCCCGCGGCGTGTATCTCGATTTCGACGTCCCCTGGGCCGTCTGGGATTTCCGGTTCCCCTCCACCGGCCTGCGCGAGACCGATGCCACGATGGGAAACCTCACCCTGGGCGTGCACTGGGCGGGCAAGGTGAGCGAAAGGCTCGCGTTTCACGCGGGCGGCACGCTCTCGGTCCCGACCTCGTTCACCGACGGAGAGATGTTTCACAGCTCGGGCAGCGCCGTCGTCGATTTCTTCACGTTGCTGCCCCTCTCCAATGCCATCCGGATGCCCCACGAAGTGGCCAGCCGCAATCGCGCTTATGCGGACCTGCACCGGTTCTTCCTCGATTCGATCGTCGCCCGAGGGCGCGGCGGCCTGGAGCTCCGCATCTTGCCCACGCTTCATTACCGCGCGGACATCGTGTCCATCCTCGCCTTCCCCGTTGGGATCCTGGCGGATCGCACCCACCTCTTCCTCGAAGCCCACAGCGAGATTGCGGCGCGCGCCTCCACAGGCGTGGGCGGCGGCCTGCGCGTGCAGGCCGTGTTTTTCCCGACCCGCGAGGGCGACAAGGCCCAGACGGCCCTCGAGCCGTATTTCAGCTACGAACCCACCCGCGGCTTCTATGCGCGCCTCGGTCTGCTCGTCGCGCTCGACGACACGCTCGGCTTCGGCTTCGAGGAAGGGAAGGTCGCGACGCTCCGCACCGCGCTCGGCGGGTCGTGGTAGGGGCGAACCTCAACCTCGCCATGGCGGGCGAAGACGCGTGGAGAGGTCGTCATGGCAAGGGTGTGGCAGGGGTCGCCGAGCGTGGACGGCGGCGTTACCCTACGGGCAGGCGCGCGCCGATGAACTCGGCCGCGGTGACGGCGGCCGGGTGCCCGCGGTTGCACAGCACCACGGTCGTGTAATCACGATAAATCGCCAGATCGCCGTTGACCCCGGGGGCGCTGCCGCCGTGCCCGTAGTAGGTCTCGCCGTTGCGGGTCCGCACCGCCAGGCCGAGGCCCCAATGCGACGTGCCCGCCACCACTCTGGGGGCCGTCATGGCCGCGAGCGTCGCTGCGCTGACCAGCGCCCCGCTGCGCAAGGCGACGACGAAGGCCTGCAGGTCCTCGACGGTCGAATAGCCGCCGCCGGCGGGGAGCCCTTCGTAGGGCGTCAGGGCCTTGCGCCCGGTCGCGCCCGCGCCGGTGTACGGCACCGCGGTCGCGCGCGAGGAGGCGAAGGCTTGCGACGTCGCCGGCATCCCCGCGGGCCCGAAGATCCGCTCGTGAAACACCGCCTCGTAGGGCTTGCCCGTCACGCGCTCGAGGATCGCACCCAGCAGGACGAACCCATAGTTGCTGTAGCCCCACCGCGACCCCGGCTCGAACAACGGCTCACGCGTGCCATAAAAGCGCACCAGGTCGGCGGTGGTCTTGAGCGCGTCAGCGTTGGCGTCGTACTGCGGGCCGAAGATGTCGCCGGTGCCGCCGGTGTGGGTCAGCAACTGCTCGACCGTCACGCGCTCGGCCAAGGTCCGGTTGGCGTAGTCGGGCAGATGCCGGGCCAGCGGGTCGCTCAGGCCGAGGCGCCCCTGCTCCACGAGCTGCATGATCGCCACCGCCGTGAATACCTTGCCCATCGAGCCGATGCAGAACCGGGTCGACGTCGTCACGGGGAGCGCCCGTTCGTTGTTCGCCGAGCCGTGGCCCGCGCTGAACAGCACCTGTTCACCCCGCGCGATCAACGCCGCCCCGTTGAAGCGACCCGCCCGAGCTGCCTCGCCAAACTTTGTCTTCACCGCGGCGAGGACCGACGCCTGATCGAGCCGCTGGATCGTCTCCTCGGCAGGAGCGCCGGTGAAGGCGATGTCGTCGAGCTTGTCCGGGCCCGAGGCGGTGAGCACCACCTTCGAGCGCCGGTCCCACGCGTGATCCTTCACCCAGGCGGAGATCTCTTGCGGACCCGTCACCTGCGACGACAGCAGGTCGAAGCCGCCGGTGATTTCGCGGACCGCCAGGTCGTCGTCGACGTACGGGCGCACCGTCGGCGCGAGCGTCTCGACGAACCGCTTGTACACGCCCAGGTCTGGATCGTTGAACGCCGTAAGCCAGCGCTCCAGCCACGATGCGAGCACGGGCGGCGGGTCGACGGCCGCCTTGCTCGCAGGCTCGCGCGGACGTGCTCGACAACCGCCGAGGGCGGCGCCCGCGAAAAGCCAGCCGGCACCTGCGCCCACAGAGACGAGAAGATCGCGTCTGTTCACGATGTGGGCGCCATCCTAGCCCGGTGCATGGTGACGGCCACGAAAATGCAGGGGCGCGACGGCCAGCCTCACCCTTCCCGGGCCGAATGGCCAGGTCCGCGTGAAAGCGGAATGGTGCACGCACGCACGCCTCGTCCTCGGGCGATGAGCCATCCTTCGCAAGGAGATCGCGTCATGCTCGCCCAGCAAGACCGAGCTACGCCCGTTCCAACGGGGGATGACGAGGACGAGGACGACGCAGCGCTTGTTTGGCAGGAGTCGCCGATCGTGGACGTTCGCGATACGATCGTCGGGCCCACGGCGCTGCCGCTGTTGTTGCGGTGGAAGGCGGGATGGGCGTCGTTTTGGAGTGCCGTGGCGGATGCCTTTTTCGGTGGACTGCGCGTGTCCGAACGGCTCCCGCCTGTTCCTCCGCTGCGTTCGCGGGCGATCTCACGGCCGCGTCCTGACAAGGATGGCCGGGTTTCAGTTGTTCGGTTGCGCGAGAAGGTCCCGCACCTTCCGTACGAGCGGGTGATCCTTCCGGCGCTTGTTCGTCTCGAAGAACAGGGCGTCGTGGCGCTGGTGCAGGTCAGAACGGGGGACCCGATGGCGGAGATTCTCCGCGAGGGTGTTACCCACGTTGAGCTGCAGGTTCCTGTGTGAGCCGCCTTGTGAGGTTCCGAGGGATCGCCTTCGGCTATCGGGTTGAGCTGCGAGGACGAGTGATCGGAACGCTTCGGTGGGTCCGTAGGGAAGACGGGCGGTGCTGCTGGGGGTGCGAACTGCTGGAAGGTGCGTCGGTGCTGGAAGGACCTGAGCGGCTGCGGGATGCGGCTCGGGTCTTGATCTCGCTGGCCGAAGGCGCCGTCTGATGAGTAGGCCGCGGGCCGAGCGTCCCGCCCTCGCCCCACCCGCGGACCGGTCGCCGCCGAGTGGCCCCCGGTTGTCCTCGGAGGGTTGGTTTGTCGTTCATTTCGCGAGGTTTCACCGGATCGTACCCCAGACACGCGATCAACCGCACTATTTGCTTGTCAGCGCGGGCGCATCCTGGGTAGGTTTGACGGTGATCCCCTGGGACGACCATCCCGGCCGTGGATCCTCGGCTCTTTCGGCCCTCCTCGCTCGGACCGCGCTGCATGGACAACCCCGTCACTCCTGGAGACGTTCTTCTCGGCAAGTACCGCGTCGAGCGCGTGCTTGGCAAGGGCGGCATGGGCATCGTCGTCGCGGCACGCCACGTCGACCTTGGCAAACTCTACGCGATCAAGTTCCTGCTGCCGGCCATGCTCGCGCATCGCGAGTCGCTCGCGCGCTTCCTGCGTGAGGCGCGCGCCGCGGCGCGGCTCCAGAGCGAGCACGTGGCGCGGGTCCACGACGTCGGCCGCATGGAGAATGGCGCGCCCTACATGGTGATGGAGTACCTCGATGGATGCGATCTCAAGGCCTTGATCGCCCGGCAAGGACCGCTCCCCGTCGCGGAGGCCGTGGCATACGTGCTCCAGGTCTGCGACGCCATCGCCGAGGCGCACGAGGCGGGGATTGTGCACCGGGATCTCAAGCCCGCGAACCTGTTCCTCGTTCGTCGGCGGAACGGAAGTCCGTGCGTGAAGGTGCTCGATTTCGGGATCTCGAAGCACACGGGGTCGGAGGAGGTGGATCTGACAAGCACGAACGCGATGTTCGGGTCGCCCCTGTACATGTCGCCGGAGCAGATGGCGCGGACGAAGACGGTCGATTCGCGCACGGACCTCTGGGCGATCGGGGTGATCCTGTACGAGCTCCTGGCAGGGATATCGCCGTTCAAAGCGGCGATCATGACGGAGATCATTTCGCGTGTGCTGCAAGAGGAGCCAATGCCGCTGCGGGAGTTGCGTCCGGAGGTGCCGCCGGGGGTGGAGGCGGTCATCGCGCAGTGTTTGCGGAAGCGACGGGAGGAGCGGTTTAAGACGGTTGAGGAGCTCGTGATGGCGCTCGCGCCGTTCGAGGTGGTGTCAGCGGCGCGCGCGCCCATGGGGTCGGGGACGAACGTGGAGTCAGCCGCGGGGCTCGGCGTGGTTGCACCTCTTGCGTCCACCTCGCCTCTCCCCGCGCCTGATTCGCCGACGGTGGAGTTGACGACGGCGGCGTGGGGCAGGACGGGCTCAGCAACGCCACGCCGACAGCGGATGCGGTGGGCGTGGGCCGCGGGAGCCAGCGCTTCGTTGGCATTGGGGGCGCTATCCGTGTGGTCCTTGTTCAAGGGCTCGTCCACCCACCCGGATTCTTCAGCTTCCTCCGTTGTGCCATCGGCAGTGGCAGCCCAAGAGGTCCCCCGCTCAATACCGCCAAACGAGGAAGCCCGCAGGGAGGCACAAGAGCCTTTGCCCGAGGCGAACCCGCCTTCGGCATCGACTGCGCGAAGCGCGCTCGCGCCGAGGCCCACGTCGACGGGGAAGGTCACGCCGCCACGGGCGTCAATATCCACCAAGGAAGAGAAAGTGCAATCCCAACCGCCTCCTCCAGCTTTACCGCCGCAGGGGCCCGCAAAGACAGCGGCGACAGCTCAGCAAGTTAAACCTGGTGGAACGGCTTCCTCGGGCGGGCGCAAGACCATGGGATTCGACGACTGAGACCGAACTGCACGACGCAGCTCAACAGGGAGAGAATAAGGATGTTGAATCGCCCTCTTGGTCGAATGATACTGCCGGCGCTCTTGCTGTTCTCTGCCGCAGCGCACGCCCAGACAGTCGATCCGCGCGTGGAAGCGGCTGCACGCGCGCTTTTCCAGCAGGCGGACGAGGAAATGGCTGTCGGAGATTTCGCGCATGCGTGTCCTCGTTTCGAGGAGGTGAAGCAACTTTTCCCGGTACATATCAATACTGGAATCAAGCTCGCGGAGTGTTACGTTGGCCAGGGGCGTCCGGCGAGCGCGTGGGCGGAGCTCTCACGGGTGAAGGCGGTCGCGGAGGGGCAGCAGAAGGCCGACAAGGTGCAGTTCATCACCGAGCGGCTGGCAGTCTTGCAGGTTCCGCAGATGACGGTGGACGTGCCAGCCGAAGTGGCTGCGATCCCCGGGCTCGTGATCCGACGGAACAGTGTGGAGCTGGGGCCCGGGCAATGGGGAGTTCCGCTGCCTGTGGACCCGGGGATGTACCACATCGAAGCCACCGCGCCGGGGCGAACGGGATGGGAGAGGCGAGTGGCGGTGGTGCCGAAAGCCGCGCCGATCGATCCTCCCGTGACGGTGCAGATCGAGGCGCCCCCGCCCCATGCGGTGGCCGCGAGCAAGCAGGAAGGAATCGAAATCACGCGACCAGTGGCGGCAGGGGTGGCTCCCCCTCCGCCGTCATCCGGGCTGCGCACCGCGGGCATTGTAGGCATGGGGCTCGGCGCGGCAGGCCTCGGCGTAGGGGCCATCCTCGGGGGGGTGGCGATCGCGCGCAATGGCCAAAGCAATGAGGGGCATTGCGATGCCCAGGACCATTGCAGCCGGACGGGGTACGCTCTGCGCAAGGAGGCCCTGGCGCTGGGGAACGGCTCGACGGCGGCGTTCGTGGCGGGCGGGGTCGTGCTGGCGGTGGGCGTGGTACTCTTCGCGCGATCGGCGCCGGCGCCTGCGGGGAAAGAGCGGGACGGGCGGGGAGGGGCGACGATGAGTCTCGTGATCAGGCCGAGTGAGCTCGTCCTGCGGGGGGCGTGGTGAGATGCAGTTGAAGGCGAGGTGGGTGGCGATCGGGCTGCTGGTGGGGGTGGCGGGGTGCAATGCGATTGCAGGGATCCGGGAGCCTATTCTGGATGAGGGTGGAAGCGGCGCCGGCAGCGGGAATGGCAGCAGCGGCGGCGCAGGCGGCAGCGGCGGCGCGGCTGGCAGCGCAGCTAGTAACGGCGGCGCAGGCGGCAGCGGCGGCGCGGCTGGTAACGGCGGCGCAGGCGGCAGCGGGGGCATGGGCGGCATGGGTGGGTGGCCGACATGCGATGACATGATGTGGAATGGCAACGAGACGGACGTCGATTGCGGCGGCGTGATCTGCAACCCCTGCGATACGGGCCAGACGTGCAAGATATCCATCGACTGTCAGAGCAAGCTCTGCAAGGGAGGTGCTTGCGAGCCGCCGCGGTGCGACGACAGCGTTCTGAACGGAGACGAGACCGATAAGGATTGCGGCGGAACATGCACCGCGAGGTGCCCGGATGGCAAGAAGTGTGCTGTGGGCACAGATTGCACGAGCATGGTCTGCGCGCAAGGAGTCTGTCAGGCTCCGGTATGTGGGGATGGTGTTGTGCATCCGGAGCTCTTGGAGGAGTGCGATGACGGGAATCAGCTCGATGACCGCTGTGGAACTGCGTGCAAGATCCAGGTAGTGACCAAGATTGGGGCCGCAGGCGTCCATACTTGCGCGCGGCTGAACGACTGGCGTCTCAAGTGCTGGGGAAGGAATGACTTCGGCCAGCTCGGTCTCGGCGGCACGAACAGTCACGGCGTCAGTCCCGGGGAGATGGGTGATAGCCTCCCCGCTGTGAACCTGGGCGCCGACAAGACGCCCACAGCGATTGCGGGGGGAGTACAGCATACCTGCGCCTTGCTGAACGGCGGGAGCGTCAAATGCTGGGGATTGAACAATGCTGGTCAACTCGGCCTGGGGGACATAAACAGCCATGGAGACGGTCCCAGGGAAATGGGTGACAGCTTGCCCGCCGTGAACCTGGGCGCCGGCAAGACGGCTTTGGCGATTGCCGCAGGTTCTAATCATACCTGCGCCTTGCTGAACGGTGGGAGCATCAAATGCTGGGGATTGAACACCGCCGGTCAACTCGGCCTGGGAAACACGGGCAGCGTTGGAGACGGTCCCGGGGAGATGGGCGACAGCCTTCCTGGCGTGGACCTGGGCACTGGCAAGACGGCCCTGGCGATCACTTGCGGTTATTCGCATACCTGCGTTTTGCTGAACGACGGGAGCGTCAAGTGCTGGGGAGGAAACCTCACCGGCGAGCTCGGCCTGGGAAACACGAGCCCCCGCGGGGACGATCCCGGGGAGATGGGCGACAGCCTTCCCAGCGTGAACCTGGGAACTGCCAAGACAGCCTTGGAAGTTGCAAGTAGTGGTTACCATACCTGTGCCTTGCTCAGCGACGGGAGCGTCAAGTGCTGGGGGCGGAACTCCAGAGGCCAGCTCGGCCTGGGCAACACGGACAACCGCGGGGACGGTCCCGGGGAGATGGGCGACAGCCTCCCTACCGTGAACCTGGGCGCCAGCAAGACGGCCGTGGCGATTGCAGGGGGCTATGAGCACACCTGCGCCTTGCTCAGCGACGGGAGCGTCAAGTGCTGGGGGTGGAACTACGAAGGCCAGCTCGGCCTGGGCGACACGAACAACCGCGGGGACGGTCCCGGGGAGATGGGCGGCAACCTCGCTGCAGTGAACCTGGGCACGGGGAAAACGGCCACGGCAATTGCGTCGGGGTATTCGCATAACTGCGTTTTGCTGAACGACGGGAGCGTCAAGTGCTGGGGAGCAAACTCCTCCGGCCGGCTCGGCCTGGGAGACCAGGACAACCGCGGTGACGAGCCCGGGGAGATGGGCGATGCGCTCCCGAACGTGAAGCTCTTCTCAGACGTGTGGTGATGTGTCAAACCGCCGCGTGGACCCCTGGAGTCACTGTTTGGGTGTTCTTCGGTCAATACGGCGACGAGTGATTCGAGCAGATGTGATAGGGAAGATCGTGGTCCGGGCCGCTCGTGGCTCCGGGTTCGGGGTCGCACGGCCCTACGTGAATTGACGTCGCGTTTTGGCTGTCGTCGTAGGCGGCCCCTTTCTGTCACTATTACGGTAAAGCAGCACGCCTTGCTCCGGAACGGTGTCCCCTCTCGACCGCCTCCTCCGTGGTCTGCGCCCGGAAGTAGTGCCGGACGAGGAACTTCGGGGCCCCCCTCTTCCAGTGCTGCGGCAGCATCTTGATCCGCCACCCACACCCACACGCGCAGAAGGATCACTTCGCGTTCTCTGCATCAGCCCAGGCCGTCACGGACCCCTTCGCCGTTCTCGCCAGGATCCGCACCGTTCCCTCCAGAACCACCATGGGGTCAGACGTCAACGGCTTGCCCAACCGCCAGCGCTACTCCACCGCCCTGGGGTCGGCGCACGAGGTGCTCGCTTGCATCCACGTCGCCCAGGCCATGCATGACATCGAATCGGTCAGCCCTGCGGTGCTCGACCGGATCGACCTCGTCATCGCCACCCTCACCGGCCTCGTCTACCGCCGCGCACCGTATACCAAAGGGCGGGCCTCCCCCCCCACGGGCAGCCCGCCCTTTTGACCTGAATCACGGCCCCCATTACGAGAGCCTTCGCCCATTCCCCATGGATCGCGGGTTCTCCCGGGACGAACCAATCTACGTCTTTCGGGATTGCCTTGGGTCGCACTTCATGAGACAAACCAAGCGACGCCAGCCGGCGCTTGCAACACCGACCGGCGTCTGACCGCGCGGAGTCGCTTTGAATCGCTCCCGGGCGAGCTCCCCGAGCCTCTGGTCCACCCGCGAACGATGCAGGCCATGGACGCGGCCCGCCTTTTCTGGAAGATCATCCAGAAGCTCGGCGAAAAGCTCGCCTCTGTGCTGGTGGCTTACGAGATCGAGGGCCGCTCGATGCTGGAGATTGCCCGAGCGCTCGGCATCCGCCTGAACACCGCCTACGCCCGCCTGCAACAGGCCCGCAACCGCGCCGCGCTCTGCATCCCCCGCTGACGCTCCCGCTCGCGCCACCGCCACCGCCACTCGCCCGCGTCACTCCTCAACGACGCGGATAGGCAGCCACTGGAACCCGGTCACGCCCGCGTCGCGGAAGATGCGCCAGACCTTCGGGGTGACGACGAAGTACGGTTGCCACAAGACGGCCGTCTTCAGGTCGCCGTTCCACCGCACGTACTCCCCGAAGTGCTCCCACATGCGGTTGACGTCCTTTGACCCTTCGAGGTCCCGGGCGCGGTAGGCGAAACGCACGGGGCTCGTCGATTCGAGCTTGCCGCGCCTGCAGGTCTTGCATGCGCTGTCGAAGTCGATCCCGGTCGAGCGCGGGGACAATGGGGGCAGGGTGTGCGACGCCCATAGCTGCTTCCAGATCAGCTCGTCCGGCACCTCGTCTGGCTGGATCGCGTACACGCTCCGGAGGGAGAGCCCGGAGAGGTTCGCGCGCGTGAGCGTCTCGGCGAGCGGCTGGTCGACGATGATCTCGCTGTAGCTGTCCACGGCGCGAAACTGGCCGAGCCTCACGGTTTGTGGGCCCGCGCCATCGAGCATGTAAGCCCCGGTCTGCCGCATCCCGGCGCCGCACGCCGGGCAGGCGTTCGAGAGATCGTACTCCGTGTAGAAGCGGGGACCTCCGACGATGTGGTTCTCCGACATCCCGTGTACGACGATCAAGCGCGCAGCCTCGTACTCCTCGTCCGTGTATTCGTCCCAGCGCTGATCCAGCCAGTCGACTTTGTACGCGACGAGGAGTTTCTGCAAGAGGGCCAGGCGAGGGTCCTCGACGTCGAGGGTTACATGAACAAATACCGAAAGTATTCTGTTCAATTCAATTTCGCTCACGCTGGCCACGTCGGGCCCGCAGCCCGCCGACGAAAGGACGGTTTGCTCTCGCCCTGGGACATCCGTGCCGTGGAAAGAAATCCGTGCTTTGGTTCTCATCGGGGGCCCTGCATGTTCCGTGAACGCCTGCTCATTTCACGAAGTAGTGAGCGATCGCCTTCAACCATTGCGGGTGATTCCTGTAGACATACTTGTATGCGTCCCATAGCCGTTTGAGCCTTACGGCGTCGATACTTCCGGTCGCCGCTGCCAGCTCGGTCGTGAACCGCTGGTGCACCTCCTTCGAGAGGATCACACACGGGCCATCCAGGTGATTGAGGCCGGCCTCTATCATCTTGGCCGTCTCGAAAATGTGATGCGCTTGCCACGCCCCTTTGTACTTCGCCGTGAAGTGCCGCATCACGCGGAACGGCCCGATCACTCCCGCCTCCGAGAGCGCCTTCGTCAGCTCCTCGCCAAACTCCTCCGCCAGGTACTTCGCCGCATCTTCCGACAGCTCACTCACGTCCTTGATGACGACCTTCTCGCCGCGTGCCAAGGCCTCCGACGTCGCCTTCATGAACTTGTTCCCGAGCGCCATCGCCACCGGCGAGAACATCACCGCCGCGGCCGCCGCCTGGAGCCGCGGGTCGTTCGGCCCGTCGGCATTCATCCCGCCGACGATCCCGTATTCCTTCCCGTCGGGCCGATGGAGGTCCTCGTTCATTTGCAGGTTGAAGATCGCCCCTGCAATCACCACCTGCTCCAGGATCGCCCCGGCCCGCGTCTTCTTCTTCCGCGCCGGGCAGCCCTCCTTCGTCTGCTCGCACGACGTGACGTTCAACGGCTTCCGGTCTGCCGTGTCCATGAGCTGTGGGAGCGCGCCGCCTCGATCCACGAGCCCGTGCTCCTTGTCCTCCCACTTCACGTCCCGCTGCGGGAGGATTGGCTCGCTCGACAAAACACCTTGTCGCGGCAAAACAGGATTTTGCTGTTGCGCCGGGGCCGAAGCACGCGGAGGCGGCGGACCCTCCTTCGGCTGCGGGAGGCGATGCTTCTCGACGCGCTTCTCGACGCTGCCCTCGTCGTCCGCGCCTTTGCGTTCCTCGTCCCCGCCGCTCTTGCCAGGCGATTTGCTCGTGCTCCCGTCCTCTGCTTTCTTCTCTTCTTTCGGCGCATCCTTCGCCGGTGCCGGTTTCGGTGGCGGCGGCGGCGGGCATTTCAGCGCGTTGTACGGGATGGGCAAAATGCGCACGCTCTCTGGCGGGGCATGAGGATCGTAGATAAAGGTGGCGCGTCCCTCGACCTTCCGCGCGAACTCCATCCGGCTGCGGGTGGTCCACACCGTCGCCGATCCCTGCTCATAGGCCCACTGGGTCAGGCCGGGAGGGACATCCGGCGGCTTGACGCAGACGCGGAACTCCAGCGCGTGCGCGTGCGAGTCCTCCATGACGATGATCAAAGGCAGCAGGAGCGGGACGAAGAGACCACGGCGCATTCGAACTCCCGCCCTCAGGAGAGCGGCCCGTTGAACCCAACCGCTAGCGTGCGCGGGCGCCGCCGCGAAACGGCAACGTCGTATCCGTCGGAGACCCCGCGCATCGCGCGGGTTCTCCGCCATCGGTCCAGGCCGTGCCTGGCCCGGGGTGAAGGGGGCGGGGAGCCCCCTTCTCGGGTGCGGGGCGACGCCCCGCGATCCCTGCTCAGACCTTCTTCACCTGCACGCCGAGCTCGTCGAGCTGCTCGGGTGCGACGCCGGTCGGCGCGTCCGTCATCAGGTCCGTTCCCTTTTGTGTCTTCGGGAAGGTGATGACGTCGCGCAGGCTGCCTGCATTGCAGAGCAGCATCGTCAGACGATCGAGACCAAAGGCGATGCCGCCGTGCGGGGGCGGGCCGTACTTGAATGCGTCGAGGAGGAAGCCGAACTTCGCGCGGAAATCGTCCTCGGAGAGGCCGAGCGAGGCGAAGACCTTGGCTTGCACCTCGCGCTGGTGGATACGGATCGAGCCGCCTGCGATTTCGTTGCCGTTGAGGACGAGGTCGTAGGCGCGCGCCTCCACGCGGCCGTTCTCCGTGCCGAGGTATTGCACGTGCTCCGGCTTCGGCGACGTGAAGGGGTGATGCGCGGCGACCCATTGCCCGCTCTCGGCTTGCTCGAACATCGGGAAATCGGTGACCCAGAGGAAATGCCACTGCCCCTCGGGGATGAGGCCGAGCTTGTGGCCGAGGTGCAGGCGCAGGCCGCCGAGCACCGCGTTCACGAGCTTGAACGAGCCGAACTGGAAGAACAGCAGGTCTCCGGTCCCGGCGCCGAGCGCTGCGTTCACCGCGGCCCGCGCCTCGGGCGTCACTGTCTTGCTGAGCGGCGATTGCGTCCACTCGCCGCCCTCGCCGACGCGGGCGCGCGCGAGGCCTCGCGCGCCGAATCCCTTCACGAACTCCTCCAGCTTGTCGGCCTCCGTGCGCGAAAGCGACGCGGCCTCCTTCGCGGGGATCCGCAGCGCCTTGATGATTCCCTTCTGCTCGAGCGCGGTCTTGAAGAGCGGCACGCCGCCGCCTTCGAGCGGGCCGAGGACCTCCGTCAGATCGGCGAGCTCGAGGCCGAAGCGAAGGTCGGGCTTGTCGGAGCCGTATTTGAGCATCGCCTCGCGGTAGCTCATCCGCCGGAACGGGCGCGGGAGCTCCACGCCGAGCACGTCCTTCCAGGCGCGCGAGATGAGGCCCTCCATCGTCGTGTAAATGTCCTCCTCCGTGATGAAGGACATCTCCACGTCGATCTGCGTGAACTCGGGCTGGCGATCGAGCCGGAGGTCCTCGTCGCGGAAGCAACGCACGATCTGGAAATATCGCTCGAAGCCCGCGACCATGAAGAGCTGCTTGAAGATCTGCGGCGACTCGGCGAGCGCATAGAAGTTGCCCGGATTCAGGCGCGAGGGGACGAGGAAGTTCCGCGCGCCGCCGGGGGTGTACTTCACCATGAAAGGCGTCTCGAGCTCGGTGAAGCCCTCGCCGTGGAAGTAATCACGCGCGGCGCGGTAGAGCTTCGAGCGCACGAGGAAGTTTCGCTGGAGCGCGGGCCTGCGCAGATCCAGGTAGCGGTGCTTCAGCCGGATTTCTTCGCGCGTGTCGATGTCGTCCTCGATGAGGAAGGGCGGCGTCTCCGAGCGCGAGAAGATGTGGAGCGTCTCGGCATTCACCTCGATCTCGCCGGTCGGGAGCTTTGGATTGGGCTGCCCGCCCGACGAGACGCGCGTCACCACCTTGCCGGCGATGCCGATGCAGTACTCCGAGCGCAGCTCGCTCGCGAGCTCGTGCGCTTGCTTGCCGATCTCCGGGCCGAAGACCACCTGCGTCAGACCCTCGCGATCCCGCAGATCGATGAACACCCGGCCGCCGTGGTCCCGGCGATGCGCCACCCAGCCCATCAGCACGACGTCCTTGCCAACGTCGCTCGTGCGCAGCGCGTTGCACGAGTGCGTGCGCTTCTTGTCCACCAAAAATTCCGACATGGCGGCGCAGCATAGTCGCTCACGCCGCCACATCAACGGGCCAGGCAGCTCGCATGGTCGCTTTTTCGTGACCCTCCCAACGCAGCCCCGGAACGCTCACGGGGGCAAAGCGGACGCCGTCGCGCCGTAAGGCTTCGCTCTGGAAGGGCGGCTTTGGTAACATGGCCGCTCGTCCAGAGTGTAGCTTTTTCCCTTCACGAGACGGGGTGAAGAATGTTGGCAGCGAAGCGATGGTGGTTTGCTCTTCCGGTCTCGCTCGCGGCAGCGTGCGGGGCGGACGACAGGGGTCCGCAATCGGGGGATGCTTCCCTTTCAGCGCAGGCGAAGGCGCCCCCAGCAGCGGAAGCGGTGGATCACGCGGGGCTGCGCGCGGCCTACGTGGCGGCGGTGCAAAAAGACGCCTCCCCCGCGTATCGCCTGGAGCGCGGCGCGAAAGGCGCGATTTCCGCCCGAAACCCGGCGCAGGGCCTCTCCGCGGAGCTCTCCGCGGCGGGCGTGCGGTTCGCCGTCGACACACGCGCGGATCGCCCGTTCGAGCTCTCCCTCGACGCCGTGGGCTGCGAGGGAGACCTCACGCCGGCCGCCGAGGCCTCGCCCGAGGCGAGCGGCAATCGCGCCGAATATCGCCGCGGTGACGTCGTGGAGTGGTACTTGAATGGCCCGCTCGGCCTGGAGCAGGGCTTTGATCTCGCGAAGCGGCCCGCGTGCCGCGAGGACGGCGGCGGGGCCGTGACGCTCCAGATGCGCGCCGAGGGGCTCCTGCCCGAGCTCACGGCCGAGGCGGACGCGGCGCTCCTGCGCGACGAGGCCGGCGAGGTGATCCTCCGCTACACCGACCTTCACGTCACGGACGCGAAGGGCCGCGTGCTCCCGTCGTACCTCTCGGCCGCGGAAGGGCGGCTCTCCATTCACGTCGACGACACGGGCGCGATGTATCCGATCGTGGTCGACCCCATCGTATGGTCCGAGGCGCAAAAGCTCCTGGCGAGCGACGGGGCCGCGGACGACGCGTTCGGGTATGCGGTGGCCATCGACGCGGACACGGCCGTCATCGGCGCGCCGGACGACGACATCGCCGCCAACGCCGACGCGGGCTCGGCGTACGTGTTCGTCCGGAACGCCGGGAACAACACGTGGACGCAGACGCAGCGGCTCCAATCGGGCGACGCCACGCTCACGGCCGGCGACCGGTTCGGCCGCACCGTGGCCATCTCCGGCAACATCATCGCGGTTGGCGCCCCGCTCGACAACGCCAGCCGCGGCGCGGTCTTCGTCTTCCAGCGCACGGCGTTCGGCTCGAATTTCACGCAGCTCCAGAAGATCATCGCGGCTGACGTGGCGTCGGGCGACAGGTTCGGCTCCTCGGTCGCCCTCTCGGGCACGACGCTCGTCGTCGGCTCGCCCTTCGACGACACCGCCCCCAACACCGATTCCGGATCGGCCTACGTCTACCTGAAGGGCGCGACCACGTTTGCAGCACAAGGCGGAAAGCTCACGGCGGGCGCGGCGGCTGCGAGCCAGGACGAGTTCGGCACGTCCGTCGCGATCTCGGGCGATACCATCGTCGTCGGCGCGTACGGCGACGACGACAATGGCTCGGTCTCGGGCTCCGCGTTCGTGTTTTTCCGGACCTC
Organism: Polyangium sorediatum; assembly: GCF_029946465.1. NCBI lineage: Bacteria > Pseudomonadati > Myxococcota > Polyangiales > Polyangiaceae > Polyangium > Polyangium sorediatum. The sequence goes on from NZ_JARZHI010000005.1 coordinate 366,985, forward strand.
CGGCGCCTGGGCCCAGCAAGCGAAGCTCGCCCCGCCCGACGGCAAGGCGAACGATTGGTTCGGCTACTCGGTCGCCGTCGCGGGCGACACCGCGCTCATCGCAGCTCCGCTCGCGTCCGGGTCGCAAGGAAAGGTGTACGCGTACACGCGCGCGATGGGCGTATGGGCGCAGCAGGCGCAGATCCTCGCGGTGGACGGCGACGGCGGGGATCAGTTCGGGCATTCCGTGTCGATCGTCGGGGACACGGCGGTCATCGGCGCGCGGTACGACGAGCCGCAGTCGACCGGCTCGGCGTACGTGTTCCTGCGGAACGCGGGCGTGTGGGCCCAGGAGAAGAAGATCACGGGCGCGGACGCCGGGATCGGGGCCCAATTCGGTCACTCCGTCGGCGTGAGCGGCTCGTGGGCGCTCGTCGGCGCCGAGGCGCACAGCGGCGCGGCCGCGAACAGCGGCGGCGCGTACCTGTTCACGCCGCAGAACAAGCTCGACAATGGGCAGGCCTGCCAGATCGGCAAGGACTGCGCGAGCGGCTTCTGCGCCGACGGCGTCTGCTGCAACACGGCGTGCGGCGGCGGCGCGGCGAGCGATTGCCAGGCCTGCAACCTCGCGGGCGCGGCGGGCACCTGCACGCCTTCCGCGGCCGGCACCGAGTGCCGCATGGCGGGCGGCGCCTGCGACGTGGCCGAGGCGTGCGACGGCACGAACACGGCCTGCCCCGCCGACACGAAGGTCGCGGCGAACACCGAATGCCGCGCTTCGCTCGGGGGCTGCGATCCGGCGGAGACGTGCGACGGCGCGTCGAACGATTGCCCGGCGGACGCGTACGCCGCGGGCAACACCGTCTGCCGCGCGGCCGTGGGCGCGTGCGATATCGACGAGATCTGCGACGGGTTCACGCCGCTCTGCCCGGGCGACAACCTCGTCCCGGCGGGCACCGCGTGCCGCCCGGCGGCGGGCGGATGCGACGCGGCGGAGAGCTGCGACGGCGCGAACGGCGCTTGCCCGGCGGACGCGAAGGTCGCGGCGGGGACCGAGTGCCGCGGCATGGCGGGCGCTTGCGACGCGGCGGAGGCGTGCGACGGCGCGTCGAACGATTGCCCGGCGGACGTGGTGTCGAACGCCGGCACCGTGTGCCGCGCGGCGATCGGCCTCTGCGACGTGGCCGAGAGCTGCGACGGCGCGACCGTGGATTGCCCGGCCGACGCGCTCGCCGTGGCGGGCGCGGAATGCCGGGCGGCGGCGGGGGAATGCGACGTGGCGGAGCTTTGCGACGGCACGATGAGCGATTGCCCGGCGGATGGCGTGATGGCCGACGGCACGGTTTGCACCGACGGCCGGTGCGAGGCGGGCATCTGCGAGACGGGCGAGGGCGGCGCGGGTGGTGACGGCGGCGCGGGCGGCGGCGGCGGCGCGGGTGGCGACGGCGGCGGCGGCACGGGCACGGGTGGCTCGGCTGGCGCGGGCGGCGGCCTTCCTGTGGACGACGGCGGCTGCGATTGCCGTGCCGCGGGCACCACGCGTGGCAACGCGGGTTCTGCGGGCGCCCTCGGCCTCGTGCTTGGCCTCGCGGCCTTCGCGCGGCGCCTGCGCACGCGGCGCGCCGGGTTCTAGTCGAAAAAACTCATCTCACCCCTCTCCCGCGAGGGAGAGGGGCTGGGGTGAGGGAATCGTCCGGGGAGTGAGGGAATCGTCCGGCGTGTGAGAGAATCGTCCGGGGAGTGAGGGAATCGTCCGGCGTGTGAGAGAATCGTCCAGCGCGTGAGAGAATCGTCCGGCGTGTGAGAGAATCGTCCGGCCGGGAAAACCAATCGTCGAACAACCAACCGTCGGGCGATTCAGCCCATGGCCGGCGTCGGCCGCCGCGAATTCCTTCGCTGGGCGAGCCCGGCGACACGCCCGGCGAGCTCTGCGTCCGTCACGCCCTTCGAGGCGTACCCGTGGGCTCCTACGCTCACCGCGAGATCGGCGAGCTCCGGGTCCGACCTGTCTCCGACCAGCATGATCCGGGTTTGTCCGAGCCCGAATGCATCCCGGATCATCTTCACGAGCAGACCGCCGTCGAGGCGCGGCATGTCCACGTCGACGAGCACGATCTCGCAGCCCGTCTCGCGGACCGCGTGCAGGCTGCCGAAGGGACCTTCGTGAAAACGCGCCCGCATGCCGGCCTTTTCCAGGCAACGCACGGCACGCTGGCCGAAGGTCGGGTCGTCGTCGATGATCAAAACGCGGGGCATGATCACCCCTATTGCAAGGAGCGGTCCATGATCTGGAGTCGCTGGAAATGCCCGAAAGGAAAGGGGTTTCTTCGGTCCCTTTGTCCAGGACGTCTTGCAGGGCTAAACGGCGGGCGCGCGCCGGCTTTGCACTTCTGCGATCTCGCCGTAGGCGCCGCTCAGAACGTCCCGCGCACGCCGGCCGTGCCGAGCCCGACGACGGGCGCCCACGTGAACGCGGCCTTTTTCTCGTCCTTTTTGGGTGCCTGCGTCGGGCCCGCGATGAGCAGCGGCACGCCCACGCCGAGCCCCACCACGCCGACCACGAGGCCCGCCGTCGTCGCGTAGCGGAGCGCATCGAAGAAGTCCGCGTCGGCGTGGAACTCCGGCGAACACGTCCGGTTCGGGCACTTCGATTCGAGCTCCTGCTGCTTCGAAAGCGCGAGCCCGCCCGTCACCCCGAACGCCACCATGCCGCCCGCGCCGACGCCGATCCCCACCCAGGCGATCGTCCTCCAGAACGGATCCGGCTCCGGCGGCTTCGGCTTCGGCAGCGGCGGGAGCACGAGCACGACCTTCTCCGTCTGCTTCACGACGAGGTCGACCTTCTTCTTCACCTTCGTCTCGCCGCGACGAACCTCGACCTCGTGCGGCCCCGGATCGATCGGGCGCTTCTGCCCGACCAGCGCGAGCGGGATCTGCGTGCCGTCGACGAACACCGTGATGCCGTCGCCCAGAGGCCCCGTGACCTCGATCGTCAGGCTCGGCAGGAGCGGCAAGAGCTCCTCGCGCTCCTTGAGCGCGTCGGCCTGCGCTTTGCGGAACGCCGGCGTGACCTGCGTGCGCGAGAGATCCATGCGCGTCACCGCGAGGTAACGCTCCGTGGCCTCGACGAGGCGGCCGAGCTTCACGAGGCTCCGCGCCGCGCGCAGGCCGAGCGTCGGCGCCGGGACGAGCTGATCGGCGAGGTTGAACTTCTCGAGCGCCTCGGCGTACTGGCCCTTGTCAAAGAGCACGATGCCCTCCTCGCCGAGCTTGCGCGCGGCGCTGCGGGTCGCGAAGTCCTGCCCCGAGCTCACGGCCGGCGCGAGCCACGTGAGCGCGGCGAGGGCGAGCGGCAGGCACGTCCGGAAGGGCGCTCGCGTGGGCTTCGAGGGAGGGCGGTTCATCGGTTCGTCAGGGCTCGGGGTCGTCCGTCTAGAAGCCGAGGACGTCTTCCTTCGTGTTCGTCTTGGTCCCGGTGCGGATCTTCGGGCCTGCGCCCGCGTCGGGCGCGGGCGGCGCGCCTGCGTCGTTCGTCGCGGCGGTCGCCGGGATGGGCACGTCCGGCGCGGCGCTCGTCGCGGCGCTCGGCGGGCTCGCGGGAGGGAGCACGCTCGCGGCGGGGCGGAGCGCGGAGGGCGCCGGGGCCGGCGGGTCTGGGTCACGGCCCTTCACGATCCACACGGCGCCGACGACGCCGATGAGCAGCACCGGCAGCACCGCGAGCGCGATCGTGAGCGCGCGCCGCGAGCTCGGGTTCGAGGCGCCGCGCGACCAGGCCGTGTTTCGCCCCGTCGGCTCGGGCCGGCCCGACTGCACCATCGAGCCGAGCGGCACCGTGGCCGCGCCTCCGCCTTGGCTGCGCAAGAGCACGAGCGAGAGCCCCTCGGCTAGTTCGCGCGCGGACTGGAACCGGTCCTTCGGCTCGCGTTGCGCCGCGCGCGCGAACCACGCGTCGAAGCCGGGCGGCACGTTCCGGGCGACCTGCGAGGGCACGGGCAAGGGCGCCGAGCAGATCCGCATGAAGAGCTCGCCGAGCGTGCTGCCCGAGAAGGCCCGCACGCCCGTCACGCACTCGAACGCGATCATCGCGAGCTGCCAGAGATCCGAGCGGGGATCGATGTCCTTGCCGAGCACCTGCTCCGGGCTCATGTACGCGGGCGTTCCGAGCACCGTGCCCGCGTGTGTCTTCAGGTGCGGATCGTGGCCGCCGTCGGCCGTCTTCGCGATGCCGAAGTCGAGGATCTTCACGACCTCGCGGCCCTCCTCGACGGAGAGGAAGACGTTCTCCGGCTTGAGATCGCGATGCACGATCCCCTGCTTGTGCGCCTTCTCCAGCGCGCGCGCCATCTCGCGGAAGATCCGCACCGCGTCCGACGCAGGCAGCACACGCGTGCGCGTGAGCCGCTTTGCCAGGCTCTCGCCTTCGAGCAGCTCCATCACGATGTACGCGACGTGCCCCTGCGCGCCGTGATCCATCGTCTGGACCACGTTCTCGTTCTTGAGCCTCGCCGCCGCGCGCGCCTCGTGGAGGAACCGCGCCATCGTCTCCTGCGGGTTCTGCGACGACGCGAGATCGACGAGCTTCACCGCCACGGTCGTGCCGAGCGACGTGTGCTCGGCGCGCCAGACTTGCCCCATGCCGCCGGCCCCGATCGGCGTGGTGAGGCGGTATTTCCCCCCGATGATCGAGCCCGGCGCCCAGGGGCTCGGCCTCACGCTCTGCAGCTCGGGTTCAGGGGGTCTCACGGCGGAGACCAAAGTCTAAACCACGACACGTGGAAACGGGAAACACCCCGTGCGTGGTTCCGACCGATCTAACGCGGCGCGCGGCTCATCCGCATCGGCACCTGGGCCGCGGGACCCTGCGGCGGCAGCGCCGCTCGCATCTCGATCGACCGCGTCTCGTCGTACTCCGGCTCTCCATCGAAGGACAACGAGGGCCAGTCGGGAAAATAGGTCCCCGGCGGGATCACCACGGCATACGTGAGCGGCTCGGGCGCGCGCGGCGGCTCGGCCGCGCGTTGCGCAGCGCCGCGCCCACAGCCCACGGCCGACGCGGCGAGGCCCCACGCGAGCGCGAGCAGGGAGAACCGACAGCGGGCCGAAGATCCCATGCCCGCGCCCCACGCAAGGCGCAGGCCGGGTCGGTGTGCAGGACGTGCGCGACTGAATACCGGCCAGTCGGGACGGACGCTTCGATCAGGACCCGTTGGCCTTCACGGGGCCCGTGCTCGTCGCGAGGAGCGGGAGCAGCCCGTGCGCCGGGGTCGGGGTCGGGGTCGCGACGGGCACCAGAGGCGGGGCGGCTGCGGCGCGCTCGCCGCGGAACCGCTTGATGCAGCCGGCGAGGATCTCGCCGATGAGCGTCCGGAAGTCCATGCTCGCGACCTTTCCGATGACGCAGAGATCGCTGAAATCCGGGGTGAGCCCGGGCAGCGGGTTGCACTCGATCACGTACACCGTGCCGTCCTTCGCCATGCGCAGGTCGATCCGCGCGACGTCGCGGCAGTGCAGCGCGAGGAACGTCTCGCGCGTGATCTTCTCGATCCGTTTGAGCTCCGCCGAGCTGAGGTTCGCCGGGCACTCGAAGCGCACGCGCGTCGTGCCCATCTGCTTCTCCTCGAAGCCGTAGACCGGGTGCTCGGGCGGATCGACGAAGACCACCTCCATCGGCGGCAAGACCCGCGGGCGCCGATCGCCGAGCAGGCCCACCGTGAACTCGCGGCCATCGATGTACTCCTCGACGAGCGCCGGCTGCCCGTAGCGCTCGACCAGGAGCTTCGCCGCGGTGCGCGCGCTCGCCTCGTCCGGCACCACGGACGCGCCGGTGATCCCCTTCGACGTGCCCTCCGCGTTCGGCTTGACGATCACCGGGTAGCGGAAGGGCTTGAGCTTCTCGCGGCCCGTCGTGAGCACCTGCCACTCGGGCGTCTCGATCCGCGAGGCGCGCAGGATCTGCTTCGTCAGGCCCTTGTCGAGGCAGAGCGAGAGCGTCGTCGGATCGCTGCCGCTGTAGGGGATGCCGAGCAGCTCCAGCATCGCGGGCACCTGCGCCTCGCGGCCGCGGCCGCGCACGCCCTCGGCGATGTTGAAGACCACGTCGGGCTGCGAGGCGAGCAGCCGGTGCGGCAGATCCGGCTTGGCTTCGAGCGGGATCACCGTGTGGCCGAAGCTCTCGATGGCGTTCGTGATCGCCTCGATCGTCTGCGGCGAGTCGAACTCCGCCTCCGCGTCCCCGCCGTCGCGCTTCATGTTGAACGTGAAGCCCACGCGCAGCGTGGCCTTCTTCGCGCGGCGTTGCGGCGCGCCGTCGATGAACTGCGACATCCCCCGGCGCTTGCACGAGCTGCGCACGATCGACCGGATCACGCCGTCGAAGTCGAAGCCGCCCTTCTTCGCCGCGACGAACATCGCCGCATTCGGATCGAGCGAGGGCAGCGCGTCGACCTCGAGGAAGTGAATGTCGTAGCCCGTCTGGGGCGACCCCGGGGCCACACGGAACTCGCAGCGGCCGAGGTCCTTGAGATCGAGCGCCCGCACGATCCTGCGCGTCAGCGCCTGGATGCGATCGAGCACCGCCACCGGCAGCTCCGCCACGCGCGACGTCACGTGCTCGGGCCGCACGTTCTTCAGGTGGAAATCGTAGACGTTGTAAAGGTTGGAGTACCGAGGATCGATCACGTACTCCACCGGATCGAGGACCCCGTCGCTGCCGAGTCCCTCGACGAACGCGCACGACACGTCCACACCGCGCAGGAAGCGCTCGACGAGCAGGCCTGCGGGGTAGCGCGCGAGTTGCCGGTCGACGACCTCGGCGAGCTCGTGCCCGTCCTCGCAGACGCTGAAATCGCCCGAGATGCCCTTCGAGGAGCCCTCGAAGTTCGGCTTCACGATCACCGGGAACGTGACGTCGTCGAGCGCGCCGCTCTCGATCGCCACGCGTGTCACGAGCCGCGCGCGCGGCGTCGGCACGCCGAAGCCCGCGAGCGTGCGCTTCGTGAGCGCCTTGTCGAGCGTGAGGCAGAGCGTGTACGCGTCCGAGCCCGTGTACGGAAAGCCGAGCTCGTCGAAGAGCGCGGGGTAAAACGCCTCGCGCGTCTTGCCCTTGTGCCCCTCGGCCATGTTGAACACGAGATCCGGGCAGATCGATTCGAGCCGCGCGATGACGCGGGAGGCGGGGCCGGAGACTTCGACGCGCTCGACCTCGTGGCCTGCGCGCACGAGGGCCCCTTCGATCGCGTCGATGGTTGCTGGGCTGTCGAACTCCGCCTCCTCGGGGGAGCCCGTGATTTTGAGATTGTAGGTGAGCGCGATGCGCATCGGTTTGAAAAGGAGGGTGCCGAAGGAGAGGGAGGATGTCGCGAGGTTTTCGAAGGGAAAATGTGGCTCGGGGAGCGTGTCGTGCGGGCGGACGGTCCCTGCGTCAAGCGTATGGGCCTCCCATCGCGCGGAGCCACGTGCTACGGCCCCCTCCGTGACGGATCTGGTGGCCTTTCCTCCGCCGGCGTTCCCTGAACCGGCGGACGAGCTCAACGAGCCCCAGGCGCGGGCCGTGGCCCACGCCGAGGGCCCGCTCGTCGTGTTCGCGGGCGCGGGCAGCGGCAAGACACGCGTCATCACCTACCGCATCGCGAACCTGCTCGCCGTGCACCGCGTGCCCCCGTACCGCGTGCTCGCCGTGACGTTCACGAACAAGGCGGCTGGCGAGATGCGCCGCCGCATCGCGAGCCTCGCGGGCGACGAGATCGCGAAAGAGCTCTGGATCGGCACCTTCCACGCGACGTGCGCGCGCCTGCTCCGCCGCTTCCACGACGCGGCCGGCCTCGAGCGCAACTTCGTCATCTACGACGACTCCGACCAGCGCGCGGTCGTCGCGCGGGTCTTGAAGGAGCTCTCGCTCGACGACAAGCGCTACCCGCCACGGCAGGTCCTCTCGCGCATCCACAAGGAGAAGCAAGAGGGCCGCGGCCCCGACGCCTTCGAGCCGCAGGGCTTCTTCGACGACGCGATCCTCAAGGTCTACGAGGGCTACGAGCGCTACCTCCGCAAGGCGAACGCCGTCGACTTCGACGACCTCATCCTCTCGGTCCTCCGCATCGCCGAGGACCCGAAGAGCCTCGCCGGCGACGACCTCCGCGCGCGCTTCCGGCACGTCCTCGTCGACGAGTTCCAGGACGTGAACCAGGTCCAGTACCGCCTCGTGCGCGCACTCGCCGCGAGCCGCAACCTCTGCGTCGTCGGCGACGACGATCAGAGCATCTACCGCTGGCGCGGCGCCGACGTCCGCATCGTCCGGAACTTCCGGCGCGACTTCCCCGACGCCGCCATCGTCAAGCTGGAGCAGAACTACAGGTCCACGGGCAACGTCGTCCGGGCCGCGCTCGGCGTGATCAAGCCGGCGAAGGATCGCGAGCCGAAGGAGCTCTGGACCGCGCGCGACCCCGGCGAGCCCGTCGTCGTCGTGGCCGCCCAGAACGAGCACGACGAGGCCGCGTGGGTGGCCGAGCGTGTCCGCGAGGCCCAGGCCCGTGGCGTCCCGCTCGGCGAGGTCGCGATCTTCTACCGCGTGCACGCCCAGTCCCGCGTGCTCGAAGAGGTCCTGCGCGCCGAGCGCATCCCCTACCAGATCGTCGGCGGCATGCGCTTCTTCGAGCGCGCCGAGGTGAAGGACTGTCTCTCGTACCTGCGCATCCTCGACAACCCGAAGAGCGACGTCGACCTCGAGCGCATCATCAACGTCCCCGCGCGCAAGATCGGCGGCGCCACGCTCGACAGGCTCACGCAGGTCGCGAACGCGCTCAACGTGCCGCTCTACGAGGCGATCCTCCCCCTCACGGATCGCGGCGGCCTCGGCACAGCCGCGAAGAAGAGCTTGCTCGCCTTCCGTGATCTCATCGAAGGCCTGCGCGAAAAAGCCGCCTCGGCGCCGCCGAGCGACCTCGCGCGCGAGGTCCTCGAACGCACGGGCTACGCGCGGATGCTCGACGAGGACGACAGCGCCGAGAGCGACGCCCGCAAGCAGAACCTCCAGGAGCTCGTGGGCTCCATCCTCGATTACGAGGCCGAGGCCGCAGCGGCGGGGCAGGTCGGCACGCTCTCCGGCTACCTCGAGCGCGTCACGCTCTCGAGCGACATCGACGCGCTCGAAGACGCGCCGCGCGTCTCGATGATGACCGTGCACGCGGCCAAGGGCCTCGAGTTCGATACGGTCTTCATCACGGGCATGGAGGACGAGCTTTTCCCCTTCAAGGGCCCGGATCCCAAGCGCAACGAGGACATCGAAGAGGAGCGCCGCCTCGCGTACGTCGCCGTCACGCGCGCCCGCGAGCGGCTCTTCGTCACGCACACGGCGCGACGCATGATCTTCGGCAACACGCGCTTCGGCGTACCGAGTCGCTTCATTACCGACTTCCCCGTCGCCTCCGTAAAGCCCCTCATGACGGCCGCGGCGTCGAGCGAGCGCTCCTTCCGCGACGGCTACCGCGACGGGCACCGCGACGAACCCGCGCGCCCACGCGGGCCCTGGTCGCATCCCATGGACCGCGGCAGCGACGCGCCCGCGCGCTCGTTCTCCACGCGCTCCCCGTCCACGCCCACGCGCGCCCCCGGGGAGCGCTACATCGAGCGCGAGCCAGGCGAGGCCTCCAGCGAGGGCGGCCTCGCACGCGGAGCACGCGTGATGCACGAGAAGTTCGGCGTCGGCGCCATCATCGACGTCGACCCCGGCGACGACCCGATCGCCACCGTCAAGTTCTCCGGCTGGGGCGTGAAGCGAATCAAAGCACGATTCCTCCGCACCGAGTAACCCCCGTCACGGTCAACACAGGGCCCTGACGCGTTACCTTTCGTAACGCATTGCAATGCGGTGTCCATATCCTTGCTTGCGCTCGCGAGAGCGCGACGACGTGGTGTACGGTGGAACCGTAGCGCCACTGTTTTCCAGCGAGGGAGGCAACGATGAGCACCGAGACCAGCCTGCTCCAAGAGCTCGTCGACGGAATGCCGGATCCGATGTTTTTCAAGGATCGGCAGCACCGGTGGATCGCATTCAATCGCGCATTTTGCGAGCTCCTCGGCCGGCCGCCCGAAGAGATCCGCGGCCGAAGCGACCCTGATTTTTTCCCGCCCGATCAGGTCGACGTGTTCTGGAAGCACGACGACATGGTCTTCGAGACAGGCCGGCCCGATCTCAACGAGGAGACGATCTCGCTCGGCGATGGCAAGCGCAAGGTCCTCTGGACACGCAAGGTGCCAGTTCGCGACGCGTCGCAGGCCGTGGTAGGGCTTTACGGGCTCATCATGGATATCACCGACCAGATGGAGCACGCCCGCCAGACCGATCTCTTCGAAGCCGAAGCCGCGCGGCAACAAGCCATCATCGCGGCGCAGGAGCGCGTCATCGACGGCCTCGTCGTGCCCGTGCTCGAAATATGGGAGGGCATTTTGCTATTACCGCTCGTCGGCGCCCTCTCGCAGGGGCGGGCAGGGCACGCCATCGAGAGCATTCTCGCCGCCGTCAGCCAGCGCGGCACGGAGACGGTGCTCATCGACATCACAGGCGCAGGCCTGCCCGACGCCGCCGGGGCCGAGCTGCTCGTCCGCGCGGTGCGCGCCCTCGCCCTGCTCGGCTGCCGCACGATCCTCGTCGGCATCAGCGCGGAATCCGCCCGCACCTTCGTCGAAGGAGGCCTCGATCTCGGCGCAATGGCGACCTGCGCCACCCTGAAACAGGGATTGTCACGGGCGCTCGCATTGCGACGAGGATCGCCGCGGCGTTGACAGCGATTTATCGCGCCTTGATCTGATTCGCGACGGCCTGGGCTTTGGCCTTCGCCGCCTCCTCGTCGCCGAGGTACCGGCGCGAGATCGGCTTCAGATCCTTGTCGAGCTCGTACAGCAGCGGCACGCCCGTCGGGATGTTCAGCTCGACGATCTCCGAATCCGAGATCCCGTCGAGGTGCTTCACCAGCGCGCGCAGGCTGTTGCCGTGTGCGGCGATGATCACGCGTTTGCCGCTCCGGATGGCCGGCGCGATATCGGACTCCCAGAACGGCAGGAACCGCGCCACCGTGTCCTTGAGCGATTCGCTCCCCGGGATCTCCTCCTTGCGGAGCGAAGCATACCGCGGATCCTTCCCGGGCCAGCGCGGGTCGTCTTCGGTCATCGCGGGCGGCGGCGTGTCATAGCTCCGGCGCCAGACCTTCACCTGCGCCTCGCCGTGCTTCGCCACCGTCTCGGCCTTGTCGAGCCCTTGCAGCGATCCGTACATCCGCTCGTTCACCCGCCAGCTCTCGGTGACGGGGATCCACATCCGATCGAGCTCTTCCAGCACGATCCACAGCGTCTTGATGGCGCGCTTGAGCACCGACGAGTACGCCACGTCGAACGTGAGCCCCTCGGCCGCGATCATCTGCGCGGCGCCGCGCGCCTCCTCGACGCCCTTTTCGCTGAGCGGCACGTCGACCCAACCCGTGAAGCGGTTTTCCTTGTTCCACTGGCTCTCGCCATGGCGGAGGAGGACGAGCTTGTGCATCGCGTTCTTCCCTTTCAGAGAGCTACCATCCGGCCTCACAACGGGGCCGCTCGGGGGGCATCGCGCGCCCTCCGTCCGGCGTCAAGCGTCTCGTCCCGAGGGAACGCTGGGCCGCGCCGCGCCGCGTCGATCCCGCTCGCCTTCGGGCCGTCGTTCGACTAACGGAGGCGACCCGATGAGCTCCACCGTCCACGCCACGTTCCTCGTCGCCGCGCCCGATCAGCCCGGCCTCGTCGCGCGCCTCGCCGGCTTTTTCTACACCGCCGGCCTCAACATCATCGACGCCGGCAACCACACCGACGTCCACGTCGAGGGCGGCCCGCGGTTCTTCATGCGGATGGTCGTCGACGTCTCGGGCCTCTCCGCCCCCGCCGCGAGCGCGGCCCTCGGTGGCTCCTCGACCCGCGCCGCCCTCGAGCGCGCCTTTGGCGACCTCGCCCAAACCCTCTCGGCCACCTGGTCCGTCCGGTACGGCGACCAGGTGCAGCGCGTCGCCATCCTCGTCACAAAGGACCCGGCCTGCCTCTACGACCTCGTCCTCCGGCAGCGCTCCGGCGAATTGCCGTGCGAGATCCCGCTCGTCCTCTCGAACCACCCCACCCTCGAGCCCGTCGCCGAGAGCTTCCGCATTCCGTTCTTTTGCCTGCCCGTGACAGCCGACACGAAACGCGAGCAAGAAAAGCGAATCCTGGAGCTCTGCCGGCGTCACCACGTGGATCTCGTCGTGCTCGCCCGTTACATGCAGGTCCTCACCGAGGAATTCCTGAACGAGGCGCCGCCCGTCATCAACATCCACCACGGCTTCCTGCCCGCCTTCCAGGGCGCCAAGCCTTACCATCAGGCCCACGCGCGCGGCGTAAAGATGATCGGCGCCACCGCCCATTACGCGACGAAGGACCTCGATCAAGGCCCCATCATCGAGCAAGACGTCGCACGCGTCACGCACGCCATGGGCCCCGACGAAATGGCCCGCACCGGCCGCGACGTCGAGCGCGTCGTGCTCTCCCGCGCCGTCCGCGCGCACCTCGAACGACGAGTCATCGTCGAGGGGCGGCGGACGATCGTTCTTTGACGGCGTAGCGCCGGGGTTTCACCCCGGGCCCGACCAGGGGCTGTCCACCCCTGGACCCGGACCAGCGAGGCGCTGGACCCGGGGTCGATGAACTGCGCGATGCGCAGTTCATCGAACAGCCGGTGGCAAGACCGGCGACGACCCTGCCAGCCAACGCGGCAGCGCCGCATGTTCAACCGGCAGCGTGCGCGTCGCCGGCTTGAAACCCACCTCCATGGTTTTGCCACCGGCCCGTTGGAAGAACTGCGCGGAGCGCAGTTCTTCCACCCTCGGTCCAGGCCGTGCCTGGTCCGGGTCGAGGGGCGGACAGCCCCCGCGGGGTCCGGGGCAGCGCCCCGGCGCAACGGCTGCCCTTGAGACCCAGCCTCAGGGCAGGAACATCCGCAGCAGCTCGCAGATCTCTGGATCGAGCGTGCCGCGGTCGATGACGTTCTCCAGGGACTCTGCGTTTGCGAGTTCCTCGGCGTACTGACCGAGGAGGGGGAACCCTTGTGCCGCGAGGGGTGCGAGGAGTTCCTTTCGGGCGAGCACGCGCTCCATGAGCTCGATCTTGCTGCGCAGCACGCCGCCCCAGAGGTCGCGTGCGCGCGGGACGACGCCGAGACGGGTCGACTCGATGAACGTGAAGAAGCCTCGCTCGCTGCGGAACCACTCCTCGACGTGCTTCACGATGCGCGAGTCTTCGAGGAGCAGCGCTTCGCGCTGGGCGAGGATGGCTTCGCGCGAGGGATCGTCGTCCGCGAGCATGGCGAGGTGCGCTTCGATCGCGCCGAGCTCGCCTGGGATCTGCACGAGCCGCCGCCGCCAGATGGGCATCTTTTCCACGAGCACCGGCGCGCCTACGTGGGTCAGCCAGAGGTGTGGCGGCAGCACGCAGCCCATCACGTCGGCGAGCGTCAGCCTTCGCTCGAACTCGGTCACGGCTTGGATGCGTGGGCGGCCGGGCCGTACGAAGAAGGTCGTCGCGCGGATGCCGGCCATGCTCTCCAGCACCAGCGCGGTGGGCATGCCGAAGGCGAGGCCGATCGGGGCGGCGTACTTCTCTGCGGTGTCTTCGTGCGTGAGGGGCGCGGGGGCGCCGTCGGGGCGCATGCGATCGGTCCCGCCGGAGTGGCCGTAGTCGTGCCCGAGGGCTGCGAGCAGATCTCGCGCGAGCACCGATGCGGGTGTGCCGGCTTCGAGCATCCGGCCGAGCGCGTCGCGGAGCACGGCTGCGATCGCGTCGAGGTTCGGGTACACGCGCATGGGCGCTTCCTTCACCTCGTCGGGCAGCGGCGTGGCTTCGGGCCACTCGAGCAGGAGGAGACGCAGCAGCACCTCGTCGTTGTGCAGCGTCCGGTGGAAGGCGTTGTTGATCCGGAGCAGCCGCTCGACGCGGCAGGAGCGGGTCTCGAACACGCGGATCATGCGATCCATCGCGTCGAGGTCCATGGTGAAGTGGTGGGCGGCTTCGAGGTCGATGCCGTCTTCGAGGATGCGGCGGCGGAGCGCGGGCGAGTGGATGGGCCACGCGTTCGGGCTGATGCGCGTCTCGATGAAGGAGCGGAGTGTGGCCTCGTCGCGGCACGCGCTCGCGCTCAGGGCTTCACCACGGCCTCCGCTCATGGCCGAGCACTGTACCTGGATTTGCGCTCTGTGGGCGAATCCTCGGCAGCGGGGTCCAGGGCGTAGGGCGCCGACGGCGACCCCAAGCCCCAAACGTCGAACGCCTCATTCATCGATGGCGTCGCGGATGTTGGCCCCCATCAGCTTCGTGCCTGTCCGCGAGGCGCCGCTCAGTGTGCAACGACGGAGGTCCGCATCACGCAGATCGGCGCCGTCGAGCTTCGCCTTTGCGAGGTTCGATCCGGCGAGCAGCGCGGCGCGGAAATTCCCGTTCGTCAGATCGGCGGAGGTGAAGTGCGAGCGCGAGAGATCGGCGCGGCCGGCGATCACGTTTTGCAGGTTCGCGCCTTCGAACCGGGCCTCGTGCATGCGGGCTTGGCGCAGGTCGGCGCCGTCGAGGATCGCGCCGTCGAGGTTGGCTCGGTCGGCCTGGACGCGGCCGAGGTTTGCGCCTTTGAGGTTCGCCCGCTGGAACTTGGCGCCTTCGCAGGTCGCGCGCGTCAGGACGGCGTTGTCGAGGCGGGCCGACGCAAACGAGGAGCCGGCGAGCGCGGCGTTCTCCCAGGTGGAGCCCTTGGCGTCGATCTCGTGGAAGTTCGTGTCGGTGAGGGCCACGCCTTCGGCGTGGGCTTGATCGAGGCGGGCGCCTTGGAAGCTTGCGCCTTTGCCGCGGGCGTCGACGAGCTTGACCTCGGGCAGGACGGCGCGTTCGAGGATGGCGGCTTCGAGGGAGGCGCCGGTGAAGTCGGCGCTGAGCGCGTCGAGGGCGCGGAAGCTCGCGCCGTCCCAGGTTCCGCGGGCGAAGACGGGGGCGCGGCCGCGGCAGCCGTCGAAGCTCGCGCCGCTGCCGCGGGCGGAGGCGAAGATGGCTTGCTCGATGGAGGCGCCGTCGAAGCGGGCTTTTTCGAGGTGGGCGCGGGAGAGGTCGGCGCCTTTGAGGTCGGCGCTGCGCAGGTCGGCGCCTTCGAGGTCGGCGTCGACGAGGCGGGTGCCGGAGAGGCGTGCGCCTTCGAGGTTTGCGCCGGAGAGCTTGGCGCCGCCGAGGTCGTGGCCGGAGAGGTTTGCGCCCTTGAGGTCGAGGTTCGAGAGATCGGCGCCGGCGACGGAGAGGCCGTGGAGCGGGTTGCGCTCGCCGGCGCGGAGGCGCGCGAGCACAGTGGCGCGGATGCCGGTCTCCTCGGGGGCGGGGGCCGGGGCAGGAGGCGCGGCCGCGGCCGCGGGCGGAGCAGGCGCAGCCGCGGGCGGCGCAGACAAGACTGCAAGCGGCGAAGGCACGGCCGCGGGCGGCAAAGGCACGGCCGCGGGCGGCAAAGGCACGGCCGCGGGCGGCAAAGGCACGGCCGCGGGCGGCAAAGGCACGGCCGCGGGCGGC
>NZ_JARZHI010000060.1:0-64464 GCF_029946465.1 Polyangium sorediatum
GCGACGGGGACGGCGCCGCGCACCCGCGCGCTCGCCGCGGCGCTCGCGGGCGGCCTCCTCGGGGCTGCGAGCGGCCTCGTCCTCGCGACCGTCGGGGCCCTCGGCCTGCATGCGCCGCTCGCGCTCGTGGCGCGCCTCGTCGGGCTCGCGGTCGCCTCCGGCCTGGCCACGGGCGCGGTCCTCGTCGGCGGCGCGCGCGAGGCCGAGGCCTCTCCGCGGCGCGGCGATCGCGGCATGATCGAGGCGCTCGTGTGGGCTGCCTTCGGCGCGGCCATGGCCTCGTTCGCCGGGGAGCTCTCGCTCGGGATGGTCCTCGGTGTCGGAATCGTGCGGATCGGCGCGGCCACGCGCCGGGCCGAGGTGCTACGCAGGATCCGAGGTGCGGCGTGACGCTCTCGATCGTGGACTTGGACAAGCGGCTCGGCGGGCGGCTCGTGCTCGACGCGGCGGGCCTCTCGGCTGCGCGGGGCGAGGTCGTGGCGATCTTCGGCGACAACGGCGCGGGCAAGTCCACGCTCTTGCGCATCCTCGCCGGCGTGCTCGACGCGGATCGGGGCCACGCGACCCTCGACGGCGCCTCGATCCTCGGCCCGCGCGCCGCTGCCCGCGCGCGCGTGGGCTACGTGCCCGAGGCCGCCGACGCGCCGGCCCACCTCTCGCCGCGCGAGCTCGCCGCGCTCGTCGCTGCGCTGAAGCGCGTCCCGCCCCCGGACGAAGCGCTCCTCGACCGGCTCGGCCTCCGCGCGTACTGGGATCGTCCTTTCGGCGGCCTCTCCCTCGGCCAGCGGCGCCGGAGCTGCCTGTGCGCGGCGCTCCTCGGCGACGTGCGCTTGCTCTTGCTCGACGAGCCGACGAACGGCCTCGACGCGGCCGGCGTCCGCGAGCTCGCGGGGCTCGTGACCGAGCGACGCGCGGCGGGCACGACGGTCCTCGTCGCGACGCACGATCCCGGGTTTGCCGAGGCGATCGGCGCGACGCGGGTCCGGCTCTCGGCCGGCAAACTAAAGACCTGATTACCCTTTCACCACGCCGAGCGGCCGCAGCCGGGCGACCTTTCGGGCGATGCCCGCCGCGGCCACGACGTCGACCACCCGATCGACGTCCTTGTAGGCGGCGGGCGCCTCCTCGGCGAGCTCGGCGTTCGACGCGCAACGAATGACGATGCCGCGCCCCTCCAGCTCCTTGCGGAGCGCCTGCCCCGTCACCTTTTTCTTGGCGGCGGTGCGGCTCATTTGCCGCCCGGCGCCGTGGCAGGTGCTCCCGAACGAGGCCTCGCTCCCGTGTTCGGTCCCGACACACACGAACGACGAGGTCCCCATGCTGCCCGGAATGAACACGGGCTGCCCGATATCGCGATACGCCGCGGGCACGTCCCGGCTCCCCGGCCCAAAGGCGCGCGTCGCGCCCTTGCGATGCACGCACACCTTCTTTCCCTCGTACTTCTCGATCTTCGCCGTGTTGTGCCCGACATCGTAGATCAACCGCAAAAAGCCGTCCCGCTCCCCGAACATCCGCCGGAACACGTCCCGCACGAGGTGCGCGATGAGGTGCCGGTTCGCGAAACCGAAATTCGCGGCGGCGCACATGGCCGCAAAATATTGTTGTCCCTCGGGCGACGAGAGCGGCGCGCAGGCGAGCTGCCGGTCCGGCACGTGAATGCCATACCGTTGCATCACGCCGTCCATCAGGCGCACGTGGTCCGTGCACACCTGATGGCCGAGCCCGCGCGATCCCGAATGCACGAGCACCGCCACGCGCCCGACCACGAGCCCGAGCCGCCCGGCCGACGCCGCGTCGAACACTTCGTCGACGACCTGCACTTCGAGGAAATGGTTGCCGCTCCCCAGCGTGCCGAGCTGATCGGCGCCGCGTTGCCTTGCGCGCTCGGAGACCGCGGACGCGTCGGCGCCTTCGAGCGCGCCGCCCGATTCGATGGCCTCGAGGTCGGACGCCGTCCCCACCTCGTGCTCCCGGACGAGCGCGCCCGCGCCGCCTTCGAGGATCCTATCGAGCTTCTTGCCCGCGAACGACCACCGCCCCCCGCGCCCGGCGCCCGAGGGCACGCTGCGCGAGAGCTCGTGCATGAGGCCCTCGACCCGCGCGGCGATGGCCTTGTGTTCGAGGTTCGAGACGAGCAGCCGCACGCCGCAGTTGATGTCGAACCCGATCCCGCCGGGCGAAATCACGCCGTCGGGCAGGGCCGTCGCGGCCACGCCGCCGACGGGAAACCCATACCCCTCGTGCATGTCGGGCATTCCGCAGGCGGCGCCCACGATGCCGGGGAGCGTGGTCACGTTCACGAGCTGCTCGACGGAATGGTCCGCGAGCAAGGCGGGCAAGGTCTCCGGGCTCGCGAAGATCCGCGCCGGCACGCGCATGTCGCTGCGATAGGAGGTCGGAATCTCGTACACGGAGGGAGCGACCTCGACGAAGGGCGGCGGCGGCCTTGTCGATGCGGGTTCAGATGTCGAGGACGACGTGGACCGAGTAGCCATGCGAATCCTCCGTGATGTGGACGTCGTGCAGGGTGGCCGCCTTGACGAGGGGCCGGAGGTCCGGGACGAGCGCGCCGCGCACCCGGGCCACGAGGTGATCGGCGGCAAGCTCGTCGAACTGGAACTCGACATAGACCCGCGCGTCCACCTCGGTCCGGAAGACAAGCTCGTTCATCCAGTCGACGAGCAATGCCTCGCGGTCGACCGAATGCAGCGAGACGGAGACAGGCGCACCGGAGGCCTCGGGCAGCGGCGCCCCCTCCCCGAGGGCGAGTTCGGCGAGGGCGCGGCCGGCCTCGGCGAAGAGCTCGGGCAGCGTGGGCGCGAAGAGGCCGAGCCGAAGCTCGGCTGTGTGGTCCTCGAAGGTGTGGCGTGGGCCATGCGGGCCGGACGTCATGCGGGGGAATATCGTCGCCGGGGGGCCGACGTCACGGGAGGGGCGGAAGGCCGAGGCCCGCATGCAAGCGGGCGACGTCCTCGGGGCGCAGGCCGAGCATGGAGGGCAGGCCTTTGAGGTAGGCGCGCTCGGCCTCGGATTCGGTGCCCGCGGAGAGGAGCGAGACCACGTAAAACTGCTCGGCCATCTGGGGCGATCGGATCTGCCCGATGAGCGCGAAGGGCGGCTGCGGGGCTTCGAGCTCGCGGTTGAGCGCGTCGCGATCCTCGGGCCCGAGGCCGGCACGCGCGAGGCGGTCGAGGATACGCGCGCGCTCCTCGGGATCGATCTGGCCGTCGATGAAGGCGGCGGTGATCATGGCGCGCACGAGGAGCAAGGCGTCGGCCTGGGCGTCGGCTGCGGGAGCGGGAGCGGGAGCGGGAGCGGGAGCGGCTGCGGGAGCGGGAGCGGCTGCGGGAGCGGGAGCGGGAGCGGCTGCGGGAGCGGGAGCGGCTGCGGGAGCGGGAGCGGGCGCGGGCGCGGGTGCGGCGACGGGCGTCGCGACCGGGTTTGGCGGGGCTCCCCATTGCGCAGGCTGCGCAGTCGGAGCCGGCGGCGCCGCATTCGGCGGAGCGCCCCACTGCGCAGGCTGCGCACTCGGAGCCGGCGGCGCCGCATTCGGCGGAGCGCCCCATTGCGCCGTCGGTGTCGTGCTCGGCTGCGCGTTCCATTGCGAAGGCGCAGGCGGCGCAGGCGGCGCCGCGTGGGGCGGCGCCCCCCATTGCGCCGTCGGCGTCGTGCTCGGCTGCGCGTTCCATTGCGAAGGTGCAGGCGGCGCAGGCGGCGCCGCATGAGGCGGCGCTCCCCATTGCGCCGTCGGCGTCGTGTTCGGCTGCGCATTCCATTGCGCGGGCGGCTGCGCCGGTTGCGCCGGCGGAGGCCCGCCCCAGCCCGCTTGCGGCCCCGCGTTCGGCGGCGCTCCCCACGGCTGCGGCGGGCCGCCCTGCGGGCCCCCCCAGGGCGCGTGTCCCTGCGCAGGCGCCGCAGGCGCGCTCGTCCCCCACGTCGACGGATCATTGTGATAAACCGGCACCCCGAAATTCGTCGCGCCGCCCCCCTGCGGCGCCCCCGGCGGAATCGGCCCGGACGAAGACCCCATCAATTGCCCCAAAAACCCTTGCTGCTGCTGCGCAGGCGCCCCCGGCATCATCCCCGGCGCCCCCGGCATCATCCCCGGCGCCCCCGGCATCATCCCCGGCGCCCCCGGCACCATCCCCGGCGCCCCCGGCATCATCCCCGGCGCACCCGGCATCCCCGGCGCCGCCGGCTGCTTGAAGTGCTGATACGCCATGTACGCAAGCCCGCCCGCCGCCGCGACCCCAGCCGCGCCCGCGAGCAGGGTGCCCGCCCCGATACCGCTGTCATCGTCGCGACGCTCGTACCCGTCGTCGCGAGAACGCCGACGACGTTGCGAATCGCGAAAGCTCCCGCCTTCAACTCCATCCGAGACCAGCGCCCCCAGGATCCTCTGCGCATCGAACATGGCCCCCATGTTCACCAGAACGCGCGCCGCTTTCAAGACCAGCAGGCCTCACCAGCCCCCCATGGTCCGCACCAGGCGCAGGTTCCCGAGCCGCCCACGCCTCCCCCCATCCCCGCCGAACACCCTGCATCCCCGCAAAATCGCGATCACTCCGCGCAAACCCCCTCCTGCCGCGCCGCAACCCGCCCCCCGTCCGCGCAACCGCCGACCTCAGGCGCCGCAAAACCGCCACGCCCAAGCGCGTCCTCCCCCCTGCAGCGCCGCAAGCAGCCCTTCGCCCCCACCCACCCCCGATCGACAGCGCCGCAGATCACAACCCCCCCTCCAGAAACGCCGACCTGCAGCGCCGCAAGTCCCCAAGCGCCCTCTGCGCAACGATCCTGCGGCGCCGCAGGTCCTCGAGCGCGCTCTGCTGCCTCCATCCTGCGGTGCTGCAGGCGTCGCGCCGGGGCGCTGCCCCGGACCCCGCGGGGGCTGTCCGCCCCTCGACCCGGACCAGGCACGGCCTGGACCGAGGGGGAAGAACTGCGCCACGCGCAGTTCTTCCCACGGGCCCGTGGCAAGACCCTGGAGGTGGGTCTCAAGCTGGCGACGGGAGCGCCGCCCGTTGAACCCGCAGCGTCGCTGTCTTGATTGGCAGGGTCGCCTGTGGTCTTGACCCCGGCTGTTCGAGGAACTGCGCACCGCGCAGTTCCTCGACCCCGGTCCAGGCCGTGCCTGGTCCGGGTCCAGGGGTGGACAACCCCTGGTGGGGCCTGGGGCAACGCCCCAGCTCCGCGCCCCGGACAGGCAGGCCCTCGCCCCTTCAGATCGACAGGTTCGCGATGTAGTCCGCGAGTTCTTCTCGTGCGACCCGCACGGCGGCGTCGGCTGTCTCGATCGCTCGATCGAGCTCGCCGATCCGATCCTCGGTGGATGCGAGTGCTGCCAGGTACCGCGTGTGGAGATCGCTGCCTTGGGGGGACGACGCGAGGTTTCGCCGCAGCCGATCCTGATCCGACACCAGCGTCTGCCGCTCGGACCGCAGGAGCGCGAGCGCTTGCTCCCGCGACGCGAGCGTCTGCTGGAGCGCGGCCACGTGCTCGAGGGCGGCCCGCACCTCGGCGGAGATCTCCGTCGACGCGAGCAGCACGCCGAGCTCTTGCGCCGTGATCGATCCGATCACGATGCTCTGCTCGATCGGCCGCTCCAGCACCACCTCCAGGTCCACGGTTTGTCCTGCGGCAACCTCACGCCGGATCCGCACGTGCGTGTCCGTCGTCCCGATCACGCCTTCCTTCGGCGCTGCCAGGGTGAAACCTTGGAGGAGCGGGTGCTCCACGACGAGGACACGCGCCTCGTCCGCTGCGCCCTTGATCTTGTACATCGTCGTCCGCCGCTCTGCGCGATGCACCTCCAGCACGCCTCGTGCGATCTTCGCGCCTGTCACGACCTGCGCGGACTTCTCCTCACGGTTCACGCGCATGTCGAGATCGACGGCGTAGCTCACGAACCGATCCTCTCCTGCGGGGAGCGCGCCGAGCCGCGCGTCTCCGACGAACGACATCGGCTCGTTGGCCTGTGTGTTCTCGTAGATCGACAGGATCCCGGGCGGCAGGCCTGTCTCGGTGTCGTTCGTGAGCCGCACGGACGCGAGCGGGTTCCGCGCGTCGACGTCGTAGCGATACCAGGACACTCGCTCGACCGGGAGCGACTCATTCACGATCGGCACGAGCAGCGATTGGCCGCGCGGCAGGTCCACGGGATCCGGGAAGTGGAAGACCACCTGCGTCGCGCCTTCCGAGGGCTCGGCGATCGGCGACGGCTCCGGCGCGGCCGGCTGCGCGCTGAACATCAAGGCGTCCGCGGCGGATGGCGCGGCCATGAAGCCACGACGCATGACGCGCCCCCCGCCCCCTGCGCCATCGGCTTCCTCGGCGACCTCGGCCTCTGGCACGGCCCCTACGTCGACCGGCGGCAGCCTGCGCCCGAGCACCTCCACCGGCACCTCCGGTCGATTCACGAAATACGAGTCGTAGACCGCTTGCCGCAACGTCACGGGGTTGCCTGACGCCACCGACAGCTCCACGCGCTTCCAGTCCTGCCCGCTCATGTTCTCCAGCAGGGCCCACCCTTCGAGCTTCGCCTCGCCCGAGGTCTTGGGCACCACGAGCCGATACGTCGCCTTCCACAGCGGCGCTGCGACCACGTAGCCCACGCGCACCGTCCGCTCGCCCTGCCCGTGCACGTCGATCGTGATCGTGCGCTGATCTGCCGCGGCGTAGGCCGCGATCGCGGCCAGCGCCTGCTCCACCTGGGCGCGCAGCCGCGTGTCCACGATCTCGATCGCGTCCGCCTCTTCGAGCACGACTTGCCGCATGCCCGTCGGCGTCAGCAGCGACAGCCTGTTGCGCACGATGGTGCCTTGCCCCTCGCCGAGCGAGACCTTCTCCTCCGTCACGGCGACGAGCCGCCCCTCCATCGTCGTGGCGTGCGCCGACACGCGCAGCATCTGACCGCGCAGCGCGCGGAGCAGCGACGCCGTGGAGGACAGGTCCTCCTGGGAGAACGGCAGATCCCGGAAGATCTCGGAGAGCGGCGCGCGCCCCGGCAGGCTCGCTTGTCCAAGCCGACCTTGGGGATCCATCGCGAGCAGGCTCTTCAGCACGTCGCTCACCTGATCGAGCCGCACGTCGAACGTGAGCTCGGCGTCCCCCGACACCTGCGCCTCGTGCTCGAAGTACCCGACGCCGCCCGTCGAGAGCATCACGCGCCTCAGCGCGAGCTCCTCGGCCGACGCCGAGCCCGTGACAAACGACGTGGTGATGAGCCCGAGCGCCCACGCGGCCCCGATCCTCGATGTTCTCATGTGCCCCTCCCCTTTCGCGCCTCTCGGGCTCCGCCTGGCTCGCCCGCGCGGAGCCCGGAGGCCCGCGCCGAGGCGGCAGGCCGCCCGACTGCGCTGCCATGTTCGTCGAGCCCGGGGCGGGGCACGTCAATGCGCCCGCGCCCGCCTCCCCGTTTTCCGTGACCTTTCGCTCGGCCCGGCGCGGCATACAATCCAGCCTCGTGGAGCCGCGGTTCTTTTGCGACGCGATGCTGGGCGGGCTCGCGCGGTGGCTGCGCGCCGCGGGCTACGACGCCGCGTTCGAACAAGGCATCGACGACGCCGTCCTCGTCGCGCGGGCCGGGGAGAGCGGGCGTATCCTCTTGAGCTCCGATGGAGGCATCTTCGAGCGCACGCCTGTCCGCGAAGGGCGCGTGCGCTCGCTCTTCGTCCCGCGTGCGCTGGGGTTGTCCGGGGAGCTTCGGTTCGTCCTCGGCGCGTTCTCGCTCCCGCTCTTGCCGCCGCGGTGCATGACCTGCGGCGGCGCGCTCCGCGAGCTCACGAAGGACGAGGCGCGCGCCGAGGCGCCGCCGAAGACGCTTTCGAAGATCGAGACGTTTTACCGCTGCGAGGGCTGCGGCAAGCTGCTCTGGAGGGGCTCGCACTGGGAGCGCATCGCGCGCGTCCTCGCCGAGGCGGAGACGGCCGCGCGCGTGCGCTGATGTGGCGGGATCAAGGCGTGCCCGGACGCTCCTCCACGTTCGTGACCTTCGCGCTCCACGGGCAGTATTGCTTCACCTGTTCGATCCACTCGGCCGTGTGCTCTTCGACGTACTCGGGCGTCCCGTCGCAGAGCTCGATCGTGGAGTCCGCGAAGGCGACCTTCTCGGGGTCCACGTGGAAGGTCCACTTCGGATCGCAGTCCTGCCCGTCGAGGACCACCTCGAAGTTCGGGATGCGCGTCGTGCCCATCTCCTTGAGCAGCTTCGCCTCCTCGATGAAGGCCTGGTTCGTGATCCAGACCGTGAACGGCTGATCCACGACGTCGAACGTCACGAGCGCGCCGCCCGTCCGATCCTCGCAAAGCGCGCTGCCGCCGCCCGCGCCGCCCTGCCCGCCGGCGCCGCCTTGACCTCCAGCGCCGCCTTGACCACCGGCGCCGCCTTGACCGCCTTGCCCACCGCCGCCGCCCTGCCCTCCTTCGCCGCCTTGACCTCCCTCACCACCTTCGCCCCCCGCGCCGCAGGCGGCGTCGCAGGTTTGCCCCTTGTCGCAGCCCTGGAGGAACGCAGTCGTCGCCACAAGTGAAAGAACCATTGCAAGTGAGTGAATCCGTTTCATGCCCACCCCTTCCAGCACGCCGCATGCCAGCGGAAAAATCGATTCTGGCCAGACCCACGCCGCGCCGCGTCTGGCCGTGGTGACGTGCCTGGCACAACGTGGGCCGGAACGGCAGCATCTCGACGTCTTGCCGCATGGGCGGGTGTTTCGTTTAGAATGCGCTCATGCACCCCACGCTTCGGCTCTCGGCAGGTTACGCCGACAAATCCCCGCACCTGCGGGACGAGGTGAAGATCCTCCAACGCGCGCTCGCGGGCTGGGGGTTCGACGTGAAGCCCGATGGACAGTTCGGCCCCGGCACCGAGCGGGCCGTGCGCACCTTTCAACGCCGCCAGGGGTTGGTCCCGGACGACGGCATCGTGGGGCCGAGGACGTGGGAGGTCCTGCTGCAGAAGAAGGCCACGCCCGTCGGCACCTCCGTGCGCGACACGCCCATCGTCACGGGCAGCGAGTGCTTCCCGTTCAGCAAGCTCCCGACGGTGAACTGGACGAGCGCGCCGCGCTCGTTCGGCTCACGAAGGAGCGGCGGCACGCGCGCGCATGCGGGCTGCGACCTCTACGCCTCGCTCGGGACGTGGGTCCACGCGATCGCCGACGGCGAGGTGAGCCTCGGGCCGTATCCGTTTTACTGCGAGACGTACGCGCTCGAGGTGAACCACGGATCGTTCGTCATCCGGTACGGCGAGATCCAGCGGTTCACGACCGTGAAGCAAGGCGACAAGGTCAAGGCCGGCGACCGCATCGCCAAGGTCGGTCACCTCGTCGGCATCAAGGTGCCGAGCGACATGCTCCACCTCGAGATGTACAAGGGCAACCTCTCCGGCCCGCTCACGCAGCGCTCGGGCGGGGCGAAGACAGAGAGCGGCGCGTCGTACCAGCGCCGCGCGGACCTCATGGATCCCACCGCGCACCTGCAACGCTGGGCGACCAATTTGCCGCACGATTGACGCAGGCGCGCGGGGCGGACGCGCCGCTTGCCAAGCGCGGCGGATTCGCTGTACCAAATCTCCATGCGCCCGCTCCGCCCGTCCTTCGCCCTCCTCGTCGCGTCGCTCCTCGCCCCCACGCTCGCCGGCTGCGGCGGGGAGGAATCGCCGCCTGCGACCCCCGCGCGCACCCCGATCGCCGACGATCAAGGCAAAGCGACGAACCTCTCGTGCCCCGGGGCGGCCGGATGTGAAAAGGCCGAGGGGGCTCTGCTCGTCGGCGCCTCGGCGCAGAAGATCACGCCCACGATCGAGACCTGGACGGACACCGATCAGAATGGCCAGTGGGACGAGGGCGAGGCGTTCGAGGACCAGAACGGCAATGGGAAGTGGGACGGCGTCTGGCTCGCGGGCTTCGGCAATGGCCGCGCCGCGACGGGCGTGCACGACGACGTCTGGGCGCGCGCGGTCGTCGTCGAGCAGGGCGACGTCTCCGTGGGCATGGTCTCGCTCGACCTCGTCGGCTATTTCCAGCAATACGTGCTCGACATCCGCAGGGCCGCCGCGGCGGAGGGGCTCGATTTCGATCACATCCTCGTCGCCTCCACGCACGTGCACGAGGCGCGCGACACGATGGGCATGTGGGGCCGCGACCCGAGCCACACGGGCATCGACCCGGCCTACATGGACTTCATCGTCAAGCAGGCCGTCCTCGCGCTGAAGGAGGCGAAGGCGGGCCAGAAGAAGGCCAGCCTCGTGGTCGCGCAGGCCGAGGCGCCGGAGCTCGTGAACGACACGCGCAGGCCCTTCGTCATCGATCAGAACATCACCACGCTCCAGTTCCGGGACGAGAGCGACGCCGTCCTCACGAACGTGGTGTTCTGGGGCAATCACCCCGAAGCGCTCGGGTCGGACAACACGCTTCTCACCTCGGACTATCCGCATTTCCTCCGCGAGACGATGGAGGCGAAATGGCCGGGGGCGCCTGCGGTCTTCTTCAATGGCCCGCTCGGCGGCCTCACGACGACGATCGGGATCGTCGGCTGCCCGGATTTCTCCGGCATGGAGACGTGCAAGCAGGGGACGTGGGAGCGCGCGGAGTACGTCGGCAAGGGCGCGGCGGAAGCGGCGATCGCGGCGCTCGAAGGCGCGAAGACGACGAAGGACGCGGCGCCCTCGCTCGCGGTGCACCGCCGGGCGTTCCTGATGCCGGCGACGAACACCTCGCTCGCGATCGCGGTCCTCTCCGAGCTCATGCCGCGCGACGTCTACTGGTCCGACGGCAAGCGCGTGTCGGAGGAGGAGCGGCCGACCCTCGGCGTCGGCCTCTTGCTGAACGGCGACGTGGTCATCGCGACCGAGGTGAACGGCATTCACATCGGCCCGGTGGCGATCGCGACGGTGCCCGGCGAGCTCTACACCGAGCTCTGGCTCCAGAAGCCGGACGGCAGCTCGTACATCGAAAAGCCCGAGGGCGCCGATTACCCGGACGCGGTCCCCGAGACGCCGATCCAGGCGGTGTTGCCGAAGGACGCGATCAAGGTGATGGTGAACAACGCGAACGACGCGATCGGCTACATCATCCCGCTGCCGCAATGGGATGTGCTGCCGCCGTACGATTACGGCGACGACCACAACGCGTACGGCGAGGAGAACTCGTCGGGGTACCAGGCGGCGCCGACGCTCACGAGCGAATTCGCCAAGATGTACGGGAAGTGAACGGGGGCTCCGGAGCTCCCGCTCGGGGACGGCCTTCGCGCTGACATTCTTCTTGTCGTGCAGGGCACACGCCTTGACGGATGCCTGCGTTTAATGCGAAGACGAGTTGTGCACCTCGCTCGCGCCCTTTACATCTCCGCCGCCGCAGGTCTCCTCCTTACCGCTGGATGCGCTCCAGAATCGCGGGAATACTCCGCCGGGGGCATAGGAGGCAGCGGCGGTGCGGGCGGTATGGGCGGCGCGGGCGGCGCGCCGGCTTCGTCGTCGTCATCTGCGGGCGGCGGCGCCTCGTCGAGCAGCGGCATGCAATGCTCCGACGACGGGGAATGCGCCCCCGGGTATTGCGGCGGCGGCACGTGCGTGCTCCCTGAACTCTTCGCCTCAGGGCAGAATTATCCGAGCTCGATCGCGCTCACGGCGGACGAGGTCCTGTGGACCAACAACACGGGCGGGGACATCATGCGCCAATCCAAGGCTGGCTCCGTGCCCATGCCTTTCGTGAAGGGGCAAGACGGTCCGAGCGAGCTCATCGCGCGGGATGGGGTCCTCTTCTGGTGCAATCTCGACGGTAACTCGATCTCCACGGCCAAGCTCGGGGATCCGGCCGGCGGCTTCGGGCAAAAGATCGTCGACGTCAACTCGCCATGGCGAATGGCCACCGATGGCGCGACGCTCTTCATCGCCACCACCCAGATCTTGCTCCACGCGCCCGTCACGGGAGGAGCGGCCTCGTATCTCGTGACCGACCAGGAGTGGTACGGCAACATCTCGCAAACGGCAGGCATCGCGCATCACGAGGGGATGGTGTATTTCAGCGAGTATCTCGGCGGGCGCGCCGCGCGCGTGTCCGCGGCAGGCGGCGTTCCGCACGTCCTCGCGCCTGGCCCTGGCATGCTCGGGCAGATCGCCGTCGACAAGAGCGGCGTCTATTGGATCAGCGTCGAAGCGAGCGCCACGAAGGTCTGGGTCTCCGACCACGCGGGCTCCGGCGCGACGAGCGTCTTTCAAGGTGGAAAGGTCACGGCGTTCTCCCTTCCGAAGATCGTCACCGACGACGAGGCCATTTATTTCAGCATGGATACGGTGAACACCGGCGGCTCGGCGCTCCGGCGCAAGACGAAGGCAGGCGCCGACGTCGCGCGTGTGCTCGCGAGCGGGCAGGATGTGGTCGTGGACATTGCGGTGGACGCGACGCACCTTTACTGGATTTCAGGGTCGTCCATTCTGCGGATCGCGCTCCCCTGATCGGCGGAGCTTCCGAGGCAACCGCCTACGGCTCCCGTCCCAGGATCGCGTCCACGGTCTCGACGTCGATCTCGGGGTTGTAGCTCGCTCGTTTCACCTGATCGGAATGCAACATCACGAAGTCCGGGTGATCCCAGCGGGAGTTTTCGGTCCATACACCATCGCGCACGACGAAGCGGCGCCCCTCCCACGCGCCGCGGAGGTCGTACGTGTATTCGCGCGTCGTCATCTCCGTGCCGACATAATCGTACGTCTTCACGTCCGGGGTGACCACGAAGAGGACTGTGCGAACATGGACGAGGTCGCGCGCCGTCGCGTCGCGCTTGATGTTCGTGATCGCCTTGTACACCGGCAGGTTCCACACCTCGTGCCCGGCGTCCCTGTCGATGATGAACGGGCGCCGCTTCTTGAAGAGCTCGGCGACGAGGACCCGATGGAACGTGTGCGGCAAGATGTCCGCGTAGTTGTCGTTCCACGCGCCGTCGTTGCGATCGCCGAGGATGGGCGCGTCGGTCGCCGCCTCGTAGGTCTTGAGGAGCAGCGCCTTGAGGTCGGCCACCCCGAAGTGCAACGCGCCGTGGTCCACCGGCTTGTTCGGCTCGGGCTCCAGGATCGAGGCGAGGGCCCACGCGTAGCATAAACCCGACCAAGAATCGGCGTGCGCGTTGTACAGCTTCTCGCGCTCGTAGGTAGCGGCTTTCGTCGTTTTGCTCAGGACCGTTCTGCTGTAGAGGTCGTATTTCTGGAGGGGCGCGAGTCCATTCTTCCCGGCGAAGAGGAAATCGTCCGAGGTCGGAAACCACCACGAGGACCAGGGCTTGATCGTGGCTTCTGCGGAGAACTCCCCCTCCGGCAGCAAGAGTTTCCTCCCGGGGTCGCGAACTTCCTCGATGGCTTCCGCCTCGAATATCTCCAGGTCGCCCTCTGCGTCGGGCACGCCCTCGCCACATCCGGCGAGCGCGCCGAGCGAGATCAGAAAGAGGGCAATCGAATGGACACGAGATGCCATGGGTGGAACTCCTCCGTGTACGAGCGGTCCTGTCGCGTCCTCGGCCCGAAGGCCGCAGATCGGAAGCTCCGGAGAGGCCGACCGCTCAGCGGCCCGCCTCTCCGGAGCCATCCATCACCTCGAAAGACGCCTGATCCAGCTACAGTTGCGCCTTCTCGGGATTGACGGCCGAGCAGTTGTTGAAGACCCTGCCGGTCGCCTCGGTCTTGATGACGGTTTCCACGCCCCTGGTGCGCTTCAGCGTGGACTCGCACATCTGGATGACGTTGCTGTTCGCCAGCACGTCGTCGCAGCTCACGGACGCCGTGCGGCTGTAGGTGAGTTCCATCTCGACGAACTGCTTGCAAGGCAGCATGACCTCGATCGGCGTCTCCCGACGCAGGTCATCCTCGTCCGGCGTACAGCCCTTGTCGGACTTCAGCGTGGCGCGGAACGTGCTGTGCTTGTCCACCGGGACCTTCACGAAATCAGGCTTCTCTTTCCAGATCCGCGCCGTGCGCTCGCACAGGATGTCGATCACGTAAGGCTTGCGCTGGTTGCCCGCCATGAGCGGGTGCTCGCAGGCCTCTTGGAGCTCCTCGTACGAGAGCT
Source organism: Polyangium sorediatum (assembly GCF_029946465.1). Taxonomy (NCBI): domain Bacteria; kingdom Pseudomonadati; phylum Myxococcota; order Polyangiales; family Polyangiaceae; genus Polyangium; species Polyangium sorediatum. Next base: position 14,052 of record NZ_JARZHI010000060.1, read on the forward strand.
GCTTCTTTCCCTCGCAGTAATCCGTGGACACCTGGCCCTCCTCGCCGGCGAGGGCCTCCGAGGTCGTCGCGTCGACGAATGCAAGAGAGCCGAATGCGATGGCGCTCAGACCGATGGCACAAATACGCTTCAACATGGTCTCCTCCTGGTTGCGTGAGGAGGGCGCCCGCGCTTCGAGCGCCCCTCCCACGCTCTGCGCCCGCAATGCAATCGTTCTGCCGCGGGCAAACCCGGACGAAGATCCCGTCGCGGACGGCGCTCCTCCGGACAGGCCAGGGTTTCCCTTGCCTCGGGCGCGATCGTCGGGGCGCAAATTGCTCCGTGGGTAGGCCCCGCGCAGGCGCCTTCGGCGTCCCGGGCGTATCGGCGCGCCGCAGGCGCCCCTCCCCGCGGCTCGTTCCCGAGAACCAGGCAAATCGAACGAGAGCTCGACCCGACGGAATGCGCAGGCGTGCGTCAGGCGCGCTCTTCCGCCGCTTTCGCCCTCCGCCTTCGGGTCCCCCCCGATGACGAACGAATTACGCCCGCCCGATAACGAGCACCACCGCCGTCGTCGCGCTGCCGCCGATGTTCAGCATCGCGACGCGTTTCGCGCCCGGCACCTGATTTTCTCCTGCCGCGCCTGTCACTTGTTTCTGCGCGTCGAGCAGCATGCGCACGCCCGTCGCGCCCACGGGGTGGCCAATGCCCATGAGCCCGCCGCCCGGGTTCACGGGCAGCTTCCCGCCGCGGAGGACCGTGCCGTCCTCGATGGCCCGGAACGGCTCGCCCGGCGGCGCGATGCCAAAATGATCGATCCCCATGTAATGCGAGATCGTGAAGCAATCGTGGGCCTCGACGGCCGAGAGCGCGCTCGGCCCCTCGATCCTCGCCCGCGCGAACGCGTCGAGCACTGCGCCGCGCACGTGCGGGAACACGTACGGCTCCCCCCGGCTCGCCTCGAGTTTGTCCTTCATGCCCATACGCGCCGTCCGATGCCCGTACCCCTCGATGCGCGCGACGCTCTCGATCGGGACGCCGCGCCGCCGCGCCCACGCGGCCGCGTAGTCCGCCGACGCGAGCACCACGCAGGCGGCGCCGTCGGTCACGGGGCTCGCGTCGTAGCGGCGCGTGCGGCCGGCGATCACCGGGTTTTCCTTGTCGTCCTCGGCGAACGCGCCTTCGGAGAGCGTCCAGGTGCGGGTCTGCGCGTTCGGGTTCCTCCGCGCATTCTCGTAGTTGTTCCGCGCCAGCGCCGCGAGGTGCTCGCGCCGGAGCCCATAACGCCGATCGTATTCCTCGGCCACGTGGCTGAAGAGCTCCGGCCAGGGATACGCGACGCCGGTCGTCTCGCGCGGCACCCACGCGGCCGCGCCGAGCTTCTGCTGCGATTCGAAGCCCGACTGCGCGCGCATGAGCTCCACGCCGAGAACGAGCGCGACGTCGTAACGCCCGGCTTGCAGATCGGCCATTGCCGCGAGCACCGCCACGCCACCCGAGGCGCAGGCGGCCTCGTGCCGCGTGATGGGGATTCCTGCGAGGTCCGGATGCGCCTCGGCGAGCAGCCCGCCGAGGTGGCTCTGGCCCGTGTAAAGCTCCGGGATGAAGCTGCCCACGTGCCCCACCTCGACCTCACGGGCCTCGGCGCCCGTGGCTTCGAGCGCGCGCGTCGCCGCCTCGCCGACGAGGTCGAACAGGCCCTTGCCTTCCCGCGTGATGTTTCTGGCGAAATCGGTCTGGTGGCCGCCGAGGACGAAGACCGGGGGGAGCGCGCGATCACGCGGCGCGAGGCGGGGGGAAGCCGTCATGGTGCGACGACTCTACGGCGCGCGTGACCCCGGCGGCAAGGGCGTCAATGTCCGTGCCCGGCGGCCTGCGTGCCGACCTGGACATCGGCCATCATCCCGTTCTCGCTGTGCTCCGAGATGTGGCAGTGCACCATCCAGCGCCCGTGGTTCTCGAAGTACGAGAGAATCGTGGCGGTCTCGTTGCCGCGGACCTCCACGGTGTCGCGCAGCCCGGGCTCGAAGACCGGTTTTCCGCCGCGCTCGAGGATCTGAAAGAACTGGCCGTGGATGTGGAACGGGTGTCGCGGGCTCACGTTGCTCGACAACGTGATCTTCACGGGTACGTTCGGCTCGAACGTCTCGAGCAGCACGTGCTCGTGCCCCTCCCCCACATACGACGGCACGCCATTGATGGTGAATTGCACCTGCCCGTCCACGACCCCGCCCGAGAGCTTCCATTCGTGCCCCGCCGCCTCCACGGACGTCGCGGGCAACGAGACCTTCGGGTACACGGGCTCCGGCGTCACGGTCTCGCCTTCGATCGTCCCGCGCGCGAGCACGAAGGGAGCTTCGACCACATTGTCGTTTTCGTCGAGCACGAGGACGAGCGCCTCCAGCACGACCTCGGTGGCGTCCGCCTGCGGGCGCACCTCGAAATCGTACCGTTGTCCCGGCGCGATCTCCACGCGCTCCAGCGCGAAGGCCTCGGGCAAGAGCCCGCCGTCGGTGGAAATGACGCGCGCGTCCGCGCCCCGGATCCGGAGCCCGTACGAGAGCGCGTTCGTCGCGAGCACGAAGCGCCACCGCTCGATGGCCCCGCGCGGAATCGTGAACGTCACGGGCCCGTCACCGTCCTCGCCGTTGATGACCCTGCCATTGGAGAGGAGGCGATTGCCCACGCGCCCTGCGCCGATGTCGGGTCCGCTTGTCTGGAAGGCCGAGATCTGGTTGTTCGTGGTCCGGAGCCGGATGTCGTCGCCGACGAAGATTCGCTCGGCCGAGAACACGGGGAAATCACGCTCGTGGACGACGAGGGCGCCGTAGAGGCCGTATTCGAGCTGCTGGATCTGGTGGTAGTGCGTGTGATACCAGAACGTGCCGGCGTCGGGGACGACGAAATCGTACGTGAACGACGCGCCCGGCTGCACCGGAGTCTGGATCACGGGGGATCCGTCCATTTGATCGGAGATGCGGAGCCCGTGCCAGTGGATGACCGTCTCCTCGGCGAGATCGTTCCTGAAATGGATGATGACCCGATCGCCGACCCGCGCGTGGAGCAGCGGCCCCGGGAATTGATCATTGTAATTGAAGAGCTGTGTGGCCTGGCCCGGGAGGAGCTGCACGGCGTGGGGCCGCGCGACGAGGTCGACCTCCACGATGTGGGGGTCGGGGTTCAGATCCGGCATGGGCGTGAGCCCCGATACCTCGGGAAGCGGCGGCAACTCGGGGTGTACGACCTCTCCGACGGTCGTGCTCGGCGCGGGGGGCGCCTCGCTCCCGCAGCCCATGAGGAACCCGACAAGGGCAAACGCGCCCATCGTGTAGCGATTCATGGGACATGAAGCTACCAGTCCCCGCCGAACATGAAAATGAAAATCGTTCTCATCTTTGGGCAGTGTGAACCGTTGGGCAAATCACATCACGCGCGGCGGGGGAGGCTCGCCCGCAGCACGCGCCCTTGGTGCCTTTGCCTCGCGCGACCGTCCTCGTGACCGCGCGAGGCCCGGCTTCCTCTTGACGTTCCGCGCGTGCTCGTGTCCCGTCGGGCCATGCGCACTTCGCTCGTTCTTCCGCTCTGGTTTGGTGTCGTGGTTCTCGGCTGTGGTGACGCCGGCGAGATCGGAGAGACCAGCGCAACCGGCTCCGGCACGAGCACCGTCGGATCCGGAGGCAATGGCGGCATGGGCGGCGCGACCGTGGGATCCGGCGGAATGGGCGGCAACGGGGGAATGGGCGGCAACGGGGGAATGGGGGGCGCGGGCGGCAACGGTGGCAATGGCGGGAGCGGAAACGGCGGCGGAGGCGGTGCCGGCGGGGGAAGCGGAAGCGGCGGCGCGGGCGGCAGCGGTGGTATCGGCGGCAATGGCGGCGCGGGCGGCAGCGGCGGTGTCGGGGGCGTCGGCGGAATGGGCGGCGGCGGCAGCGGCGGCATGGGCGGCAATGGCGGCATGGGCGGCGCCCCTCCGTTCTGCATGCCCGGCTCCATCGAGACCTGCTACACGGGCCCGCGCGGCACACAAAACATCGGCGCTTGCAAGCCCGGTACGATCACCTGCAATCCGGATGGAACGGTCTATGGCCCGTGCACCGGCGAAGTGACCCCGGTCCCCGAGGTCTGCGCGACAGCCGCCGACGACGATTGCGACGGACAAACCAACGAAGAAGGCGCTGATTGCGTCTGCGCCCCCGGCTCGTCCGAGCCCTGCTACACCGGCCCCATGGGAACCGCCGGCCTCGGCATCTGCATAGCGGGCACGCACGTCTGCAACGACCTCGGCACGGCCTACGGCCCCTGCACCGGCGAAGTCACGCCCGTGGCCGAGACCTGCGCCACCGCGGAGGACGACGATTGCGACGGACAAACCAACGAGGAAGGCGCCGGTTGCGTCTGCCCTCCGAACGCCGTCCTCCCCTGTTATACCGGGCCGGTGGGCACGCTCGGCGTCGGACTCTGCAAGGCCGGAACGGCGATGTGCAACGCGCTCGGCACCACGCTCGGGGCCTGCATGGGACAAACCCTCCCGTCCACCGAGACGTGCGCCACGCCCGGCGACGACGATTGCGACGGCCAGACCAACGAGGGCTGCGTCTGCGCCCCGGGCAGCACGCAGAGCTGCTACACCGGGCCCGCGGGCACGTCGGGCGTCGGCGCCTGCAAGGCCGGCACGCGGACCTGCAATGCACAGGGAACCGGATACGGGGCCTGCACCGGCGAGATCCTTCCGCAGCCCGAGAGCTGCATGACGGCCGCCGATGACGATTGCGACGGGCAACCCAACGAAGGGTGCGCCGCTCAGACCTGCGCGGTCTACCAGGAGAACTTCGACGACGGCAACGCGAGCCCGCTCACCGCAGGCGTGTACAAGGTCGACTGGTGCGACGATTACATCCCGCTCGCCTCGAACACGCCGTCTTGCATGACGGGCCGCACCCTCCGCACGAACGAATCCACGATCGATCCCACGATCTGGGTCTACAAGGGCGACGCGAGCTGCACCTCCGTGCGATTGAATTACACCTACTACCAGAACGAGCTCGCAAACGTGAATGTCTCCTACCAGCAGAGCAACGACACGATCGAATCCTGCGAGAAATCGGGCCTCTTCACCAGCGTCACGGGCCATAACGTGCTCGTTGCGTGCACGGCGCAGGCGCAGATCACGATCCCGTTCGGCAGCTCGAAGGGCGTGTACATCCGCTTCGACCACGGCACGGGCCAGAAAGCGCTCTGGATCGACAACCTCTCCCTGGAGTTCGTCGGCTGCGGCTGTTGAGCCTCCGGGCGAGTCGCGTTATCGTCGGGCATGGTCTCCCGCGCCCGCCGCTCGCCCTCCCCTGCCCTCGCCGCGCTGCTCACCGCCCTCCCCCTCGGTTGCGGCGCGCCGCAAAGCCCCGCGAACGCCGACGCGACCGCCTCGAAGCCCGACACCCAAGCCCCGCACGCGGGCGCCGCGCCGACGACAACCGACGCGCCCCCCACGAACGAAACGCCGGGTCCCGTCGCCTCCGAAAGACCCGCGCGATCGCCGAGCCCCTTCCACCCGCTGATCGTGCACGGACAGCCGAGCTTCCGGATGTTCGTGCTCCCCTCGTTCGTCGCGGCCATCAGCGGGGACTACCTCTCGACGCCCATTCGGATCGACGAGCGCGGCGCGCGGCTCGACAGCAGCCTCTATGCCGGGCTCAAGGGCCTCGGCGAGCCAAATGCCTTTTACGTCATGTGGATCACGGGCGATCCGCCGAACCATGGCAAGCTCGGGCTCAACCTGCCCGGTGAGCGTGGCGGCGAGGACGTGTTTTATTCCTGGAAAGGCTCGGCCTGGACGCGCGACCCCGACAAACCCATGCCGCCGGCCGTCTCGAACGCGTATTACGCCGGCGCGATCTATTCAAGCGCGCCCTGGGGCGATCGGACGTTGTACGAGATCAACGACCCCAAGCTCGACGAAGCCAAACCGATCTTCGTGCTCGGTCCCGGCGGGAGCAGCTCGCCCGCGCCCGAAATCACCCGAGGCGCGGGGAGCTGCAAAACGAAGCTGCTCGGGCATGCCGACCTCGCGCTGCTGCCATCGGGGGATCTGATCGGCTTCGGGAAGGTATGCCGCGAGGGAGACAAGCCTTCGTTTTTTGGGCAATCGGGCGCGGGGCCGCTCGCCGTGGAGCGCTGGCCCAAGGGGGCGCGCACGTCGGTGATCGATGTGCTTCCAGGCTCGGAGGCCGTGACCTCGCTCCCGCCCGGCTCGCGCCTCTACGTGCTCGGCCCGAACGACGTCATCGCCGTGGCCCAGCCCGCCGACCACGGGGCCTACGTGGCGCATTGGAATGGCAAGGCCTGGAGCGACGTCTCGCCAGGCAAAAAGGAGAATGTCAACGATGCCTTCCGCACGAAGGACGGCGCGCTCTGGCTCGTGCGCGAGAGGGGGCTCGATCGATATACATCCGGGAAATGGTCGAGCCTCACGCTTCCCGGCGATGACCGGTCGCTCGAATGGGCCAAACTCGGCCCGAACGGCACGATCTGGGCCGGACGCTCGGAACAGCTCCTGACCTTCGAAAAAGACAGCTTCCACGTGATCCCCCTGCCGGAGCTCGATCCCGCCGAGGAAGGCACGCCGATCGACATCGTCTTCCGCGGCGACGAGACCCTGGTCGCGGCGCGCGCCGGCGGCCAAGTGACGGTGCTCTCCACGAAAAAGCCCACGAAGGTGCTGGATCTCGACGCCCCACAGGAGCCCGGGGAAGGCGCACCGCCGCCGCCGCGCCCTGCGCCAAAGTCCGAGCCCCACGCATTCGCCCGCATCACGCCTGGGACGCCGAGCTGCAAGGAGCTCTTCGTCGTGCTCTACAAGCTCGCGAAGGTGGCCCCGCCCGATTACGATTTTCCCCTCACCCGCGCCGCGCTCAAGGGCCACACCGAACTTTCGGGCGTGAAATTCGCCGAGACCGAGGAGACGGGCCGCCGTTATTTCGTGGCCTTCGTCCCGAGTTTTTCCCTGGGCCAGAAGCTCGTGAAGACCATCCAGGAAGGCGTGAAGGGCTCGACGCCGCAGCTCCTCTGCGGAAAACCTGCCCGGACGAACCGGGACATCCGCATCGACCTGCGCACCGGGGAGATTGTCAAGGCGAACCCATGACCTCCGGAAGGATCATTCTCCTCGCCACACTCGCCTCGGGGCTCCTCGGGCTCGCCGCCGCCGAGTCGGCCGAGCCCACGAGAATGCCGGGGCCCGCGCCCGCGGCCCGCACGGCCCACGCGGCCGAGGAGAACGCGCGTTGCGAGGGCTGCCACGCGGACATCGCCGCGGAATGGCGCGCCTCGCTGCACAAAAAAGCCCACGACGATCCGGCCTACCAAAGGGCCCTCGCCATCGAGCCCCTGCCCTTTTGCCGCGGCTGCCATGCGCCGGAGGCCGATCCGATGCGGGATCCGCCGCCCGATCTCGGCGCCCTCGGCGTCGCCTGCACCTCGTGCCACGGCGACAGCTCGCGCGTGCTCGCCTCCCCACGCGAGACGCAACGAATCGCGCCGCACCCGGTCGTGCGCGCGGCCGCCTTCGCCTCGGCCTCCGCCTGCGCGGCTTGCCACGAGTTTTCCTTTCCCGACCCCGATCGCCGCTTCACGCCGCTCTTCATGCAGACGACGGCGAGCGAGCACCGGGCCTCGCCGTTCGCCGGCGCGAGCTGCGCCGAATGCCATATGCCCGTCGTGGGTGAAGGCACGTCGAAGCACCGCAGCCACGTATTCTCGGCCTCGCGGGATCCCGCGCTTCTGCGCGCCGCGGCCCGCATCACGGCCACGCGCGCAGGCGCCGGCACCGTCGAGGTACGTATCGAGCCCCTCGCCCTTGGACACGCCTTCCCCACCGGGGATCTCTTCCGGCGCCTCGCCATCCGCGCCGAGGCGGTGGGCCCGGAGCAAAACGTGCTCTCCGAGGATACGCGTTACCTCTCGCGGCGCTTCGGCCGCGGCAAAGGGCGCGACGGCCACTCCATCAAAGTGCTCACCGGCGACGATCGCGTGATGCCCGGCGCGCCGTCCGTCATCACGCTCTCGCTCGGCGAAAAGGCCAAACCTGCGCCGATCCTGTGGCAAGTCACCTACGAGCGCGTGGAGCACCCGATTGAAGAGAGCTCGGATCTCGCCGTGGTGGAGGGCGAGGTCGTGCTCGCGGAAGGCACGCTCGCCCCGCCCTGAGCGTCAGGCCGGGAGGTCCGATCCCGGCACCCACCACGCGTGATACCCGGTCGGCACGCGCTGCGGGAGTTTGACCCGCGCGAGAGGCGCCCGGGTGACGTCTTTCGCGTCGAGCACGTAGGCCTCGCTCTCGCCGCTCGCCTCGTCGACGACAAACGTCACGAGGTACCCGTCGTCCTCGCCCTTCGAGCCCACGCGTGGCGCGAATACGACCTCGCTGCCGAAGCGGCCCGCCGGATACGAAAATGCCGTGCTCGTCCCCGCCTCGTAATCGTATTTGATCACGCCGTCGAAGAGCAACGTCGGCGCGGACGCGTGAAGCCGCGGGTTGTAGCTGTACCGCGTCTTCCGGCCGAGCGCGCGGTTATCCATGCGCGGGAACTCCGTGAGCACGTCGTCGAGGCGCGACTCCTTCACGGCGCCGGTCTTCATATCGAGCTCCCACCGATACAGGTTCGGTTCGAGCCGCAAAAACCCGATCGTCGGCACCTCGCGCGCGGGGTTTTGCGGATCCCCGGCCACGGGCGCATCGATCTTGCAGCCGACGAGCACGATCCGATCCCCCTCCTCCCACGCATTGATGGTGTGGTACATGTAAAACGGCTCGGTCTCGAACCAGCGAATCTCGGAGCCCGGCGCGTGGCGCGGGAGCGCGCCGATGCGCGCAGGTTTGTCCCGAAAATATTTCACCTTCGTCTTGCCGACGGCGAGGAGCTGCGGGTCCCATTGCATCGACATGTCAAAGAAGATGGTAAAATGCTCGGTGATCGCGAGATCGTGCTGGAGGCGCGGCCCGGGCAGGTCGATCTCGGTCTTGTGCACGAGCTCGCCCGCGGGCGAGACGACGGCGTACGTGAGGTACGGCGGGAAGGGCTTGTAATCGAAGAGCATGAGCTCGCCCGTGACCGCGTCGACCTTGGGGTGCGCCGAGATCGTGGGCATCTTGCCGCCCCACGTCTCCGTGCCGCACGTGTCGAGCGAAGTCGGATGCACGACGTACGCCGCGCCGCCGAGCCACCAGAGCGAATACAACCGGCCCCCGTGAAACACGAGGTCGGTGTTCGACGTGTCCTTGAAAGGCCCGCGCGGATTCGTGAAATCCGGCCGCTCGGTGACGCCTGTCCAGAGCGACGCGCCCGCCTTCTCCTCCTCCACGAACGCCCACGTGCGCACCCAACGGTTCGCATAACGCGCGCGACCGTCCTCGAAGCGGAGCGCGTGGATCATGCCGTCGCCGTCGAACCAGTGGTACCGGCCCTTCTGGCGGAATCGCGGGTTCGAGCCGTTGCGCACGAACACGCCCGCGAGGTCTCGCGGAATCTCGCCGATCACGGGCAGATCGTGCGCCGTGATCTCGTGATCGACGGGCGCGTAGTTGCCCGACAGATAAGGCGGCGGCGCGGGGATCTCGGCGCTCGAAGTCATGGACGTCGTCATGGCTCTCTCCGGCGTGGACGGGGCGGCTCGCGCGCCCCACATGCGCGAGCCGGGAGGATAAGGAAGCCGGTATCGAGGCGCAAGGGCCGATGTCTCGCGGCACGACGCGCTCGGAAGGGGCGTGGCAGCGGCCCGCGCACGTGCTAGCCGAAAGCATCCCGTGGCAAAACCTTCCTCCGCTCCCGTCCTCGAAAGCCGCCCCGCGCACATCCCCGTCGGCCCCCGGCTCGAAGCCGTGCTCGAGCTCGCCTATCGCGCGCGGCGCCCCGTGCTGCTCGAAGGGCCGACCGGCATCGGCAAGAGCGACATCGTCAAGAAGCTCGCCGATCGCCTCGGGATTTCCCACGTGGTGCTCGACCTGTCGCTGCTCGAACCGCCGGACCTCGTGGGCCTGCCCGTCATTCAGGACGGCCGTACGCGCTACGCCGTGCCCGACATCCTGCCGCAAGACGGCGCGGGCATCCTGATGCTCGAAGAGCTGAACCGCGCCGAGCGTTACATCCAGCAGCCCGCCCTGCAGCTCCTCAGCGCGCGGCGCCTGCACGGATACGAGCTGCCGCCGGGCTGGGCCTGCTTCGCCGCCGTCAACCCCGAGACCGAGGGCTACCACGTGACGCCGCTCGACAAGGCGCTTCGGGCGCGTTTTTTGAGCCTGCCCGTGCGCGCCGACCGCCCGAGCTGGCTCGCGTGGGCGCAGGTGAACGACGTGCACCCGGGCGTCATCGCGATCGCGCAGGCGCACGAGCGCGTGCTCGACGACGTGCCGCCGCGGACGTGGACCTACGTCTCGCACCTGCTCAAGACGCTGCGCCCCGAGGAAATCGAGAACGTGGGCCTCCTCCGCGACGCGCTCTCGGGGTATTTGCCGACGTCGTGGATCGAGCTCGTCGTTTCGAGCCGTGGCGTGTGGTCGAGCCGCCTGCCCTTCGACGTGCGCGCGCTGCTCGCCGACTACGATCGTCGCGCCGATCTCTCGCGCGCCGTGCGAGGCTTTGCCGAGGCCGGACAAACCGATCGGCTCGACGAGATCACGACGCGCCTCGTGCGCCTGCTCGAAGGGCCCGAGGCCGGCGTGCTCGCGGCCGAGCGGCAAATCACGCTCGCCTCGTTCGAGGCGCTGCTCGCGGATCTGCCCGGCGATCAGCGCGACAAACTCGTCGAGGCGCTCGGACGAAACCCCACGGCGACCTCGCTCCTCGAGGTCCGCCCCGAGGAACTCTGCGAGCGTTATGCGAATAGCCCGGCGCAGCGCAAGCTACATGCGTGGGCCGCCGATCCCTTGAAGCAGCACCGCGTGGGGCTCGCCGTGACGGCGCTCTCGTCGCACCTCGAACGACAAACCAAGCTCGCGGAGGTCAAGCGCAGCAACGTGGTGCGCGCGAGCCTCGGCGTGCTGCTCGCCGAGCTGCCAGAGCGCTGGGCGCTCGATCTCGTGGCGACGTGCAAGCGCCTCGGCATCACCCCCATCCGCCCCGGTTGACGGAAAAACTACACATGGTCGATCCCGTCCGCGCCTTCCTCGACGATTTCGTGCAAACGAGCGATTTCGCGCGGCGGTACCCGTATTATGCGGCCGCCCTCGCGAACATGATGCCGGTCGCCGATCCGTCGGTGAAACGGATGGCCGTCTCGCTCCACGAAGGGCGGTTTTTCCTGCACGTGAACGTCGAGTCGTTCCTGCGCGAGCCGCAATGGCTGCGCGGCGTGCTCCTGCACGAGGTGCACCACGTGGTGCTCGGGCACCTCTCGCACCCCAAATTCGCAGATCCGGCCGAGCCGGAGCTCCTCGAACTGGCGCTCGAAATGAGCGCGAACGAGTTCATCGAGGAGCCCCTGCCCGACCCGATCACGTGGCAAAAATACACGGCCTTCGGCATTCGCGCGGGCCAGAGCAGCCTGGAGCGCTACGAAAGACTGCTCGAAGCGGCGCGGGCTGGCAAACTCACGGCGAAACACGCGCCGGGCGGCGAGAGCGTCGACGAGCACAGATTGCTTCGGCGCGCGGCGGGCGCGCCCGGATCGGTCGAACAAGCCCGGATGCTCGTGGCGCGGGCCATGGAGACCGCGGGCGACGTCGGGCCGGAGGGCCCACCCGAGCGCAGGTTGCTCGCGGGAAAGGAGCCGGGGAGGCTGCTCGCGGAACTCGACGGCGTGCTCGGGCCGCCCGAATGTTTCGTCGATTGGAAAACGGCGCTGCGCATGTTCACGTCGCGGCGGCGCACGCCCGTCGGCACGTTCGCGCGGCCGAGCCGGCGTTTCCCTTCGCGCATCGGCGAAGTGCCAGGGCGCGCGTGGTCGCCGCGGGCGATGGCGCGGCCGCGCGTGCTCGTGACGATTGATACGTCGATGAGCATGACGGATGCCGAACTCGCCGAGATCGCAAAGCAGCTCACGCTCCTCGCCGAGGAGGCCCGCCTCACAGTCGTCGAATGCGACTGCGAGATCCAGCGCGTCTATCCATTCACGGGCGCGATCGAGGACGTGCAGGGGCGCGGCGGCACGGATCTCCGCAAGGTCTTCGCCGAGCGTTTTTGGCGCCCGCACGCGCCCGACGGAATCGTGTATTTCACGGACGGCGAGGGCCCCTTCCCCGAGGAGCCGCCGCCCGTGCCGACGCTCTGGATCCTCACGAAGCCGCAGAATTTCGCGTGCCCGTGGGGCGAACGTGCGATCCTGGAGCGCCGCCGCGCGCGCGGATAGGGTGTCGAGATGGGAGCCTTCGACGAAGTCCTCGCAAAGGTGTCTTGCCCCGCGTGCGGCGCGCAGCACGACCGCGGCTTTCAAACGAAGCTGTTCGAGCCCGACTACGACGAGCGCCCCGGCGGGACGTTCGAGATCGGAGGCGCGCCGATCCGGGCGCACCTCTCGGTCGAGCACTTCGAAAAGCGCGCAGGCCGCGAGGGCTGGGACGACGATTGGATCGCGCTCGCGCCGTGGCAGCGTGGTACGCCGCTCGTGGCCCTCCTCGAAGATCAGTCGTTTTATTGCTCCTGTGCCGCGTTCGTCGTGCCGGAGCTCCGCTTCGACCTCCGCGCGGACAGCGATTACGCCGACGTCTGCCTCGTCGGCATCGGGGCGGAGCTCCTCTCGCGCGAGGACGCGCTCGTCGGCGTTCATTTCTCCGAGCTGATCCCGCCGGGGCTCGTCCCGCTCTCTAAGCACGCGCAATGGTCGACGGCCCTGAAGGACGGAACGCCTGAGGAGCGCCGGCGGATCCTCGCTGCCGCATATCGAGAGCACGCGTTCCTACCGCTCGTCTCCACGCCGCGAACGCCCTCGCCCGGGGGGTCGGACTTCCTCTCGGCGCCCATGCGCTGCCGGGCATGTGGTGACCGCCGGACGCGATTTTGCCATACGTCACTCTTTCAAGATCCGGAGGCGCCGTCCTACGCGGAGTCGGTCGCGGGCGAGGAGATCCTCGTCCCGATCCCGCCCGGCAGCACACGCCTTTACCACGCGAAACGCCCCGTCGTCCTGGGGGAGCGATTCGGCGTCCTCGAAGCCTCGCACCCCTGGTTTTGCGCCTGCGGCGCCGGGCCGATCCTCCCGCTCCTCTGGTTTGTCGCCGGTCGAGGGTCCGCGACGATCATTGAAATGGAGGCGCTCGATCGCCTGGACGACGAGACGCTCGCGCGGGTCCACTTCGTCCACGTCGAGCACGTCTCGCCTCTGCGCCGAGGCACCCCTTGAAGGCGTGAAGCAAAGAAGAGCACGCGCTGCGCCGCCCGTGGATATCGGGGGGTCCCCCTATGGTCTTCAGAGAATCGGTCGAGGCGTCGCCTTGTGCGCGCGGTTCTTGTCGATCACGGCGTAAATGATGAGGGCGTTCGCGACGAGCCGCACGAGGTACACGTAAGGGTAATCGTCCTCGGGCAGCTTCACGATGGCCAGGATCAGCCGGTTCACGGCCATGAGCGAGAATGAGAGCGCAAAAATGGCGAAGAGCCGATCCCGCGTGCTGCGCCAGAAGCGCAGAAAAAACAGCGCGATCACCAGGAATCCGAGAATCAGGGCTCCGCTGATCAGATCGTTCATCGCCTCACCCGTCGCCTCAATCGCGTAAATCGTACACGAGACCATACAGGAGAAACGAAACACCCATCACGGCGGGAATTTGCCGCACCGTGGAGAGATCGTGCTCCGGAATCATGATCAGATCGACGAACAGGAGCACGTTGTTCAAGGCGAGCCCGGCGAAGCAGAGGCCGCTCCATAACAACAGGCGCACCTTGCGCGCGGCATAGGCACGCAGGAGCAGCGTCATCGCGACGAGGCTCGTGAGCGTGCAGAGAATGTACACGACGGCCGGTATCATGCTTGCCCTCACTTCTTCTTCAGCATGAACGCGTCCGAAAACGCGCGCAAATCACTCTCGGGACGCCCATAGACGAGATCGATCACCGCGAGCCGCCTCTCCTTGTAGAGCTTCGCCGCCGCGTCGATCAGCGCCGCGATCTCCTCGGATTCGGGGCCGTGCTGGTACACGGGCCCGCGCTCGGTAGGGCGAACCTTGACGAAACGCGCCTCCGCGAGGTGCTCGAGGCGGCGCCCAATCGACATCAAGCTCGATCCGAGCTCGCGGCTCACCTCCTCGGCGCGCCATTCCCGCGCCGCCGTGTCCCGCAAAAGAAACATCACCTCGAGCTGTTCGAGCGACGAGACGTGCTCCTGGATGAACTGCACGAGCTTCGTCGGAATGGGCCCCGAGGACGTCCTGAGGCCTCCATCCGGCTTCGAACCGCGATCCTGCTGGTCCCCCATCGCCATTCATCCGGGCTCGCCGTCAGGGGACCTCGCGGAGGGCCACGGCCTCCACGGGCTCCAGACGCGAGCAAGGCGCGCCGACGAGCCCCGCAATGGCGCGGACGAGCTCGGCAGGATCGATGGGTTTGGCCGCGTGGCGCTGGAAGCCCGCCGCGAGCGCGCGCGCTTGGTCCTCCGCGCGCGCATGCGCCGTGAGCGCGAGCGCAGGCACCGCGCCCCCGCGCTCGGGCGTGCGGCGACGAACGAAATCGATGAAGTCGTAGCCGTCCTCGCCCGGCATCGCGATGTCGCTGACGAGCACGTGCGGGCGCGCGGCGTCGAGCTCCGCGATCGCCTCGCGCACCGTGGCCGCGATCCGGACGTCGGCGCGATGCGCGGCGAGGACCTGGCGCAGGATCTCGCGCGTGTCCTGATCGTCGTCGACCACGAGGACACGCAGGCCGCTCAGATCGGGCAACGGGAGGCGCGGTTTGCCGTAGGGCGGAGGCGTCGGTCCCTCGGCTTCACGCGGCAGGAACGCCGAGGGGAGGCGCACGGTGAACGTCGAGCCGAGGCGTGGACCTTCGCTGTGCGCGCTGACCGTGCCGCCATGCGAGACCACGATGTGCCGCACGACGGCGAGGCCGATGCCGAGGCCGCCGTGCATGCGGCGGCTCGAGCTGTCGCCCTGGCGAAACCGATCGAAGACGTACGGGAGGAAGTCCGGGCGGATGCCCTCGCCGTTGTCCGCGATGGCGAGCTCGAGCTCGTCGCCCACGCGGCGCAGGCGCACCTCGATGCGACCGCCGCGCGGCGTGAACTTGATGGCGTTCGAGAGCAGGTTCGTCGCGACCTGCCGCAGTCGCTCCGGATCCCCAAGGGCCGAGTCCTTGCCCGCGGAGCACACGACCACGAGCGTGATGTCCTTGGCCTGCGCGGCGGGCCGGAGCGCGTCGACGGAGGCCTCGACGAGCGGCGCGAGGCGCACCTGCCGCTGCTCCATGCTCATCTTGCCCGTGACGATCCGCGAGACGTCGAGCAGGTCCTCGATGAGCTTGTTCTGCGCCCCCGCGTTGCGATCGATCACCTCGAGCCCACGCGCGAGCTTGGCCGCGTCAGGCTGCGTCTCGCGCAGGATCCGCGTCCAGCCGATGATCGCCGTGAGCGGCGTGCGCAGCTCGTGCGAGAGCGTTGCGAGGAACTCGTCCTTGAGGCGGCTCACCTCGCGCTCCTCGGCGTGGAGGAGGTTCTGCAGCGCGACCGAGGCAAGCTGCGCGGAGAGCAAGAGCAACGACTCGTCGTCCTCGCGGAAGCCGTCGGCCTCGCCGTTCGTGACCTCGATCCACCCGACGCACGTACCGTCCGATCCGACGAGCGGCACCGCCATGAGCGGGCCGGGTTCGTCCGCGCGCTCGGGATCCCGCTGCGCGCGCTCCGATGCGGAGAGCGTGACCACGCTCCCCGCGGTGGCAACACGCGTGAAGATCCAGTCGTTCGCGGGATCCACAGGGACGGTCCGCGGCGCAGCGACCCCGCCCGCCGAGGACGCGGCCGTCCCGTGCTTCGATCCGCTGACGAGCGCGACGAACGACGACCTCGCCCCGAGCGCGGCGCGCGCGCCAGAGGCGATGGCGTCGAGCATCGCTTCGAGGGATCGCGCCCCGTTGATCGAGAGCGACGCGCGCGCGAGCGCCGCGAGCTGACCGGCCTTTTTCGCGATCGCCTGCGTCGCGAGGTTCGCCTCCTCCGTCTTGCGGTAGAGCTCGACGAACACCGAGACCTTCGCGCGCAGGATGTCCGAATCGACCGGCACGAGCATGTAGTCGACGGCGCCGAGCGCGTAGCCTTGCTCGGCCTGGATCGCGTCGCCGAACGCCGTGAGGAAGATGATCGGCGTCTGCCGGGAGCGCTTGCGTTGTCGGATGAGCCGCGCCGTCTCGAAGCCGTCCATGATCGGCATGTCGACGTCGAGCAGGATGACCGCGAAGTCCTCCTGCAACAGAAACCGAAGCGCATCCCGCCCGCTCTGCGCGAGGACGACCCGCTCCCCGAGCTCGGCGAGCATGGTCTCGACCGCGAGGAGCCTGTCCCTGCGATCGTCCACGACGAGAATCCCGACCTTGTCGCGAGCGTGCTTCATGCCGCTCTCTCCTCCGCGTGATGGACGCGGCTCATCGGTGCAGCCAGAAACGCAGCCGCGCGAAGAGCTGCTCGGGATCGACGGGCTTCGCGATGTAGTCGGTCGCTCCCGCCTCGAAGCACTTCTCGCGATCGCCCTTCATGGCCTTCGCGGTCACGGCGACGATCGGAAGTGCACGCCACTCCTCGCGCCCGCGGATCGTCCGGATCGTGTCGTATCCGTCCATCTCGGGCATCATGATGTCCATGAGGACGACATCGACCTCGGAGCTCTCTTCCAGCACCTTGATCGCGTCCCGCCCCGTCTCCGCCGCCTGCGTGATCATCCCCTGCTCTTCGAGGATGGTCGTCATCGCGAAGATGTTGCGGATGTCGTCGTCCACGATGAGCACGCGCTTGCCGGCGAGCACCTGCTGCGAGCTGTGAAGCCGCTCGAGCGCCTGCTGTTGCGGCGGCGTGAGCTTGTCGATCGGCAGGTGCAGGAAGAGCGCGACCTCGTCGATCAAGCGTTCGTCCGATCGGCTGTGCTTGAGGACCCCGCTGTGGCCGAGCCGCTCGATGCGCTCCTCGTCGGCCAAGGACGTGCTTCCGGCCGCGTGCACGATGAAGGGCACGTTCGAGAGCATCGTGATCCCCGAGGCGCGGCGCACGAGGTCGAGCCCATGCCCGTCGGGCAGATCCACGGCCGTCACGACGGCATCCGGGCGCTCCACGGCGAGCAGGTCCATCGCCTCGTCGACCGTGCTCGCGACGCGGACGTCGACCAGGTCGTGCTGGAGCAGGTTCAACTTGGCCGCGCGCTCCGGGCCCTCGGGCTCGACGACGAGGAGCGAGCGCCGCGGCGCGTCGAGGAACTCGATGATCCGTTCGATCGCGTGGGTGAGCGCGTCCCGCGTGCGCACGGGCTTCGAGAGCACGTCCCGCGCGCCCATCCGCAGCGCGCGCTCGCGCTCGTCGACGTCCGTCGTGATCACCTGCACCGGCACGTGCCGCATGCCGAGGTCGTGCTTCAGCCGA
Organism: Polyangium sorediatum; assembly: GCF_029946465.1. Lineage (NCBI taxonomy): Bacteria > Pseudomonadati > Myxococcota > Polyangiales > Polyangiaceae > Polyangium > Polyangium sorediatum. The sequence continues at coordinate 31,569 of NZ_JARZHI010000060.1, forward strand.
TCGAGGACCCGCAGGCCGTCGATGTCAGGCAGGTGCAGATCGAGCGAGACCGCGGCGGGCTTGAGCTCACGCGCCATGGAGAGCGCGTCAGCCCCGCGGTGCGCGACCACGGCCTTGAGCCCGTGCTCGCGCGCGACCTCCACGATGAGCCGCGCGAACGCGAGATCGTTCTCGACGACGAGCAGCGAGCGTTCGCCCGGCCGGAGGGCCGTGCGATCGTCCTCGATCGACACCGGCAAGAGCGGCGGCGTGTCGATGATCAGGGGCTCGGGCACCTCGTAGGCCGCGAGCGCGCTCGTGGCCTCCTGCATCGTGACCACGCGCCCGCGGGACACGCGCTGCGGCGTCGCGTACACGTGCGGCACGTAGAGCGTGAAGGTGCTGCCGCGCCCCGGCTGGCTCGACAGACGCAGCTCGCCGCCGAGCAGGTTCGCGATGCCGCGGCTGATGGCGAGGCCGAGGCCCGTGCCGCCGTACTTGCGGCTCGTCGAGCCGTCCGCCTGCTGGAAGGCCTCGAAGATGATCTGCTGCTTGTCGGTCGAGATGCCGATGCCGGTGTCGTGCACGCTGAACGCGATCGCCCAGCCCGCGCGGCCGATGTGCTCGTTCTCGGGGCTGTAGCCGTCCGAAACGGTGCGGACCTCGAGGCGCACCTTGCCGCGCTCGGTGAACTTGAAGGCGTTCGAGAGCAGGTTCTTCAAGACTTGCTGCAAGCGCTTGGCGTCGGTGTGGATCGAGCGCGGCAGCATGGACGCGAAGTCGAGCTCGAACTCGAGCTTCTTCGCGTCCGCGACGTGCCGGAACGTGCGCTCCACGTAGTCGGCGAGGTCGCGGAACCAGACCTCCCCGACATCGACGACGACCGTGCCCGACTCGATCTTCGACAGATCGAGGATGTCGTTGATGAGGCCGAGCAGCTCGTTGCCGGACGAGTGGATCGTCTTGGCGAAATCGACCTGCTTGGCGAAGAGGTTGCCTTCCGTGTTCTTCGAGAGCTGCTCGGACAAGATCAGGAGGCTGTTCAGCGGCGTCCTTAGCTCGTGCGACATGTTCGCGAGGAACTCGGACTTGTACTTCGAGGTCAGCGCGAGCTGCTTGGCCTTCTCTTCGAGGGCCTGACGGGCCTGCTCGACCTCGCGGTTCTTGCGCTCGACCTCCACGTTCTGCTGGGCGAGCAGGCGCGCCTTCTCGCCGAGCTCCGCGTTCGTCTGGCGCAGCTCCTCCTGCTGGCTCTGCAGCTCGCGGGCGAGGGACTGCGATTGCTTCAGCAGATCCTCGGTGCGCATGTTCGCCTCGATCGTGTTGAGCACGATGCCGATCGACTCCGTGAGCTGATCGAGGAACGCGAGGTGCGTCGGGCTGTACCGCTCGAACGAGGCGAGCTCCAGGATGGCCTTGACCTGGCCCTCGAAGAGCACGGGCAGGACCACGATGTTCACGGGCGCCGCCTCGCCGAGGCCGCTCGTGATCGTGATGTAGTCGGGCGGCGCGTTGACGAGCAGGATGCGCTCCTTCTCGAGCGCGCACTGGCCCACGAGCCCCTCGCCGAGGCGGAACTGGTTGTCCGAGTGCTTGCGTTGCTTGTACGCGTAGCTCGCGAGGAGCTTCAGGATCGGCTCCTCCTTCGAGACGTCCATCGTGTAGAAGACGCCTTGCTGCGCGGAGACGACGGGCGCGAGCTCCGAGAGGATCAGCCGCCCGACCGTGAGCAGGTCCTTCTGGCCCTGGAGCATGCGCGAGAACTTGGCGAGGTTCGTCTTCAGCCAGTCCTGCTCGCTGTTCTTCAGCGTGGTGTCGCGCAGGTTCCGGATCATCTCGTTGATCGTGTCCTTGAGCGCCGCGAGCTCGCCCTGGGCCTCGACCTTGATGCTCCGCGTGAGGTCACCCTTCGTGACGGCCGTCGCGACCTCGGCGATCGCGCGGACCTGCGTCGTCAGGTTCGCCGCGAGCTGGTTGACGTTGACCGTCAGATCCCGCCACGTCCCCGCGGCGCCCGGGACGCTCGCCTGGCCGCCGAGCTTGCCCTCGACGCCGACCTCGCGGGCGACGGTCGTCACCTGATCGGCGAACGTCGCGAGCGTGTCGATCATGCCGTTGATGGTGTCCGCGAGCTCGGCGATCTCGCCCTTCGCGTCGACGGAGAGCTTGCGCTTGAGGTCCCCGTTCGCGACCGCGGTCACGACCTTCGCGATGCCGCGGACCTGGTTCGTCAGGTTGCCGGCCATCGAGTTGACGTTGTCGGTGAGGTCCTTCCACGTGCCGGCGACGCCCTTCACCTCGGCCTGACCGCCGAGCTTGCCCTCCGTGCCGACCTCACGCGCCACGCGCGTCACTTCCGACGCGAACGAGTTCAACTGATCCACCATCGTGTTGATGGTGTTCTTCAGCTCCAGGATCTCGCCCTTCACGTCGACCGTGATCTTCTTCGACAGGTCGCCGTTCGCGACCGCCGTCGTCACCGCCGCGATGTTCCGGACCTGCGCCGTCAGGTTGCCGGCCATCGAGTTCACGGAGTCTGTCAGGTCCTTCCACGTCCCCGCGACGCCCTTCACGTCCGCCTGACCGCCGAGCTTGCCTTCCGTGCCGACCTCGCGCGCCACGCGCGTCACTTCGGACGCAAACGATCGGAGCTGATCGACCATCGTGTTGATGGTGTTCTTCAGCTCCAGGATCTCGCCGCGCACATCGACGGTGATCTTCTTCGAAAGATCCCCGTTCGCGACCGCCGTCGTCACCGCCGCGATGTTCCGGACCTGCGCCGTCAGGTTGCCGGCCATCGAGTTCACGGAGTCCGTCAGGTCTTTCCACGTGCCCGCGACGCCCTTCACCTCGGCCTGACCGCCGAGCTTGCCCTCCGTGCCGACCTCCCGCGCCACGCGCGTCACTTCGGAGGCGAACCCCGAGAGCTGATCGACCATCGTGTTGATGGTGTTCTTCAGCTCCAGGATCTCGCCCTTCACGTCGACCGTGATCTTCTTCGAGAGATCCCCATTCGCGACCGCCGTCGTCACCGCCGCGATGTTCCGGACCTGCGCCGTCAGGTTGCCGGCCATCGAGTTCACGGAGTCCGTCAGGTCCTTCCACGTGCCCGCGACGCCCTTCACGTCCGCCTGACCGCCGAGCTTGCCCTCCGTGCCGACCTCGCGCGCCACGCGCGTCACTTCGGACGCAAACGAATTGAGCTGATCGACCATCGTGTTGATGGTGTTCTTCAGCTCCAGGATCTCGCCCTTCACGTCGACCGTGATCTTCTTCGACAGGTCGCCGTTCGCGACCGCCGTCGTCACCGCCGCGATGTTCCGGACCTGCGCCGTCAGGTTGCCGGCCATCGAGTTCACGGAGTCCGTCAGGTCCTTCCACGTGCCCGCGACGCCCTTCACGTCCGCCTGACCGCCGAGCTTGCCCTCCGTGCCGACCTCGCGCGCCACGCGCGTCACTTCGGCCGCGAACGAGCTCAACTGGTCGACCATCGTATTCGTGACGTTCTTGATCTGGAGGATCTCGCCACGCGCATCGACGGTGATCTTCTGGGTCAAATCACCGTTCGCAATGGCCGTCGCGACCTTCGACACGTCACGGAGCTGGACCGTCAGATTGCCGGCCATCGAGTTCACGGAGTCCGTCAGGTCCTTCCACGTCCCCGCGACGCCCTTCACGTCCGCCTGACCGCCGAGCTTACCTTCCGTGCCGACCTCACGCGCCACGCGCGTCACTTCGGCTGCGAACGAGCTCAACTGATCCACCATCGTGTTGATGACGTTCTTGATCTGGAGGATCTCGCCGCGCGCATCGACGGTGATCTTCTGCGTTAGATCGCCGTTCGCAATGGCCGTCGCGACCTTCGACACGTCGCGGAGCTGGACCGTCAGATTGCCGGCCATCGAATTGACGTTGTCCGTCAGATCCTTCCACGTGCCGGCGACGCCCTTCACCTCGGCCTGGCCGCCGAGCTTGCCCTCCGTGCCGACCTCGCGCGCCACGCGCGTCACTTCCGACGCAAACGAGTTGAGCTGATCGACCATCGTATTGATGGTGTTCTTCAGCTCCAGGATCTCGCCCTTCACGTCGACCGTGATCTTCTTCGAAAGATCCCCATTCGCGACGGCCGTCGTCACCGCCGCGATGTTACGCACCTGGCTCGTCAGGTTACCGGCCATCGAATTGACGGAGTCCGTCAAATCCTTCCACGTGCCCGCGACGCCCTTCACCTCGGCCTGGCCGCCGAGCTTGCCTTCCGTGCCGACCTCGCGCGCCACGCGCGTCACTTCCGACGCAAACGAGTTCAACTGATCCACCATCGTGTTGATGGTGTTCTTCAGCTCCAGGATCTCGCCGCGCACGTCGACGGTGATCTTTTTCGAAAGATCCCCATTCGCGACGGCCGTCGTCACCGCCGCGATGTTACGCACCTGGCTTGTCAGGTTACCGGCCATCGAATTGACGGAGTCCGTCAAATCCTTCCACGTGCCCGCGACGCCCTTCACGTCCGCCTGACCGCCGAGCTTGCCTTCCGTACCGACTTCGCGCGCCACGCGCGTCACTTCGGACGCGAACGAGCGGAGCTGATCCACCATCGTGTTGATGGTGTTCTTCAGCTCCAGGATCTCGCCGCGCACGTCGACGGTGATCTTCTTCGAAAGGTCGCCGTTCGCGACGGCCGTCGTCACCGCCGCGATGTTGCGGACCTGCGCCGTCAGATTGCCGGCCATGAAATTGACGGAATCGGTCAGGTCCTTCCAGGTGCCGGCGACGCCTTGCACCTCGGCCTGACCGCCGAGCTTGCCTTCCGTGCCGACTTCGCGCGCCACGCGCGTCACTTCGGACGCGAACGAGCCGAGCTGATCGACCATCGTGTTCACCGTCTTCGCGGTGCGCAGAAACTCGCCTTCGAGCGGGCGGCCGTCGACTTCGAGCGCCATGGCCTGCGAGAGATCGCCCTTGGCCACGGCGCCGATGACGCGCGCCATCTCGCTCGTCGGGTGCACGAGATCGCTGATCAGCGCATTGACGCTGCCGACCTTCTGCGCCCACGCGCCGGAGAGCCCCGCGACCGCCGCGCGATCGCCGATGCGGCCCTCCTTGCCGACGACGCGGCTCACGCGCTCGAGCTCGCTCGTCACCCGGCTGTTCAGCTCGACGACGTCGTTGAAGGTATCGGCGATCTTCCCATCGAGGCCCTCCCAATCGATGGGCAGGCGCACCGAAAAATTGCCCTTCTTGAGCGCCGTCAGCGCTTCGAGCATCAGCTTGCGATCGAGGACCCCTCCGACCGCCGCGGCCTCGCGCGCCGCCGGTCGCTCGGCGACGGTCGCACCGCGCGTCTTCTTTTTCACGTCGGCCGAGGCGTTCTTGGACTTGGCCCCGATGGGCTTGGAGCCGGGGACCCTTTTTTCACGAGCGGTCGCTGCGCGCGAGGCGCGGGTCGATCCATCCAGCGTACGTTTCGGCATGGCATCCCCTGGGACGACGACGCGCCGCCCGCAACAAATCGCATCCTACCGAGGGCCCCCTTTGGCGAAATCCGGCGCTCACCGGTTCCGGCGTAGGGCACACCCTTATGCCCCTGTGGAATTCGTGCTTGTCGATCGTGTGCGGTCCAACGACCGGGAAAAACCCGTTCGCGCGCCCATGGTCGGCCCGGACAACCAGGCTGTTTTTTTGCTGCTACGACGCGAGTTGGCGAATGTCGTCGAACGTGCGGATACGCACGCCTGCCGTGGCATCGGACACCAAGCTTGCCACCATCGCCGCCGCGACGTCGCGCGCATCAATCGGGCGATACACACGCAAAGGACCGATCATGGCCCCGCTCACGCCGCGCAGGATGGGAGTGGCGAACGCCTCGCCCGCCCTGTGCTCGGTGCGATCGCCCAGGAGCATGCTCGGGCGCAGGATATCGACGCATTCGTATCCGAGATCGCTGATGTCGCGCTCAGCCTCGCCTTTGACACGCAGATAAAAATTCATCGAGGTGCGATCCGCTCCGATGCTGGACACGAGCGAAAGCCGGCGGGCTCCCGCACGTTTTCCGAGCCTCGCGACGGAGACCACATAATCGTGATCGACCTTGGCAAATGCCGGTCGTGAGCCTGCCGCCTTGATGGTCGTACCAAGCGTGATGAATACGTCATCCACGGCGGGCAACGACGAGAGGCCTTCAAGCGCGTCGAAATCAGCGCGGATCTCCTGCAGTTTGTCGTGGTTGATTCCGGTCGGCCTGCGCACGAGCACGATGACACGCGCGTACGCCGGGTGTTCGAGCAAGCGCTCGAGGCAGCTCCGTCCAACGAGGCCCGTCGCGCCCGCGAGGAGCGCGGTTCGTCCTTGCAAACTCATTCCGACTTTCCTTTCCCTTTGCGAAGAAAAACCACAAGGCATGCGAGCATCACGGCGACGATCCCCGCGGTGATGCCCTTCCAGCCGAGCCCCGTGCCCGACGACGGCGAAGGCGCGCTCGTCCCGGCGGGCGCGGGCGCGGGCGGAGGCGCGGAGGCGCGGGCGTCGAGGAGGTTCTGCTCGGTCGTGGCCACGCGCCGGGTCTCGGGATCGGCGTGCGATTTCGCCACGCGTGCGAGGATCTCCCGCGCGGCCGGCGAGCCCACGCGGCGCAGGCTGCCGAGCGCGGCGAAGCGCAGCTCCTCCGGCTCCCGATCCACGGCGCGCCCGAGCGGCTCGACAGCGGCCTCATTCCCCTCGGCGCCAAGCGCCCGCGCCGCCGCGATGGCCGCGTCGCGCTCGCCTTTCTCCAGAATGGAGGCGAGCTCCGCCGTCACGGCCGGTACGAAGGCGCGCGCCGCGGCCGCGCGGATGACCTGCACACGATCGTTCGGAGGCGCCGCGCGGAGGAGCGGAATCCAGCTCGGCCCCACGGGCACGAGCTTGCGGCGTTCGAGCTCCATGAGCAGGCCGACACGCAAGGTGGCGGGCCGCGCGCCGTCGTCGAGAAGCGCGGTGAGCGCAGGGACGTCGGCCTCGCCGATCAAGGGCGCCGCGCCGGCGAGCGTGAGATCCCGGAGCGCGAAGGTCACGACCCGAGGCTCCGCGGAGCCGAGCATGGAGACGGTGACGCGCCCGAGCGCGGCGGGATCGGCGCTCGCCCGCGCGCCCTTGCCGAGCGCGGCATACACGCGCGTGGCGTCGATCCACGTCGCGCGGGTCGCGGGCACGAGCACGATCCGATCGGCGATGGCCTCGACGGATTGATAAGGCACGGCCGCGGCGTCCTTTGCATCGGGTCGCCTGCGTTCGAGGAAGAGGAGGATCTCCTCGCCGACGACATAGCTCTCATCGGCATGGCGGTGCGGCACGAAACGAATCTTTCCCACCTTCGTGTCGCCCTCTCGCAACCATGCGAGGATCCGGGCCTCGACGGGCGGCAAGGGGCCGGCGCCGTGGGGCTCGGCGCCGACATGCTCGATGCGCGCGGCCGCGATGACGTCGGCCGCGCTCGCCATCTGGTGCAACGTGAGCCCGCCCGGAATCGTATGGGCCTCCACGAGCACAGGCGCGAGCGCCAGGAACACGACGCTCATGGCGGAGACGTAAAGCGATGCGCGGGCACGGGGCACGGCGCGGATGCTACTCGAAATCGGCTCCACGTGGCGGCGGCCCGCCCTAGCAGGATCGAGGCCCGGGGCAAGCCGCGAATCCTTGCTCGGCGCTGGGAAACACGTCAGGATCGGGCCCAACGTCGGGGGCGAATGACCCGGGGCGGGGAATTCCGGAGAAAAACCATGACGGATCACGAGGACCTTCAAGAGATCGTCGATCGGCTCGAGGAGCATCTCGATCTCCCGGTCCATCCCACCTATCCCCTCAGGGACCGGGAAATCGTGGGCATCTGGCGCAAACGGAGCGTCGAAGCGCTCCGCGAGCTCGGCAGCCGCGGCCTGCTCACGCGCAAAGACGCGCTCGGAAAGGCGCTGCACGAGAGCCTTTGGGCCGTGGCCGACGCGCCGATGGTGGCGTCGTTCGAAGACGCGCCGGGACGAACCATCCTGCTCGGCGAGCTCATCCGCAACATCGTTCATCCCGGCCGCATCACGCAGGGCCTCAAGGGCACGTGCGCCGCGACGTGCGTGGAGATCTACGTGGCCGAGCGAGATCCAGCAGAATACGCGCGGATCATCGCGGGGCTCGTCAGCCCCACGGGCCAGGTGGCGCTCCGGAGCGGCGGGGAGCTCGTGCGCGACGAGGACGTCCTCGAACCCGACGAACACGAATACCGCAGGAGCCCGGTAAGCCGGTTGTTCCAGGTCGCCTGCATGGAGTTCGCCTACCCCGAGCTCGACTACCACAACGCGGAGGACGGGCAGTTCGAGGGCGTGAAGAACACCGGGACGGGGCTGAGCCTCGGCGCCTTCGATCGGCTGCTCGTCGGGATCACGGGGCACCGCTGGGAGACGCTCTCCGATGGGCACGCGCGTTTCGCGGCGCTGTTCAAGCAGCTCGGCCTGGACACGAGCGGCGTGGCCGATCTGCACCGCGACGCGCTCTCGATCATCGAGCGCGTGACCGCCGCGGGCGAGGCGGTCTTCGCCACGCTGGAGCTGCCGAAGGTGCGCAGCCCCGTGCGGAGGGCCGCGGGCAGCGCCGATCACGCGGCGCACAAGATCCGGGTGCTGAAGCTCGATCGTCCGAACGGAACGGTGTTGTACGACGATCCGATGGACCCCCAACAAACCTGGTTCGAGGGGATCCGGACGCACATCGTCGACCGCTACGGCCGCTGCACGATGCCCATCGCGGATTTCGAGAAGCTGCTCGTGGAGCTGAGTTACCCGCCCGAGCTCTGGCCCGGGCCGGAGCAGGCGCGGCCTGCCCCGACCGAGACCCAGCCGGAATCACGTTAACGCGGCGGCGCGGGCGGGGGCGGCGGCGCGGGCGGCTCGGCCCTCCGCGCGGCGTCCACGCACACCTTCGCGACGTGGTTCTCGAAGTGCTGCCTTCGCTGCCAGCTATGACAACGCAGGCTCGCGAAGCCGGCGGCATACCCGCCGATGGTCCCCAGGGTCAAAAGCACGATCGCAAGTCTCCGCTTCATGGTCTCACCTCTCGATTCAACGCGCACCGCGCCTCAGATCTCCACGCCTCGCCCGCCGAAACCGCCCCAGAACCCCGGGGATTGCTCGATCAAGTCCGCGAGGCGCGCCCGCTGCCGCTCGTCGAGCACCTCGTGCACCCTCGCCATCGAGCCCACCGTCGCCTTGCGCATCGCCTCGAGCGCCGCGTCGTGCCGCGCGAAGAGCTCGCCCATCACGGTCTCGTCGAAGCTCGGGCTGCGCATCGCCTTCGCCAGGTCCTCGCGGCTCTTGCGCAGCTCGCCGCGGTGCTTGGTCATCACCTCGCGCATCTCCTCGAACGCCGCCGCGATGGCCTTCTCCTGGCCCGGCGTCGTGTCGAGCGCCTCGAACAGCCGCCGCAGGACGAAGTGCGTCATGCCGTACCCGCCGGGCCGGAAGCCCGCCCGCCCGTGCGTCCGGAAGGGCCCGCCGTGCTCGCGGTCGTACCCGCCGCCCTCCCAGCCGCCAGGGCCGTAGCCGCGCCCGCCCCACCCGCCGCCGCCGTACGAGCCACAAGCGCCGCCGTACCCGAAGCTGCGGTAGCCGTAGCCGCGGTGGCACCCGCCGTGGCGCAGCACCTTGACGAGGCCGATGAGGCAAGCAGTTCCGATCAGAAATCCGAGCATGTTCCCTCTCTTCCGCGGCTTTTCGCGCGCCGCGTCGTTCACGCAGAGGAACATCACTCGCGCGTGTGAAGGGCGCGCCCCGCTCGGTGTGAAGAAGCGCAAAGACCTACGCGACCCAAGAGAGTGGCCAGGTCCAGCCAGCCTCGGGTAGAGTCGTCTCGATGCGGCGGTGGTTCTTCGGGCTCGTTTTCCTCGTCTTCCCCGGCTGCGCGGCCACCGCGCCCGCGGAAGCAGGGCCGAAGACGAGCGGGCGCACCCCGATGCTGGTGCAGCCCGTGCAAGCCACGGCACGCAAGCCCGCGCCGATCGCCACGCCCGTCGCGACGAACGAGCCCGCCGCGGACCCCGACGACGACGACGAGGAAGGGCCGGACGACGACGAAGCCGAAGCCGCCGAGGCGGAAGGCTCCGAGGCCGAAGCCCCCGTCGCGGCCCCGCCGCCGCCCAAGCCGCCGTCGCCCTTGCTGGCGCTCAGCGTGACCCAGCTCGAAGCGCGTTACCGCAGCGATCCTGCCTCCGTGGGTCCGCTCTCGCTCGGCGCGACGAACGCGGGCGCGCTCGTGAACGGCGTGCAGATGCCGAAGAGCGAGAAGTGGATCGTGCAGGATCCCTCGTGCGCCTGGGGCACGCAGGAGACCGTGGACGCGATCGCGCGCAGCATCGAGAAGGTCGCGGCCGAGCACCCGGGCGCCCCGCCCCTCGCCATCGGGCACATCAGCAGCAAGAAGGGCGGCCACCTCTCGCCCCACAGGAGCCACCAGTCGGGCCGCGACGTGGACCTCGGCTACTACCACAACCCGCCGAAGACCACGTTCGTCCGGGCGACCGAGTCGAACCTCGACCTCGAACGCACGTTTGCCTTCGTGAAGACGATCGTGAGCGAGTCCGACGTGGAGCTCGTGCTCATCGACACGTCCGTGCAGCGCCTGCTCGTGGCCCACGCCCTCCGCAAGGGCGAGGACGAGGCCTGGCTGGATCAGGTCTTCCAGGTCCGCGGCAAACACCCCCGGCCCATCGTGCGGCACGCGCGCGGGCACGGCAACCACCTGCACGTGCGCTACGTGAGCCCGGTCGCGCAGGAGCTCGGGCGCCGCGCGGGGGCGTTCCTCAAGCGGGAAAAGGTCGCGCCGCCGCACGTGGCCGACGCCGTCGTGATGCACAAGGCCCGGAGCGGCGACACGCTGCAGATCCTGGCCCGCCGGTACGGGACGACCGTCGAGGCGATCCAGGGCGCGAACGGGCTCAAGACCATCGACATCAAGATGGGCCGGACGTACCGGATTCCGGTGCCCAAGCCCCCTGCCCCGCCGAAGGCGCCGGCCGTCCCGAAGCGGCGCGCGGCCCCGCCGCCGCGCACTGCCGCGGGCGCGACGCGCGGGCCTTCGGCCCACGGGCGCTAACGCCATGGAGTACCGGAACAACCTCGACGCCGCGCGGATGCGCATCGAGACGCTCGAAGCGAAGCTCGCCGAGCGCGCGGCGTCGCTTCGGGTGCGGGAGGCGGAGCTCGCCGAGCAAATCACCGAGAACACGCGGCTGCGACAAACCGCCGGCAAGCCCCCGCAATCCCGCGGCGTCTGGATCACGCTCCTCGTGTTCACCCACGTCGCCGTCGCGGGCCTCGGCGGCCTGATCTTCCTCGGCGCCTTCGGACGGTCGCCCTCGTACGTCAACTGCCCCGAGTGCCCTCCCCCGCCCCCCGCGCTGGCCCTCGCGGACGACCCCGCCGCCCACCCCCCGACCCCGAGCGTCGAGGGCAAGGCCACGGACAGCGACAGCGGGGAGAGCTCGATCACGCAGTCGAACGACCGCATGCGCCCCGAGGTGCGGGCCTGTCACGTCGAGGAGCGAAAGAAACAGCCCGACGCGAAGGGGTTTCTCTCGGTCGTCTTCGAGGTCGAGCCCGAGGGCAAGATCGGTCGGGTGAGCTTGAGCCCCATGTCGGTCGGCCTGAAGCCCTGGTGGAGCGCGGACTTCGAGCGTTGCGTCGCCAAGGCCTACCGGAGCCTCGCGTTCCGCCCCTTCGACGGGGCGAAGACCACCGCGAAGCACACGTACTTCCTCTCGACGAACGACCCCCTCGGCTTCTGAATCCGCGTGCAAGCGCGCGCGCCGAGGCAGTATCCTCGCGCGCACCGTGCGTCTCCCCCGCCCCTCCCTCTCGGCACAGGTGATCGTCGCGCTCGCGCTGGCCTCGTGCCTCGCCGCTTGCGCGTCCGAGCCGCTCATCGCAGAAAGCCCCTGTCCGCCGCCCGCGAAGAGCACAGCTCCGGCGGCCACGACGCCGCCGAAGGCCGAAAACGCGCCGCGCACACTCGAAGTGCGCCTCGCGCCGACGCGCGACGGAGGGAACGAGGTCGTCGCGATCGACGTGTCGATGCGCTTCTCCGTGCCGCCCGTGGATTTCGGCGAGGCGCGGCCGCTCGTGTTCCGGCTCGACGACGCGCGTGTCGAGGACATCGACGAGCTCGCCGCGCGTGACGCCGAAGGCTCCCTCGGGCTCGTGCGGGACGAAGGCGAAAGCAACGACGGGGCCGTCGCGCCCGCCGCCTGGCGCGCCGAGCGTCGCGCGCGTGGCCCCGTGACCGTGAGCTACACGCGAAAGCTCGCGGCCGGCGGCGCCGCGCCGCTCTCCGCATCCGCGGGTGGTTTCCTCGGGGTCGGGCGCGCATTCTTGCTCGTGCCGGAGACGACCGAGCCGCACGTCATGCGCGTGCGCTGGGACATGGCGGGGCTCGGAGACGGCGTGAGCGGCGCGTCATCGCTCGGCGCGGGCGACGTCGAAGTCAGCGGCTCGCCGACAGCGCTCGCAGGCGCGACGTGGGCCGCGGGGCCCCTGCATCGCGTGACGATCGAAAGGCCAGCGACGCGCGAGGGCGAGGGCGCCTCGTTCGCGGTGACCTCGCTCGGGCGCGGCGTGTTCGACGTGCTCGACGCAGGCGCCTGGGCGAGCCGGGCCTGGGCCTCGGTGCGACCCCTCGCCGACACGCCGCCCGGCCATTTCGAGCTTTTCCTGCGATCGAGCGGGAGCGCCGGGCGCCGCTTCGACGCTTCGGTCGCAGGGCGGAGCGCAATCGCGGTCGGCGACGAGGGGCTCACGTTTGGTTGGCCAGAAAAACGCGTGCTGGCGAAGGCGATGGCGCGGGCGAGCCTCGGGTATTCGGTGGCCGGCTGGTTCGACGAGGGGTTCGTCTCGTATTTCGCGGTCGACGCTTTGCGCCGGGCGGATCTCGTGACGGCGCGCGACGTGCTCGCCGAGGTCGACGCGCGGGCGACGCGGTATTTTTCGTCGGCGGAGGTGCGCGCGGAGGATCGCGGCATGTGGTTCGCAGCCGAGCTCGACGCGCGCATTCGGGCAAAGAGCGGCGGGAAGCGCTCGCTCGCGGACGTGGCGCGCGAAGTCGCGCCGAAAGCAGGCGAAGGCGAGGCCCAAGCGGCTCCGCCGCGCCGCGTGCCCGAAGCTGCGCTGCGCGAAGCGATCACGAAGGAACTCGGGGCCGAAGGCGAGGCACGTTTTGCGGCCGTCATCGGCAAAGGAGGCGCCGCCGAGGTGCCGGAAGGCGCGTTCGGCCCGTGCTTCGTGAAGGTGAAGAAAAAGGTGCCGCGGTACGAGCTCGGCTTCGATGCAGCCTCCGCGACCGAAAAGAAGGTGCGTGGTCTGTCGCCAAAATCAGCAGCGGCAAAGGCAGGACTCGCAGAGGGGGATCGCATCACGGCGGCGGATCTCGGGGACGGGACGATCGATCGTCCCGTGGAGATCGAGGTCGACCGCGGCGGGAAGCTCACGAAGGTGCGGTGGCTCCCGCGGGGCGAAAACGTGGATGGATTCTCGTTCGCGTTTGGCCCAAAGGCCCCCGCGAGCTGCGACGCGCCGAAGGCGCGCTGAGGCGGGAGCGGGAGCGCCCCCCCCTGCGCATGGGTCTCCTTTGGGAGCCGCTTCGCTGGGGCTTTGCCCCAGGCCCCAGCAGGGGCTGTCCGCCCCTGCACCCGGACCAGCGAGGCGCTGGACCCAGGACGATGAACTGCGCAATGCGCAGTTCATCGAACAGCCGGGGTCAAGACCCCAGGCGACCCTGCCCACCAAGGCGGCAGCGCTGCGGGTTCAACCAGCCGCGTGCACGTCACCCGCTTGGAACCCACCTCCATGGTCTTGCCACCGGCCCGTGGGGAGAACTGCGCGGAGCGCGACAGACCGTGCTTCCGTGGCGCACGGTCTCTCTCGACGAGGTCCCGCATCCCACCGTGTTCATGAACCTCGTGCGCGCCTGCGCGCCCCGAATCGAGAACGACGATCCCCTCGGCGCACACATGAAATGATCCCATTACCCAGTTTTGATTTCCCCGCCCTCCGCGGCTCTGTACCATGAGCGCCATGCGGGTGTTTTCCTTGGCTTGCTTCGCGGCGCTCTCCGTCTCCGCCCTCGCGGCCTGCAAGGCCGTGGTCACCTCCGCATCCGGCTCGCCGGATGCCGGCGCCGGAGCGTCCGGCGGTTCCGGCCCAGCGCCTTGCCCCGCCGAAGGGTGCGATCCACCCGTTCCGACGGCGTGCACGCCCGGCGAGAGCATCTCCTGTTACGACGGGCCCGCGGGCACGCTCGGTGTCGGCCGCTGTCGCAGCGGGCTCGCCGCCTGCGCCGCCGACGGCTCGGGATACGGCATCTGCGTGGGGCAGGTGCAGCCGCGCGCGGAGATCTGCGGCACCACGAGCGACGACGATTGCGACGGCGTCACGCTCCCGTGCACCGAAGTGCCCGCGTGGTTCCTCGCATTCGAGGGGAGCACGCAGACGTCCCAGCCGCTTCGCGTCACCTTCGATCGTGATGGCGACCTGCTCGTCGCCGCCTACTTCCCCGATCCGTCGATCCACGATTTTGCATTGATCAAAGTCGACCCCTGGGGCACCGAGCTCGCGCGGCTCTCCCTCGGCAGCTTCGACCTGCGGTTCGCCGCCGCGCCCGACGGTGGGCTCGTGGTCGCGAGCAGCAACAACAACGGTTTCTCGGGCGAGCTCCGCATCCGTCGCTACGACGCCGCCTGGCAGCCCGTCTTCGATCGGACCTTCTCGGCCGGGCCGGCGTGGCCCTCGGCGATCGACGTCGACGCCGAGGGCAACACCGTCCTCGCCGGCGCGTTCACCGGCTTCGTCAAATTCGGCGAGATCTCGATCGGCCCTGCATACGGAAACACCCCGGACACGTTCGTCGCCTCGTTTGATCCCGCCGGCAACGTGCGCTGGGCCAAGCGCGTCATCGAAGGCGCGACCGGCGAGCCGCAGGGCATTCAGACCGTATCCATGGATGCGCTCGGGAACGCCGTCCTCGTGGGCGCCGGGTCGCCGAACGCCGTCGTCGATTTCGGGGCCGGCCCCGTGAGCGTCGCCGCAGGAGGCTTCGCCGACGTCCTTTTGGCCAAGCTCGATCCCGCCGGAGCCCCGCTCTGGGTCAAACGCTTCAACGGCAATCCAATGACGGACAACATCCGGGGACGGCTCGACACGCAGGGCCATGTCTACATCGTCGGAAACACGGGGTATGGACTCGATTTCGGCGGCGGCCCCCTCGGCAGCCAGGGCGGGTTCGCGGCGGTCTTCGATCCGGCGGGGAACTACGTACGCAGCTTCGACGTGAACTCGAGCAGCGGATGGATCAACGATTTCGCCATCGATGCAGCAGGGAACATCGTTCTCGCGGCCGCCATGCACGGGGGCATGGGGACGTACGACTACCAAGCGCACCTGTCGCGCTGGAGCCCCGACGGCGAGCTGCTCACATCTCGAGACTTCGGCGACGCAGATGTGCAGGAGGCCGGCGGTCTCGTGCTGGACGCCGCCGGCAACCCCTCCTTCGTGGGTTACTCCTGCGGGACCATCGATGTCGGGACAGGGCCCCACCCCAACACGAGCACGGACACCTCCTGCAACGTCTTCCTGGCGCGGACCCTGATGCCCTGATCGAGCGCCAAAAAGCGTGGCCACCGGGCGCCGAACGCCCTGCCCCCCCGCAACATCACGATCGCTCCCCGCGGATGCCCTCCTGCAGCGCCGCAACCCGCCCCCCGTCCGCGCGGCCGCCGGCCTCCGGCGCCGCGAACCCGCCGCTCCCAGGCGCATCCCCCACCCTGCAGCGCCGCAAGCAGCCCTCCGCGCTCACCCACCCCCGATCGACAGCACCGCAGCTCGCAACCCCCACGCCGGAGGCGCCGACCTGCAGCGCCGCAAGTCCCGCTCCACGAGCCCGTTTCCCATCCTGCAGCGCCGCAGGTCCCCAAGCGCGCTCTGCTCCCTCCATCCTGCGGTGCTGCAGGCG
This sequence comes from Polyangium sorediatum, assembly GCF_029946465.1. NCBI lineage: Bacteria > Pseudomonadati > Myxococcota > Polyangiales > Polyangiaceae > Polyangium > Polyangium sorediatum. Next base: position 47,562 of record NZ_JARZHI010000060.1, read on the forward strand.
TCGCGCCGGGGCGCTGCCCCGGACCCCGCGGGGGCTGTCCGCCCCTCGACCCGGACCAGGCACGGCCTGGACCGAGGTGGGAGAACTGCGCTCCGCGCAGTTCTCCCAACGGGCCGGTGGCAAGACCATGGAGGTGCGTCTCAAGCTGGCGACGGGCACGCTGCCGGCTGAACCTGCGGCGCTGTGGCCTTGGTGGGCGGGGTCGCCTGTGGTCTTGCCACTGGCTGTTCGATGAACTGCGCGGAGCGCAGTTCATCGTCCTGGGTCCAGCGCCTCGCTGGTCCGGGTCCAGGGGTGGACAACCCCTGGTGGGGCCTGGGGCAACGCCCCAGCTCCGCGCCCCAGATAAGACCACTCCGGCCTCAAGCCGGCGGCTTGCAGAACACGCCGACGATGGTCCCGAGGTTGTTTCCGGGTTTGCATTCGGCGTATGCGCCGTCGTCGTTTGGGATGACGGTCACGTCTACCTTCTGTGATTCGATCGTGGGGGGCATGCTCCAGTTGCAGGAGACGAGCCGGCATTCGCCGGGCTCGAGGACTTCGGTCGTCTTTGCCTCGCAGACCTTCATTTGCCCGACGTAGAAGCCGACTGAGAGGCCTGCGCCGACGGGATCGGCGCCGCGGTTGCAGATGGGGGCTCCGATCTCTGCGCCCTGACCGCTGCATGCGAATTGTGCGCTTGCGCCTGCGGTGGGATCGCCTGTGGCCGCGCCGTTTGCGTTTCCCGGGACGTTCTGGCGGAAGTTGTTCAGCTTGGGGTCGTCCCAGTTGTTCGTCCAGGCGCTCGTCTTCGGGATGGTCCCGTCTTCGTTGACGTGCGTCACGGCATAGGGGTGCTGGTTCCAGATCGTCCGCGAGCGGACCCATTTGTCGTTCGCGTCCGAGTACACGCGGATGCCGGAGACGCCGTGGGGGTGGCCGGCGCGGCACGTATTGCCCGTGCCGGGCGTGTCGGCGGGCGGAGGCGCGCAAAGGAAGCCCTCCTCGATGCAGGCGGCGTCGTCCTGGGCCGCGCAGCATTGCTTTGTCTCGGAGCACCGACAGAACCCGGCGTCGCAAACTCCGGAGAGGCAATCGACTGCTTTCTCGCAGCGGACGCCCGGGAACTGCGGGTCGACGCCGTTCGCGTCGAGGGTCTGGCACGGGATGCCTGTCCCGTCGGGCGAGCAGGCCTTGTTCGAGGGCGTGACGAGATCTGCGCGGAAATTGCCGTCGACGTCGGCGATGATGGGGTTTTCGTACCAGGTGCACGACGAGCGATACTGGCTGAAGAGGACGTCGCCCGTGTCCCCGTCGTACACGCGGACGAAACACTCGTCGCCGTAGACGACCTCGCTCGACCCGTCGGCCTCGAAATCGAAGACGCTCGAGCCCGTCACGTTCGACGAGAGGTCCTGCGTGGAGCGCGACCAGAGGATGTACTGGCCTGCGGGGCACGTGCCGCCCGTGTAGTCGCAGCGGCCGAGGCTGCATTGCCCGCCCGGCCGCGGGGCCGCGCCGCAATCGAGGTCGTAGATCGTGTAGAACGCCTGCCCGGCGACCGCCACCTCGGGGAGCCCATCGCCGTCGAAATCGCTGACCGTGGGGGGACCGCCGCCGCCATTCCCGGGGACGGCCACGGGCGGCTGCGCGAGCGTGCCGTCGATCGCGTAGATCATCACCAGGTTCGACCGCACGACCACGATCTCGGGATTTTTCGCGGGAATGCCCTCGCCGCCGTAGGCGCCGAAATCGGCGATGGCCACGTGCCCCGGCGCCGAGGACGAGGGGCCTGGGAAGTAGGTCTCCGGGACCCACGCGCCGCCGGCCCATTCCCAGATGAAATGGCCGTTCGTGAACTCGATGTTCGGGTCCTGATCGAGGTTCGCCACCACGGAGAAGAGGCCCGCGGAGTAACTCGAATAGAGGGGCGGGGCGCCCGACGCGAGCGAGCCGTCGGCGCGGAGGACGGCGCCCTCGCGCAGGATCTCGGGCTTGCCGTCGTCGTCGATGTCGTGGATGGCGGGCCCGGCCCAGCCCACGGGGCAGCGGTGCAGGTTGAAATCGCAGGGGCCGCCCGGGATGCCGGCCTGATAAGGAGCCTTCCAGAGCAATCCCCAGGCGCCGGACTTTTTCGTGAACGCGAGCGTCGAGCCGTCCGCCCCGTAGGCGACGATCTCGGCCACGCCGTCGCCGTCGAGATCACCCGACGCGAGCGAGGACGACGAGACGACCCAATCCGCCGCGCCGTCGCCGTCCACGTCGGTGCCGCCGAGGTTCGCCTCGAGCGAACAATCCTTGCCGCTGAGCACGCGGATCACACCTTGATCCTCGGTGTAATTCGCGATCACGGTCGGCGTGAACGCCGCGACGATGCTCGGCGGGCCCGCGGCCGCGGGCTTGTTGAAGTTCGTCACGATCGGCGTGCCCTGCACGTCGACGTGGCCCGGGAACGGATCGCCGTCGGGCGCCGTGCTGAACTCGCATTTGACGCGCGGCGAAAACTGGCCGGCGGCGATGACGTTGATGCACGTCGGATCATTCGGCGGCGACGCGCTCTCCCACGGCACGCATTGCTTGAGCATGGGCTCGCAATACGTGTCGTTCTTGCAATCCGCGTCGTTCGTGCAGCCGGTCACCGGCACGCAGACGCCGTGCGAGCAGACCTGCGTCGTCGGCTCGCACGTCGGGTCACACGTCCCCGGGAACCCGCCGCCCTGCGCCGAGCCGACGGTGAACGTGCCGCCGTCCCCGCCCTGCCCGCCCGAGCCCGGGCCCCCCGTCGCCCCCGAGCCGCCCCCGCCCGTATTCGAGCCGTCGCCGCACCCCTCCGCCAGCGCAGACAGGGCGAGCGCAAACACGCCCGCCGCGGCGAGCCAGCGACCTTGTACCGATCTCCTTCTCATTCGTTCCCTCCTCGGGAGCATTCGTGGGAGGGAGAGAATACCGGAATCGGCTCAATAATAATACACTTGCACCACGTGCAGCGCGACGAGCACGGGCAGCGGCCAGAACACGATGAGATGCGCGCGCGACGAGAGGAGACGCCGATCACGCGCCTTCACCGCGCCCCATCGATTCGAGATCGACGTCACCACGCCCGCGATCGCGCCGAGCACGCACACGGCGAGGAAATCAATCGAGAGCACCAGATTCAGGTGATGGCCGAGCCGGAGGCCCGTGTGGACGACGAGCGCGAAGATCGTCGAGGCGCCGATCACCCCGTGGATCGCCCGGAACATGGGCACGTCGAGCCACGTGAATTTCCTCCAGCGCTTTCGTAGCGAAAGCACGAGGCTCACGACGCAGAGCCCGAGCAGCACGTAGCCGGACACCTGCTTGAACGTGTCGTCCGTGAGCATGCGCGCAGGGCCGAGCCGGCCCGCGATCGTCGTCGGCACCGGGATCGGCCGCGACGCGACCGCCACGGCCGACAGGAGGAACGCGCCGATCGACGCCACGAGCAGCGGCCGGATCCCCGGCTCGGGCGGCACCGACTCCTTGCCGCGCGGCACGACCGACGTACCGGCCGCGGCCTTCTGCTGCTCGGCGGGCGGGAGCATGCCGACCCGCTTGGGCGGCACCCAGCTCCGACGCGCCTGCACGTAGCCGTAATCGTAGACGCCCTCGTCGAGCGACCGGAACGCGGCCTCCGCCTCCTCGGCGTACTCGTCCTCCGCGTCGTCTTCCTCGACCCCGTCGTTGATCGCGGGATCCTCGAAGAACGCCGGGAGCGGCGGCAGCGGCGTGATCTGCAGGTCCTCGACCGCACGCGCCGGCTCCTCGGAGAGCAGCGCCGGCGCGCGATCGGACGAGAGGCCGACCTCGGCCTCGTCCTCGGGGAGCGCGGGCGGCGCGAGCGCGCGGATCGCCGCTTCGAGGCCCTCGGCGTACGCGGAGGGCGTGGGCGGGCGGGAGGACGGGCGCGGCTTGAGCCCGGCGGACGGGCGCGAGGCGGGCGGGCGCGACGATGGCATGCGCCGGCTGCTCGGCGCGCTGCCGTCCGAGGTCTCGCGGAACGTGGGCTCGGGCGCGAACGCAGCCGCCGCCTCGGCGCCGAAGTCCGCGAGCCCGGGCGGGATCTCCATGAGCGGCAGGGTCTTCCGTCGCACGCGGCCGCCGCTCGACGGCGGGCTGCCCGGCATCACGATGTTCATCACGGTCGACGAGCGCGGCACCGCGCCCGGGAACGTGGGCCTGCGCTGCGAGACCGGCGCGGGCGTCATCGTGCGGCGCGACGTGGGCGCCCGATCCTTGCGTAGCGCCGGGCGCTCGCCCATCCGCACGGACGCCGCGGGCACCGCGACGGGGAGCGCGCCGTTCTCGTCCACGCCGAGCAGCTCCGCGATGAGCGGCTTGCACGAGCCGCAGACCGTGCCTGCGCCCGTCTTGCTGCAGAGCGCCTCGACCGACCCGCAGCCCTCGACGATCGCCAGGCTGAGCGTGCCGCGCGTGACGCGCATGCAGCCGCAGACGACCGCCTCGTCCGCCCACTCGGTGACCTTCTTCGACTCCTCCTTCGCGAAGAGGTTGCCCGTCGAGCGGAAGCGCCGCATGTCGAAGAACGACATCGGCACGGGCGAGGTGAGCGCGTCGCGGATGCGATCGAGGTTCTCCCAATCGCCCACGGTGACCGCGCCGATGAGCTTTCCTTGGCGCGTCACGAGCTTGCGGTAGACGCCGCCGGTCGTGTAGCGCAGCGCCGACGAGAGCGGCTTCGTGTCGCCGTCGTACTCGCCGAGCGCGGCGACCGTGACGCCGAGCAGCTTGAGCTTCGCGGACTGATCGGCCCCCTTGAACTCCGCGTTCTCGCCGAGCAGGTTCGCCACCAGGACCGTGACCATCTGGTAGCCGGGCGCGACGAGGCCGTACGTGATGCCGCCGTGGGACGCGCACTCGCCGATCGCGAAGATCTGCTCGTCCGACGTCTGCAGCCGATCGTCGACGAGGATCCCGCCGTTCGCCGCACACGTGATGCCCGCGGCCTTCGCGATGTCGCCGCGCGGGCGGATGCCGGTGGACACGATGATCATGTCCACGGCGAGGATCTTCCCGTCCTCGAACTCCATCACGAGCCGCTCGGTCTCGTCTTCGAGCCCCTCGTCTTCGGGCTCGTCCGCGACCTCCTTCGGCTCGTCGGCTTCCTCCAGAGGGTCGTCGTCGACGGGCGGGGCGAAGCGGTACGGGCCGGCGTTGCCGGGGGCGAGCTCGCCGGGCGTCAGCGACATGAGCGTCTTGCGCGCCTGCCGCTTCGCTTGCCTCTCGGCCTCTTGCTCGGCCTTCTTCTTCGCCGCGAGGTGCTCCTTCGTGGAGAGCACGCTCTTGATCTTCTTGCCGACCTGGATCTTGACGCCGAGCTCTTCGATCTTCTCCTTGAGCACCACGGCGCCCTGCGCGTCGAGCTGCCGCGGCATGAGGCCGGGCGCGACCTCGATGACCTGCACCTCGATCGGGTGCAGCCTCCGCCCGAGGTCGTAGATCGCCTTCGCCGCTTCGAGGCCGAGCAAGCCGCCGCCGATCACGGCGACGCGCAGCGACCCCTCGACGTGCGCCTCGATGTTGTAGACGTCGTCGAAGGTCCGGTAGACGAAGACGCCCCGGCGGAGCCGCTTCGATCCGTCCTCGGCCTTGATGTGCATGCCCTCGATGGGCGGCACGAAGGGCTCGGAGCCCGTGGCGAAGACGAGGCGGTTGTAGGGGACGCGACGGCCCGAGTACGACTCGACGAAGCTGTGCTCGCGATCGACGTAGACGATCGGATCGTCGAGGTAGAGGTCGATGCCGTGCGACTCGTACCAGTCCTCTTCCGCGAGGATCAGGCTCTCGCCGTCGCGGCCGCCGAAGATGTCGGTGAGGTGCACGCGGTCGTAGGCGGGGAAGCGCTCCTCGCCGAAGACCACGATGCGAATCGACTGGTTGACCCCGTTCTCGACGAGCTTCTGGCAGAGCCGATAGCTCACCATCCCATTGCCGATGATGACCAGCGTCTGCCGGTCGTCATCGACAAGAGGCTCGTCGGCATCGGGGAACCCCCCTGCCTTTCCGTCGTACGTGCCCCCCAATCCGGACGTCACCGGCCTCGGTTCTACACCAGGCTCGGGGCGGCGGGCACCTTCTCGACGGCTCGGCCGGAAGGGCCCGCAAAATTCGAGCGCTCGGCGTCACGCACCCCACGTGTCCGACGAACCACCACGGGCCCTTCGCCTCCGACGGGCCCTTCACGCCCGACGGGCCCGCGCGCTCAGTCGCGCCAGCGCGTCACCCGCTTGACGAGGTCGGGCATCCCGAGCTCCGCGCAGAGCGCCCGGAGCTCCGGCCTCGCCCCCCGGTACGCGAGGTCCTCGAAGCCCTCGGTCAACGGGACGTCGGTCCGGAGCGTGGCGAGCTGCTTGAAGAGGCGCGCCTCGTCTTCCCGGGCGGCGAGGGTCGCGGCGAGCTTCTCGGCGCCCCGCACCTTGAAGCCCCACGCGGAGGCCTCGCGTGGGATGCGCTCGATCGTGCCGAACACGGAGAGCACCGCGGCGGCCGACTTCTCCCCCCACCCGGGCAATCCGGGATATCCATCCGCCGCGTCCCCGACGAGCGCCAAGAAATCCGGGATGGAGGCGGGCGTCACGCCGAACTTCTTGGCCACCCCGTCCGCGTCGAGGACGGCGTTGTCGTTTTTCCGGTCGAGCATGACGACGCGGGTGCCGTCGACGCACTGCGCGAGATCCTTGTCGACCGAGGCAATCAGGACCTGCCCCGCCTCGTTCGAGAAGCGCGCGGCTGCCGCGGCGATCGCGTCGTCGGCCTCGAATTCGACCATGGGCCAGACCACGAGCCCGAGCGCGCGCATGGCGTCCTCGGCCAGGCCGAACTGCGAGGCGAGCTCCTCGGGCAGGCCGTCGCCGGTCTTGTATCCGGCGTACAGGTCGTTGCGGAACGAGCGAACGACGTGGTCCGTGGCACAAGCGATATGCGTCGCGTCCCGCGTGAGGACCATCAACGTCGAGAGCAGCCCGCGAACGGCGCCGACCTCGCGGCCGTCGGGAGCCTTGCGAGACGGCTGCGCGAAGTAGGCGCGGAAGAGCTCGTACGTCGCGTCCACGAGGTGGAGGCGCGGGCGGTCGGGTTCGGCTTGGCGCATGGATTTGGAATGGGGAATACGGGCCTTGGACGTCCGAAAGGGCGCGTATCCTACGGCGCCGAGCGCGGGCTGGGAAGACGTCGGTTTGCCCACTCGGGCGGGCCCTGAATCGCGGATACGAGCATTCCCGCAGCGCGCGCACGCGCCGCAGGAATCTCCAGCGTTTTCCGTGGTGTCGACCCACCATTTTGCGCGCGGCGCGCGTGCGCGTCGACCTTTCCTTCGACCTTTGGCTCGTGCGTAGATGGCCTCCGGGGCGAAGCGCGCCTCGGGGGCGTGGGACGAATGGGTTCGATCGAGGCGCGGCACCCAGCCCGGAGCCGCGGACGAAAGCTCGCCGGGCTCGGCGTGGGCCTCGCCCTCGTGGCCGTCCTCTTCGGCGTCCGGCGAGGGTTCGAGGCGCTCCTCGGAAGCCACGCGCGGCTCGTCGAGCTCGTCGTGGTCGCCGTGCTCCTCGGGGCGATCTGCGATCGATTCTGGAGCGCCCTCGCCCGCGCGCAGAGCCGCAACGCGGAGCTCACGCGCCGCGTCGACGAGCGGACACGCGCGCTCGAGCAGACCGAGGGGGCGCGCACGGCCGAGATCGAGTCGCTGCTCGCCCACGTCCCGTTCGCGTTCGCGTTCTTCGACCACGCGTGCCGCTACCTGCTCGTCAACCCGGCGCTCGCGCGGATGAATGGTTTGCCCACGAAGGAACACCACGGCCGCTCGATCCAGGAGGTCGTCCCGGAGTTCGTCCCGCTGGTGGAGCCGCTGCTCCACAAGGTCTTCGCGACGGGCGAGCGCCTCGAAAGCGTCGAGATCCGGGCCGCGTCCAAGGAGCGCCCCGAGGAGATGCGCGATTGGCTCCTCCACCTGTTCCCCGTGTTCGCGCCGGACGGCGCCGTCGCCTCGGCCGGCGCGTTGATCGTGGACATCACCGAGCGCAAGCGCGCCGATCGGATGGAGATGGAGGTCCGCGCGGCCCACGCGCGCGCCGAGCAGAGCCTGTCGAAGCTCGAAGCGATCCTCGGGAGCATGGCCGAAGCGGTCCTCGTGAGCGACGCAGCCGGCAACTTCGTCTCCCTCGACCCCTCCGCGCGAAACCTCTCCGACGGCGGGCTCCGCACGGACGGGCGGCCCCTCTCCGCGGCCATCGGCATGAATCTGCGCGACTTCGTCGGCAAGACCGCGCTCTCGACGCTCGACGGGCGCGAGCTGCCCCTCGAAGAGTGGCCCATCTCCAGGGCGATCCGAGGGGAGGTGTTCAGCGACGTGGATCTGCGCCTGCGTCGCGTGACGGGCGAGGAGATGCTCGTCCGCTACGCCGGCCGTGCCGTGCGCGACGCGCGAGGGAACGTCGAGCTCGGCGTCGTGACGATGCGCGACGTGACCCGCGAGCTCTGCGCCGCGGAGGAGCGCGAGGCGCTGCTCGCGAGCGAGCGCGCGGCCCGCGCCGAGGCCCAGCGCGCGAGCCGGCTCAAGGACGAGTTCCTGGCGACGGTCTCGCACGAGCTGCGCACGCCGCTCACGGCCATCGTGGGCTGGTCGCAGATCCTGCAGAAGCCCGACCCCGCCCCCGCGACGATGGCGCGTGGCCTCGAGGTCATCGACCGCAACGCGCGCCTGCTGACGCAGCTCATCTCGGATTTGCTCGACGTCGGCCGCATCGTGAGCGGCAAGCTCAAGCTCGACGTGTCGTCCGTGGATCTCGAAGCCGTGATCGACGCGGCGCTCGAATCGGTGCGCCACGCGGCGGAGGCGAAGAGCATCACGCTCTCACGATGCAAAGGCGCGCGCGACAGGACGCTGCTCGGCGATCCGGGGCGCATCCAGCAGATCGTGTGGAACCTCCTGTCGAACGCCATCAAGTTCACGCCACGCGGCGGGGTCGTCGAGGTCTCGTGCACGAGCCACGACGCGCACGTGGAGATCGCGGTGAAGGACACGGGGCAAGGGATCCCGCCGGAGTTCTTGCCGCACGTCTTCGAGCGCTTCCGCCAGGCCGACGCCTCGGCCGCGCGCCAGCACGGAGGCCTCGGCCTCGGGCTCGCCATCGTCCGGCACCTGGCGGAGCTGCACGGCGGGCGCGTGCGCGCCGAGAGCGAAGGGCCGGGCAAAGGAGCGCGGTTCGTGGTGGATCTGCCCATCACGCCGCGCGCGGACGAGGCCGAGCCGAACGCGCCCACCACGCGGGTCTCGAGCCCCGAGAGCGCGCGGTCGTCCCTCGTGAGCGTGCACGATCTCTCGGGCGCGCGCGTGCTCGTGGTCGATGACGAGCCGGACACGCGCGAGCTCGTGCGACGCCTGCTCGAGGAGCACGGCGCCGAGGTCGTGTCCGCGGCGAGCGCGGAGGAGGCGCTCGCGCTCGTCACGGCGCAGCCCATCGACGTGCTCGTGAGTGATCTCGGCATGCCGGGCATGGATGGATTCGCTTTGATCCGCGAGGTTCGCAGCGGCCGCAGGCTCGACGCCTCACGCCTGCCCGCGGTCGCGCTCACCGCGTTCGTGCGCCCCGAAGACCGGCGCCGGGCGCTCGCCTCGGGCTACCAGGCGCACATCGAGAAGCCGATCGATCCGATGGAGCTCATCGCGGCCGTGGGAGCCCTCTCCCTCGGCCGCAAAGGCGGCCTCAGCGAGCCGAAGGGCGCCTGAGGCGGATCACTTCTCGACGAGGCTCTGGAGCCGCGCGAGCGCCGCGGGTTCGGCGCGGAGCACGAGGTGCGCGCCGGATTCGTCGTACGTCTCGGACAGGACCTTTGCGTGCTCGTACACCTCGCTCACGAGGGCCTGCTTCGTGTACGGCACGACGAGCTCGCCGGGCACCATGAGCGCGTCGAAGAAGTCGATGAGGATCTGCCGCAGGCGCGTGATGTCCGCTGGATCCTTGGCCGACATCAGGATCGCCTCGGGGAACTCGCGCAGGAGGATCGTGCGGTCCTCCTCGGCGACCCGATCGACCTTGTTCAGCACGAGCTTGTAGGGCACGCCTTCCGCGCCGATCTCCGCGAGCGTCGAGCGCGTCACGTCGAGCTGGCTGCGGAACGTGGGGTCCGAGGCGTCCGCGACGTAGAGCAGGAGCGAGGCTTCGAGCGCCTCGTCGAGCGTCGAGCGGAACGAGGCCACGAGGTCGTGCGGCAGCTTCTTGATGAAGCCGACCGTGTCCGAGACGAGGATCCGGGGTTTGATCTCGGGGTGCAGCGCGCGCACCGTGGTGTCGAGCGTCGCGAAGAGCTTGTCCATCACGTACACGTCGCTGCCCGTGAGCGCGCGCATGAGCGACGACTTGCCCGCGTTCGTGTAGCCCACGAGCGCGACGCGGCGCGCGTTCTGCCGAAGCGCGCGGCGCGTGGCCTGTTCGCGCTGGATGCCATCAATCTCCCTGCGCAGCTCGGCGATACGATCGCGGATCTTGCGCCGATCGAGCTCGAGCTGGCTCTCGCCCGCGCCGCGGCCGCGTTGCCGATCGCCGCCGCCGCTCGACTCCCGCATCCGCGGGGCCACGTAATTGAGCCGCGCGATCTCCACCTCGAGCCGCGCCTCGCGGCTGCGCGCGTGACGGTGAAAAATCTCGATGATCACGCCGCTGCGATCGAGCACCTCGACGCCCGTGCACTTCTCCAGGTTGCGGAGCTGGCTCGGCGAGAGGTCGTGATCAACGACGACGAGCGTCGGCGTCTTGGACGCGTGCACGACGCCCGCGTCATCGCCCGTGTCCTCGTCGTCGCCCGGGGCGCTCTCCGGCGCCTCCTCGGGCTCGTCCTCGTCGTCGCGCTTCTGACCGGGCTTCTTGAAGCGCATGCCGGCGGGGCCGGGCCCGCCCGTGATCTCGGCGAGCACGCGGAGCTTCCCTTCCCCGAGCACCGCGCCCTTCGAGACATTCGAGCGGCGCTGCGACACCGTCGCGACGACGTCGTAGCCGAGCGTGTTCACGAGCCGCCCGAGCTCGGCCATATCGGCCTCGTGATCCACGTCGGCGACGGTTGCGAGCTGGACCGCGACGAGCACGGCAGCGGGACGATCAGTTCCGGTTTTGGACATAGAGGATGCGATTCGATCGAGGGAGCGGGCTCCCGCGCCCTCCTAGCACGGCGAGGGCAGGCGCGGAGGGCTTTGCAGGGGACGTTTCAACGCGAGGGGTGGCCGAGCTCGGCGGGATCCTGCTGGTAGAAGCCGCGCATCTGCTCGTAGAGCGCGGGGTGCTTGGCCCGGAGGGCGCGCGGCCGCTCGAAAAAGGCTTCCGTCACGACGGCGAAGAACTCGGCCGGGTTCTTCGCGCCGTAGGTATCGATGACCGTGCGGTCCCCCGACGCGACGTCCCGCAAGAGCCCCTCGTACGCCGCGCCGAGCACGCGCGCCCACGGCCCATACGCCGCGCGCCGCGAAAGCACGGGGGCGCCGTCGGCCGCGCCGTCCTCGGTGTCGAGCTGGTGCGCGAACTCATGCAGGACGACGTTGTGACCGTCGCGCACGTCGGCCGCGCCGTGGAGCACTGCGTCCCAGGCCAGCACGACCATGCCCCTGCCCCACGACTCGCCGAGCCTCGTCTCTTCGTCCTCGACGACGATGCCGCCCTCGACCGTCCGCGGACGTTTGTCGACATACGTACTCGGATAGACCAGGACGACCTCGAGATCCGGGTAGACGTCGCTCTCGCGGTTGAGGAGCAGGACGCAGGCCTGGGCCGCGATCGTCACGCGGATCTCGTCGTCGACGTCGAGCCCGCGGCAGCCCTCGAAGCGCTTCTCGTCGAGGAAAATCTGCACGAGGCCGCGGAGCTCGTCCTGGTCTTCGGGCGAGAGCCTACCGAAGTAGGGCACGTTCTCCGTGAGGATGACCTCCCACGCGGGCGGAAAGGGGTGCCCCCGGACAGCGTTGCGCCGTCGTTCCTTGAAGAAGCCGAGCATCAGCGAGGAGGATGCCATGATTTCGGGATCGGGAAGAACTTGAAATGGGTCATCTCGTGATATTCATGCTATGTTGAAGGGTCGAGACGTCCGGCGTTCGCCGGGCAGCGCGGAGGAATCCAATGGCTTATCGCCTCGTGCAGCGTGGAGAGGGAGAGCAGCGGCCGCTCCTCGTTCTTTATCTGGTGGGCTCGCACGTCGACGCCGATCTGCGGGCCGCGCTCGGGCCCGAGGCGAGCATCGCAGCGTACGACGATGCCACGGGCGAGCCATTGCCCCAGACGGTGGCGCGCGTCGCGGCCACCACAGGCGTGCCCGTCGGCGACGTCATCCTCGCGGGTTTCTCCGCAGGCTGCCAGGCCGTGCGCCGCGAGCTCATCGCGGACCGTGATCCCGCGGGCGTGCTCGCGATCGACGGCACACACGGGGATCTGCCGCCGGCCGACTGGCAAATCGCGCCGTGGCGAGCGCTCGCCGAGCGGGCGCGGCGCAAGGAGCGGCTCTTCGTGGCGACGTGCACGCAAAATACGTACGTCGAGACGGATCTCCCGAAGGCGAAGCGGTACAGCGCGACCGTCTCCGTGCTGCGGCTCGCGTTGGGCTTCACGCTCGTGCCATCAGCGGCGCCGGAAGGCGAGCACGACGGCGAGCTTCACGGCTACAGCTACGAGAGCGCGCGGACAGACGCCGAAGCGCACATCCGGCAGCAACGCCTGGTGCTGCCCGACGTCCTGCGCCGCCACGTGCAGCCCTGGCTCGCCGCGCGGAAGACGGAGCTTCGGCCCGAGGAGCGCGCGATGGCGCAAGCCGCAGTCGCGCTCTCGCTCGACCGCCTGGCACGATCCGAAGGTTCGAGCCAGCAACACGAATCCGTGCCCCCGCCAAGCGCCTGAGCGATCCTGCAAGGGTCTCGTCTGGGAGCTGCTGCGCTGGGGCGTCGCCCCAGGCCCCAGGAGGGGGCTGTCCGCCCCCTCCACCCCGGACCAGCGCAAGCGCTGGACGCAGGGTCGATGAACTGCGCAATGCGCAGTTCATCGAACGAGCCGCGGCAAGGCGGGCAACGATCCTGTCAACCAGAACCGCGGCGCGTCCTGGTGTTGCTCGCGGTCACGCCGGAATGACGCGGGCGAAGGTTCACGGCTTTTTGGCGTCGACCATGATTCGATCCTTCGGATCGAACTTCGATGAAAACGTCGAAACGACCACGGTCACGCCGGGCCCTTCGTGCACGTAGGAATGCACGGCGCCGCGGGGAATGACCTGCACATCGCCTGCCTTCACCACGCGCGATTGCCCCTCCACGGAGAAGGTTCCGCTGCCCTCCAGGATCACGACGAGCTCGTCGTGATCGGCATGGTAATGCAGCGGCACGGTCCCGCGGGTCTGGATCACGTTGACCGTGTGATCGGCATTCTCGAAGAGCGGGACGAGCTTGGTCTTCTCGTCCGGCCCGATCGGGGTTTTCTCGACGATCTCGCGGGCATTGCCCATAAAAAACGCATTTCGGTCCGCGTGCGGAGGCGCGGCCGCAGCGGCCGTACCCACGGGCGCCGCGGGGGCCGGCTCCGCGCACCGCTCCTGGGTGGATGCGCAGGCGGACAGGACGAACAGGGACGTCGCAGCGAGCAGGGTGATCGGGGTCATAGGGGGAAGCGGCGCGCGCATGGTGCGCCGAGCGTACCAAAAGGTCCCGGGCGGGGTCGAGCGCCCGGCAGACGTCAACGCCGCAGGCGTTCGAGCTCCGCGCGCATCCGGGCAAGCTCGAGCTCGAGGTTCCGGCGCGCCACACGCTCCGCGTCGAGCGTCTCCCGCGCCGCGAGCTCCGCCTCGCGTGCCTCCTCGGCCTTGCGCTCCGCGTTGCGCGCCGCCTCCTCGGCCTTGCGCTTCGCCTCCTGCGCAGCCTCGGCCTCCGTCGGGAACAGCTCCTCCCCCTCGGCGTCCACGGCCAGGCGAAGCCGCATGGCATCACCTCCACCGACCGCGCGCAGCATGCAGCCAAGCACCTCGCTCCAGACCCGATCCGCGTTCGTCGCCTCGACGACCACGAGCTTGCCGCGCTCGTCGCGCCGATGGACGCGGAAACGCGTGCGGCCCGAGCGGACGTCGACGTAGGGATCAAAAACCACGAGCTCACGCGTGCCGAGCTCGTCGTGCCGCTGCGGGGACTGGGAGACGTCCTTGTTCTCGTCTTCCTCGGCGATGATCTCGAGCGCAAAGCTCGGCGCGACGCCCGTCTGCCAGACCTTCCAGCACCGCGGGGCCACGTCGGACGGGAGACCCGGCATCACGTACACGTCGGGCGCCACCACGGCCTTCGCGTTGCCCTTGATCCAGTAGATGAACTGGTCGGCCCCCACGAAGGCTTGGATGCATCGTTCGGCGAGGAACCGCGCGATCAAGGGGCGAAGCAGCTCGGTCATGAGGCGCTGGAGAGCGCTTTCACCCATGTCGTCGAACGCGGGATAAAACGTGGGATCGTCCGGATCCTCCGCCCCGAGCCGCCACGCCGCGCTGCCCATGAGGGAAGAGGTTAGCACGGCCGCTGACCCAGGGGAAGGGCATGCGGCCCCGTATCACGCGTGCGCCCGAGGACCAAGAAAAACGTTTTTCCGCGGAGGGTTTGTCTTGCCGTCAGGGCAGATTCGGCTTCGGCGGGTGGTTCTTGTAGCCCCGATCCTTCACATCGACCTCGACCACGGCGAAACGATCAAGCAGCCCGCTGGGGATCGCCTGGTTCGTCACGAAAAGCCCGCCCTTGCCGTCGAACGCCATGTGCGCCGGCCCATCGAGGGGGATCTCGTCGTTCGTGGCCGAAGCGAATCGGCCGAGCTCGCCGCCCGTGGGCTTCACGACCGCGATCTCGCTCGTGATGGAAAGGGCCACGAAGAGCTCTCCGTCCTCGCCGAGGCCCAGGCCCGAAGGCGCCTCGAAATTCGGAAAGACGTGCACGAGTGTGACGTCGTCTTCCTTCGGCGCAGGGACACGCGGGATCTTGTAAATGCGGCCCTCCCACGGCGCGTCGGCCGAGAAGCCCACGGTCACGTAGAGGCTCTTGCCGTCGGCGCTGACGAGGATCCCCCGCGCGCCCTGGAGGTCGTAGTATCCGGCGAGTTTCGCGCTCTGGAGCCAGATCTCAGGTGCACCGCCGCCGGGCGGGATCCGATAAATCGTGGCCTGGGCAGCGTCGGTCACGTAGGCATGACCGTCCTTGGCGAACGTGATGTCGCTGGGCATCGGCGGCATTTCGTAGACATTGGGCGCGCAAAGGTCGCTGGAATCGCCCGGCGCGCAGGAGGTGAGGTCGGGAAAGGGGCCGGCATACACCGTTTGTTTCCATTTTCCGAACTTCTTGTCCGTGAGCCGCAGGACGCCGAGCTGGGAGCTCACGGCATACAGGCGCCCATCCGCGTCGACCGTGAGGCCCGTGAGCGCGTGGGGCGCGGCGAGGTCCTCCCCCTGGATGGAGATCGTCTCGAGGTGCTCCCCGGTCTTCCCATGGAACACCGCGATCTCGGAGGGAGCCCCGCCCGCGTCGACGCCGAGCGCAGGGCCAGAGACGTACACGCGGCTCTTCCGCAGGACGATCCCGTCCGGGTACCCCGGCAGCTCCGCCACACGCGCGAGAAAATCACCACAATGCTTGGGCGCTGCCGAAGGCGATTGCGTCTGGAGGACCAGGGCAACCGCCGCCGCCGCGCCGATCAAAGATCCGATACGATTCCCACCCCGCCAAACCCTGGATCGCGTCATGCACGCCCTCCCTTGAAAGCTCGATCGGCGCCCTGCGCGCCGTCCTCGGACCCTCGAAAAGAGTCCAGCATGGACCTCGAATGCTGAGGAATTCGATGGCCCCTCGCCATCAGGGAATTCCGGGAATACCCGACGTCCCTACACCCGACGATATACATCCCACGGCGGGAATGTGGAAGCATGCCCCATACCGAGAAACGCATGGGTCCAGGACGGAGTTCGAAAAGGCCCCGGGCAGAAAATGATTCCCGTCGAAGAACACCGTGAAGACAGACGCGCAAAGACGAGCGGCAGCCCAAGGGACGCGCGTACGGACCCCGTACGCACGCGCACGGCAATGACGCGGACGGACCAGCGAGCCCATGGAGCGACGCCCTGCATCCCCCGGTGACCAGGTCCGGCAGCGAGAGCGTCGTGGACACTACGCCCAGGGTTTGGTAGGAACAACCATTATGGACGGATTGGGGTTCGAGCCCTTCGACACACCGCTCGGTCGCGTGGTCGTAGCCTGGAGTCCGAGAGGCATCTTCGCGCTCGCACTTCCAAGCGAACGAGAGGAGGAGACCATCACATGGATCACAGCGATCGCGCCCGGCGCCGTGCGCGTAGCCCCGCCCGCGTGGGTCCAGGACGTGATGCACCTCGTCGCCGCGCACCTCGGCGGCGCCCCCCAAGATTTTTCAAAGGTGCCCCTCGACCTCGAGCGCGTGTCACCGTTTTACCGGGCCGTCTACCAAGCCGCACAGGACATCCCGCCCGGCCAAACCGTGACCTACGGCGAGCTCGCCGCGCGCCTCGGCAAATCCCGCGCAGCCGCCCGCGCCGTCGGGCAAGCGCTCGCAAAAAACCCAATCCCGATCGTCGTGCCCTGCCACCGAATCCTAGGCGCCGCCGGAGCCGCCGTGGGGTTCTCCGCGCCAGGCGGCGTGCAGACGAAAGCACGGCTCCTCGCACTGGAAGGTGCACGGGTGCCGCGGGTTCGGTAGCGTCCCCCTTCGGACTGTAGGCGTCGCACCGGGGCGCTGCCCCGTGCCCCGCGGGGGCTGTCCGCCCCTTGTATCTGAAGGCTGCGCTAGGGTTCGGGGGTCTGGAGGCAGAGGGCGCGGTAGACCGTGGCCCCTTGGGTCTTCGAGCCCGTGGTCGAGCTTGGGTCGCCGCG